>JBOGHG010000312.1:0-4444 GCA_050744525.1 Acidimicrobiales bacterium | reverse complement strand
CCTCCCTGCCGTCGCCTCGGTCGACGCCGCGCTCGCGCCTGGTGCGGCCCGCATACACGAGACCTGGTCCGACAACTGCTTCCTTCGCCGCCACATCGAGACGGACGGCTTCGACGACGCCCTCGCGCACTGCCCGCACCGACTCTCGCTCCGCCTCGAGATGGCTCGCCACTCGGGCATGCCGATGGAGACCCGCGGGTGCGTGGCCGAGTGGGACGCCCGACTCGGGCGCCTGGTCGTCCACTGTTCGACCCAAGCTCCCTACCTCCTGCGGACCGGGTTGGCCGAGGTGCTCCGCCTCCCGGAGCACCAGGTGCAGGTGGTCTCGCCCGACGTCGGCGGTGGCTTCGGGGTGAAGCACCCGATGTACCCCGAGGAGATCGCCTGCTCGCTGCTCGCCATGCGGCTGCACCGACCGGTGAAATGGATCGAGGACCGCCGCGAGCACATGCTGGCATCGAGCCACTCACGTGAGCACTACCACGACGTGGAGGTCGGCTTCGACGAAGACGGGGTCGTCCGGGCCCTGAAGGCGAGGATTGTCGTCGACTGCGGCGCGTACTCGCTATGGCCGCTCACCGCGTCGATGGACGCCGGCATGGCCATGGGCATCCTCCCGGGTCCCTACCGGATCCGGAACTACTGGGTCGACGCCGTGTCGGTGGCCACCAACAAGTGCCCGCTGGGTGCCTACCGGGGGGTGTCGAGGCCGGCCGCCTGCTTCACCATCGAGCGCACGATGGATGCGGTGGCCGAGCACGTCGGGGTCGACGGCGCGGAGGTGCGCCGGCGCAACCTCGTGCGGGCCGAGGAGTTCCCCTACACGTCCGTCACCGGCATGGTCTACGACTCCGGCTCGTTCGTCGAGGCGCTCGACGCGGCGCTCGACCACGCAGACTACGACGCGCTGCGGGACGAGCAGCGCCGGGCGCGGGAGCAGGGCCGCTACATCGGCATCGGTGTGGCCACCTATACCGAGCAGACCGCGCACACGTGGGAGGAGTTCAAGAAGCGGGGAATCCCGATCACGTTCGGCTTCGAGACCAGCTCGGTCGAGATCGCACCCACCGGGCACGTGACCGTGCACATCTCCGCCCACTCGCACGGCCAGGGTCTCGAGACGACGGTCGCCCAGGTCGCGGCCGAGACCCTCGGCGTCGACCTCGACGTGGTGCGGGTCGCGTTCGGCGACACGTCCCAGCTCCCTTACGGCATGGGCACGTTTGCCAGCCGCTCGGCAGTGCTGTGCGGTGGGTCCACCCAGCTGGCCGCCGCAGACGTGCGCCACCAACTGGAGCGCATCGCCGCCCACCTGCTCGAGGCGGCCCCGCAGGACATCGTCATCGAGGCGGGACGCGCCCACGTACGCGGCTATCGGGCATCGGGGATCGACGTGGCCGACATCGCCCGGGCCACGTACCACACTCCCCAGTTGCTCCCGGCCGGCGAGCAGCCGATGCTGATGTCGACCAGGACCTACGACGCCGCGCCGGGCGTCGGTACCTTCAGCAACGCTGCGCTGGTGGCCGTCGTCGAGGTCGACGTGCCCACCGGGGCCGTCTCGATCCACAAGCTGGTCGTCGTCGAGGACTGCGGCAGGATGATCAACCCCATGATCGTCGACGGGCAGATCCGCGGCGGTGTGGCCCAGGGCCTGGGGTCGGCCCTCTTCGAGGAGTACGTGTACGACGAGACGGGCCAACCCCGAACGACGACGTTCATGGACTATCTCGTTCCCGGGAGCACCGAGGTGCCCCCCATGGAGATCCACCACCTCGAGACCCCTTCGCCCTTCACCGTCTGGGGCATCAAGGGCATGGGCGAGGGCGGGGCGATCAGCCCCGGCGCGCTCATCGCCGCGGCCGTCGAGGACGCAATACGGCCGCTCACGCCAGCGAGGGTGCACACGCTCCCGGTGCGCCCCGACCGCGTCCGGGCGTGGATCGAGGAAGGTACGAGCAGGGCTGGCCCGCCGTGAACAGGCTCAAGATCGGCGTCCTGATCCCGTCGACGAACACGGTCGCGGAGCCCGAGCTCTGGAGCGTGCTCCCCGACGGTGTCACCGTCCATGTCGGCCGGATGCTCGTTACCAGGACCGAGGTCGGCACCGATGAGGGATATCTGTACCTCAACGAACAGATGATGGCCGCCCTCGAACCGACACTCGACAATCTGCTCACTTGCCGTCCGGACCACTTGGCCCTCGGCATGTCGGCCATGAGCATGGTCGGGGGTCCCGACGCCGACGCTGACCTTCGCAGCCGCCTGCAGGCGGCCGCCGGCGTCCCGGTCACCTCGGGTCCCGCTGCCCTGGTGGCCGCTCTCCACACGGTGGGCGCCGAGCGGATCGCCGTCATCAGCCCATTCCAACCCGCGGTGCACCGCGAGGCTGTCGGCTACTTCACCGCCAGCAGGTTCGGCGTCGAGGCCGACCACAGCTTCCTGGCCACGAGCACGCTCGGCATCGCCCAGATCGACCGGTCGGAGATCCGTGGTGCCCTCGACGCCGTGGACTCCGACCGCATCGACGCCGTCGTCCAGCCGGGCACCAACCTCGCGATGGCGCATGCAGCAGCGGCGGCCGAGTGGTGGCTCGGCAAGCCCGTCCTGCACGTGAACACCGCCATGGCGTGGGAAGTGCTGCGCTTCCACGGGATCCCCCACCAGGTGGCCGGCTACGGGTCCCTCCTCGCGGAGCACTGACTGACTTTGGCCGGCATGCTCGTGGGGGCGCCAAGCGTTCGGAACAGATGCGCCCGGTCAGGGCCGCGCGGATGATGGAGGATGAGCCGATGCCAGCCATCAACGACGACATCGTCGCTCGAGCGAAGCAGAACGAGGCCTTCCGCCGGGAGGTCGTCACCGGCGAACACAGCCAGGTCGTCCTGATGACCATCCCGCCCGGCGGGGAGATCGGCGAGGAGGTCCACCACGACGTCGACCAGGTCCTCGTGTTCGTCGAGGGCGACGGCGAGGCCATCGTCACGGGCGAGACCAGTCCGGTGGGGCCCGACAGCCTTGCCTTCGTGCCCGCCGGCACCCGGCACAACTTCCGCAACACCGGCTCCGCCCCGTTGCGCCTCTTCACCGTGTACGCGCCCCCCGAGCACCCGGCCGGGACCGTGCACCAGACCAAGGCCGACGCCGACGCCGCCGAGGGACACGACTAGGTCGGCCGAACGACGCTGGTCTCCGGTCGGACCTCCAGCTCAGGGTACGGGGATGCTCGGCGCCGGCTCTGGGGTGACCCCCGCCGCGGTGCGGACTCCTGACCAGCGACCGACCTCCGCAGCGAGGTCGAGCCGGTCGATGGGGGCGGCGTGTTCGTAGGCGCCCCAGTCCTCGCGGGGCAGCATCCACATGATCTCGAACTCGTTGCCGTCAGGGTCGGCGCCGTAGACGCTCTTGGTCGCGCCATGGCTCGATTGGCCCGTGTAGGCGCCGACGTCGAAGAGCACCCTGCGGGCTTCGGCGAGCTCATCGATGGTGTCGACCTGCCAGGCGAGGTGGTACAGGCCGATGGCGCCGCGGCCCTTGGGGCCACCGGCGGTGCTCACCCCGAAGAGCCCGAGGTCGTGGTGGTTGCCCGACCGCGGAAGCCGCAGGAACGCGGCGTCGGCACGCGGTTCGCGGGCGATGATCTCCATGCCGAAGGTGTCGCGGTAGAAGCGGACGGCGCGCTCGAGGTCGGCGACGAACAGCACGGCATGGTTGAGGCGGAGGGGAGAGAAGGCCATGGCGGTTCCTTTGGTGGACTCCGGTGGTGATGGTTGACACGTCATCCAACATTGATGACACGTCCACTATTCCCGGTAGCATGATCCAGTGAACGACGTGCGCTGGCTCGACGAACGGGAGGAAAGGGCATGGCGTGCCCTGCAGTTCATGCAGATGCGCCTCACGGGCCTACTCGCCCGTGACCTCGCCGCGACCTCCGACCTCTCGTATCCGGACTACGTCGTCCTGGTGGCGCTGACCGACCGGCCCGATGCACGAGTCCGGCTCTTCGAGCTCGCCGCCATACTCGGCTGGGAGAAGAGCCGGCTCTCCCATCACGTGGCACGAATGGTCGCACGCGGGCTCGTGACCAAGGAGAGGTGCGACGACGACCGCCGCGGCGCCGATGTCGTCGTCACGAAGCAAGGGCGCGCCGCCATCGAGGCCGCCGCTCCCCGCCACGTCGAGGCCGTGCGGCGTCTGTTCGTCGACCGGCTCACGCCCCGCCAGCTCGCCGCGATGGGCGACGCGGCCGAAACCGTCCTTGCCGGCCTCGCGGACGAGGATGGCGATGGCTGATGGCCAACCGTCCAGCCCGGCGCGTCGGTTGATAGCGTCGTCGGGGCACATCCCGTGGGCCGGCAGCTTCCACTCGAGGTGAGGTCGATGACTCGGCGGGTTCTCCCATGAACGAAGAGCAGTTCCAGAGGGTCGGGACCGACAGCGG
>JBOGHG010000311.1:0-4455 GCA_050744525.1 Acidimicrobiales bacterium | reverse complement strand
GTGGAGACGATGGGACTCGAACCCACGACCCCCTGCTTGCAAAGCAGGTGCTCTAGCCAACTGAGCTACGTCCCCCGGGCCAGTGCGATGGCGCTTGAGAGCGACCAGCGTACCGAGCCGCCGCCGGCGGCCGCAGCGCGTTGCCCATGGGTGAAGGCCGGCGGCCGGCCGGTGGGAGTGTCACCGCGAGGCCGGGGCCCGCGACATAGGTTTCGCCTACGTGAGGGGATGGATCGCCGCCCTGGCCGTCGTGATCGTCATCGCCGCGGTCGGCGTCGGGCTGTGGGCGACATGGGACTCGACCCGGGTCTCGGACGGCTCGACGCTGACCGCCGACGCGAGCCTGGCGATCGAGACGACGACCACCTCAGCGACGGCCTCGGCCCCGACGATCCCGGCGTGCAGCCAGGGGGACGAGCCCGCCGTGGGCGACCCCCTCTCCGACTGGGCGACGATCGTCGTCGACACCAATCGTGCGCTCCCGCCCGACTTCGCCCCGGGCGACCTGGTGGAGGTGACGGCCGCCGGCTTCGCCCAGCTCGACCGGGTCCGCGAGCTCGTCATCCTCGATCTCGCGGCGCTCCGCGAGGCGGCCGAGGCGAACGGCACGCCGATCGTCGTCATATCGGCGTACCGCAGCTTCGCTTACCAGCAAGGTCTGTTCGAGGACGAGGTCGAACGGGTGGGCGGGGCACGTGCCGCCGCCGGGGTCGCGCGGCCGGGCCACAGCGAGCACCAGCTCGGTACCGCGATCGATGTCCTCAGCCCCGACGCAGGCGAGCTCAGCACCGCGTTCGCCGAGACACTGACCGGCCAGTGGATCGCCGCCCAGGCCCACGAATACGGGTTCGTGCTCAGCTACCCGGCCGACGCGCAGGACCGCAGCTGCTACGGGTTCGAGCCCTGGCACCTGCGCTACGTGGGGCGCGACATCGCGGCGCAGATCCACGAGTCCGGTGTCCCGCCCCGGGAGTGGTTGCTCCTCTCCTGAGCGCACCGACGGATAGGCCCGCGGGCCGACCTCACCGCGGCGGCCCCCTGCGGATACCGTCGGTCGGTGCACCGAATCGCGCTCGCCCTGACAGCCTGCCTGGCCCTGCTGGCCGCCGCCTGCGCCAGCGAGGCCGACGAGAACCCGCTGGTCGAGGCAGGCAACGGTAGCGGCGGGGACGAGCCGTCCGCCCCCGAGGCGCGCGACGACGCGGACGACGCGACCGCCGGCACCGACACGCTCGACTGGCAGGAGTGCGGCGGTGACGCAGAGTGCACCACGCTCGACGTGCCGGTCGACTACGACCAGCCAGAGGGCGACACGCTCACCCTGAGCGTCGCCCGGGTCCCCGCCGGCGGCGACGACCGCATCGGGGCGCTGTTCGTGAACCCCGGCGGACCGGGAGGCACCGCCACCGACTTCGCCACGGCCCTCGCCCCCTCCCTGCCGGACGACATCACCGAGCACTTCGACATCGTCGGCGTCGACCCACGGGGCCTGGGCGCCAGCGACATCGACTGCGGCGGCGACTTCACCGAGCTCTACGGCGTCGATTACTCCATCGACTCGCCCGAGGACGAGACCACGTTGCTCGACGTCAGCTCCGCCTACATCGACGGCTGCGAGACGGCGGCAGGAGACCTGCTGTCCCACCTCGGTACCGCCGACGTCGCCCGTGACATCGACGCCGTCCGCGCCGCGATGGGCGACGAGCAGCTCAACTACCTCGGCTTCAGCTACGGCACCGCCATCGGCCAGGTGCTCGCCGACCTGTTCCCCGATCGGGTGCGGGCCATGGTGATCGACGGGGTGCTCGAGCTGGGCCCGAGCGGCACGGAGCTGGCCGCCGAGCAGTCACGCGGCTTCGAGGACGCCTTTGCCGCCTTCGCCGAGGATTGCGATGCCGACCCGTCGTGCCCGATCGCCCCCGACGCCACGGCCGCCCTCGACGAGCTGAGCGCCCGCGTCGAGGAGGAGCCGATCCCGGGCTCGCCCCGCGACCTCGGTCCCGGCGAGCTGTCGACGGGGCTGGCCCTGCCGCTCTACAGCCAGGCCCTGTGGCCCCGGCTCGCCGACGCCATCGCCGCAGGCCTCGACGGCGACGGCTCCGGCATGGTGGAGCTGGCCGACCAATACGTCGGCGTTGCCGACTTCGACATCTACTTCGCGGTGAACTGCCTCGACTTCGAATGGCCCGAATCGCCCGACGAACTGATGGCCGCAGGTGTCGCCGCGGCGCGCGACGCACCCCACTTCGGCGAGCCCATCGTCAACGACTACGTCCGCTGTGCCATGTGGCCGGTCGAGGAGCAGCCGTTGGGGGCGGTGGCCGCCCCGGGCACGCCCCCGATCGTGGTCGTGTCGACGACCGGAGATCCCGCAACGCCCTACGAGGCCGGCGTGCGGACCGCCGATCGGCTCGAGTCCGGGGTCCTCCTCACCTACGAGGGCGAGGGACACACCGTGGTCGGCAGCGGCGTGTCGTGCGTCGACGAGGCCGTGGCGCGCTACATGGTCGACCTGGAGCCACCGCAGGACCGCACGACCTGCTGAACGGCTGCTCAGCCCGCCATGCCTTCGGCGACCAGCCGCTCGAGCGTCAGCTCGGGGTTCTCGGACTCGACCCGCGCCAGCCAGTACGGGCTCTCGAACAACGCATAGAGCGCCCCGTCGGCACGTAGCAGCACCCGGACTCCGGGCATGGCGCGCAGGGCGGCCTCCGATGCCTCGTCGGTTCGCCGGGCGAGCGTGTACGCCGTCGGTGACAGCTCGGTGGCCGCACCGAACTCGTGCTCGAGCCGCCAGGCCGCGACCTCCAGCTGCATGGGGCCTACGGCGGCCAACACGGGCGATTGGTCACCCTGCTCACGATCCCGCAGCACCTGCACCACGCCCTCCTCGTCGAGCTCCGCGATCCCCCGGCGGAACTGCTTGAAGCGGCCGGTGTCGCGAGCCCGGGCCGTCACGAAGTGCTCGGGCGCGAACTCCGGCAGGCGGGGGAACTCGACCGGCGCGTCGACGTAGAGCGTGTCACCCACCCGCACATCGGTGGCGTTGACCAGCGCCACGATGTCACCCGGGAACGCCTCGTCGACCGTGTCACGCTCCTGGCCGAACAGCGAGTGGGCGTACTTGGTGGCGAACGGCCTCCCGGTCGGCTCGTGGGTCACGACCATGCCCCGCTCGAACCGCCCCGAGCAGACGCGCACGAACGCCACCCGGTCGCGATGCGCCGGGTCCATGTTGGCCTGCACCTTGAAGACGAACGCCGAGAAGGGGTCGTCGAGCTTGCGGGCGGCCCCGTCCACGTCGAACCGCGGCATCGGTGGCGGCGCCAGTTCGACGATGCCGTCGAGCAACGGTCGGACCCCGAAGTTGGTGAGCGCCGAACCGACGAACACCGGCGTCTGCTCTCCCGCCAGGAAGAGGTCAGCGTCGACCTCCCCACCCACCCCCTCGAGCAGCGCCACCTCGTCGCTCGCGGACCGCCACGCCTCCGCGTCGGGACCGCGAGCGGCGCTCTGGGGGTCGACGCTCTCCTCGATCGCCTCTGCGGCGCCGTGGGCAGTACGCCCGTAGCGCACGAAGCGACCGGTCCGCCGGTCGATGAGCCCCCGGAAGTCGCCGGCGATGCCCACGGGCCAGGTCACCGGCACCGGCTGGAGGTCGAGCCTGGCCTCGATCTCGTCGAGCAGCTCCAGCCCGTCGCGGCCGGGCCGGTCCCACTTGTTGAGGAACGTGAGCAGCGGCACGTTGCGCGCCCGACACACCTCGAACAGCTTCAGCGTCTGAGCCTCGATGCCCTTGGCGGCGTCGAGGACCATGACCGCGGCGTCGACCGCGGCGAGCACGCGATAGGTGTCCTCGGAGAAGTCGCGGTGCCCGGGGGTGTCGAGCAGGTTCAGCACGTCGCCGCCGTAGGGGAACTGCAGGACCGCCGACGTGATGGATATCCCACGCTTCTGCTCGAGCTCCATCCAGTCGGACCGGGCGCGGCGCCGCTCTCCCCGGGCCTTGACCTGACCGGCCTCCTGCACCGCTCCGCCGTAGAGGAGGAACTTCTCGGTGAGGGTGGTCTTGCCCGCGTCGGGGTGGCTGATGATGGCGAACGTGCGGCGGCGCGCCGCGCTCTCGGCGGGGGGCTCGGACATGCGGAGCATCAGGTTACGGGCAGGGCCGAAAAACCAGTACGGTTCGGACCGAGCCCGCGAGCCAGCGAAGTCCGGTCCATCCCGGCGCTGTCCCGCAACTGTGATGCCTCGAACGAGGACGAGCCAGGTCGCCTGGCCCGCGGGCGCACGAAACCCTCGAGGACAGGGCTCTTTGTGCGACGGGGCACGGTGCCCGGTCGGCGCACAAGCCATCCCTCGAGCCGACAGGAGGAGCACCGTGAGACGAATCCCCAGGATTGCCGCCCTTGCCCTCGCCGGCGCGCTGGCGCTGGCGGCCGGGTGCGGCGACGA
>JBOGHG010000310.1:0-4462 GCA_050744525.1 Acidimicrobiales bacterium | reverse complement strand
CCGCACCGCGGCCTGCTCGGGCGACTCTCCCGGTTCGATGCGCCCCGCCGGGATCTCCCAGCCCCACGTGTCGGTGATGAAGCGGTGGCGCCAGATGAGGAGCACCCCCCGGTCGGGGTCGCGGACGGTCGTCCCCGCCGCCGGCTGTGGGTAGCGCACGACGTGGTGGTCGAAGCGCGCACCGCCCGGGACCTCGATGTCCACCAGCACGAGCCGCAGCCACTCCGAGTCGTACAGGGGGCGCTCGCCGTGGATCGTCCAGCGCATCGGGTCGAGGCTACGGGGGTTGGCGCCCGGGGACGCGAACGAGGTCGAGCCACATGGCGATGTGGGGCCCGATCAGGGGCTCGTCCCACGGATCTCCGTGCGCCCGGAACCCGGCCCGCTCGTAGAGCCGCCGGGCGGGCACCCGAGCGTTGCACCACACGAGGTCGCCGCCGGCGGCGACCACGTGGGCGAGCGCCGTGCGCAGGACCTGGGTACCGATGCCCCGGCCCCGGCGGTCGGGTGCGGTCGCCATGCCTCGCAGCCGCCAGGCGCCGGGTCGGTCGGGGAGCCAGGGGCAGGGCTCGGGATATACGACGGCGGTGGCCACCACGTCGCCGTCGGGCGCTCGTGCGGCAAACGACGCGCTGGACCGGTCGTCGTCGATCGCGAAGCGGGCCGCACCGGGCGGTTGACCCGGCCGGAGCACCCGCTGGCGCAACGGATAGGTGACGGCGGCGTCGACCCGTTCCACCGTGACGCCCGGATCGGTAGGGACGTCGCCGTCGGTCGTGTCCTGGTCGGCCACGGAATCGACGGTACCGTCGGCACGGAAGATGCCACGTCGCGGTCGCCATCTCGAGGCAATGAGGAACGCTCACCCGGGCGTGAGGCAATGACGCACGGAAGCCGTTCGCCGTTGCCTCCGCCCCGCCCGAACGACGGCGATTGCCTCGGGAGCGAGCCGGTGGGTAGCGCCGGCGACGAGCGGGAGCGCGCGCGTGCCGTGGCCGCCGTCGCGGTCCGGTTGGCCGCGGCGACGAGGCGGCGCCTGCCGGGAGACCTGCGGCTGTGGGCGCTGGCGGGCGGCCGCCCGGAGGTCGACGATGCCGTCGCCGAGCCCGCCGTCGCTCCCGGAGCCGACCTGGCCGCCGCCCTCGAGGCGGCGACCGCAGCCGACCAGCGGCGCGCCAACGGGCTGCACGTCACCCCCCGTTGGCTGGCGGATCGCCTGGTGGCCCGGGCGCTCGAGGGCCTGGGAGCGACGCCGGCGGTGACGGTCTGCGATCCGGCGTGCGGCGGCGGTGCCTTCCTGGTGGCCGCGGCCCGGCGGCTGCATCGCCGGGGCGCCGACCGTCGCCGCGTGGTCCGCCACCTGCTGTGGGGGGCGGACATCGATCCCGTGGGCTTGGCGGTGGCGGAGGCCGCGCTGGCGCTGTGGGCCGGTGAGGCGCCGCCGCCCGGGCGGCTCGTGGTCGCCGACGCGCTGGCCGACGGTGGCGCGGCGTGGCCGGATCGGCCCGCCGCCGGCTTCGACGTGGTGGTGGGCAACCCGCCGTTCCAGAACCAACTCGGGCGAGCCACGGCCCGCACGCCCGACCAGCAGGCGCGCTTGCGGAGGCGCTTCGGGTCTGCGGTCCGGGCCTACACCGACGCCGCCTGGCTGTTCCTCCTGGCGGGATGCGACCTGACCCGCCCGGGGGGCCGGGTGGCGCTGGTCGAGCCCCAGTCGCTGGTCGGGGCCCGCGACGCGGCCGCCGTCCGGTCCGCGGTCGACGAGCGGGCCCGGCTGCTCGACATCTGGGTCGACGAGCGGCCCGTGTTCGCGGCGTCGGTGCGTGTCTGCGCGCCGGTGCTGGAGGTGGGTCCCGAGGGTCGAAACGGCGAGCCCAACGCTTGGTCCGAGCGCTTCGCCGCTGCGGTCGGCGTCCCCCGGGTGCGGATGACCTCGACCGGCACGATCGGCGACCTCGCGACCGTGGTCGCAGGCTTCCGGGGCGAGTACTACGGCCTCGTCGACGTGGTGCGCGAGCACGCCGCCGGCGACGCCGTGATGGCGCCGCTGGTGACCAGCGGGCTCATCGACTGGCTGGGTTGTTCGTGGGGAGCGCGCCCCGCCCGGTTCGCCAAGCGCACGTGGCGGGCCCCGGTGGTCGACCTCGCCGAGCTCGAGCGCGCCGGCGGGCGCGCCGCCCGGAGTTGGGTGGCACGCACCCGGGTTCCCAAGCTGGTGCTCGCCACGCAGACGCGCGTCGCGGAGGCCGCCGTGGACGAGGCGGGGTCGTGGGTCCCGTCGGTCCCGGTCGTGTCGGTGCTGCCGCATGACGCCGCCGACCTGTGGCGATTGGCGGCGGCCGTCGCCTCCCCGGCGGCCACGGCCTGGCTGCTCGGCCGGGCCCCCGGTACGGCCCTCGCCAGCGGCGCCCTCAAGGTGGCCGCGCCCGACCTCCTGTCCTTGCCGCTGCCGATCGACCGCAGCGCGTGGGACGAGGCGGCGGCCGCCGTGTGCGTGCTCGCGACCGGACCGCCGTCACCGGCGGCGTGCGACCGGTTCCTGGAGGCCGCAGCGGCCGCCTACGCCACGCCGCCGTCTCTGACGGCCTGGTGGCGAGAGCGGGCCGGCTGACCGGCGTGGCATCCGGCGCCGGGCGGCGAGCACGGCGTTCGGCGACGACCCATCCGACTGGACCCCGCCCGGTGGTGCCGGGCTAGCGTGACGGAGACATCAGGAGCGGTTCCGCTCTCCGGAGCGGGGCCCGGCAACCTGGTTCGGACAGCCAAGGTGCCATCCCGGGACACCGGGGATGCGGCTCCCTCGGGGGCAACCAAGTGTCCGTACCCCTCCGGGGGACGCACCGCCCGCTGTCCGGCCCGACGAACCGGCAGGCAGACGGCGATGGCGCGATCCATACACTCCACCAATGCGGCAGGGACGGCGGCCGCACCCCGGCCGATGACCGAGCCCGACGTCGGGTTCCGGCGGGCGCACGCCAGCGCCCTGCCGGTGACGGGTGCGTGGCGCCCCGGCGACCCGGTCGGACACCGCCGGTTCGTTTCCTACCCGGCCCACCGACCCTTCGCCCTCGAGGGCGGCGGCCTCCTCCAGGGGATGGCCATCGCCTTCGAGACCTGGGGCGAGTTGTCTCCCGCCCACGACAACGCCGTGCTGGTGTGCCACGCCCTCACCGGCGACAGCCATGCCGCCGGCGGGCTCGCCGACGGCCACCCCACGCCGGGGTGGTGGGGCGCCTTCGTCGGTCCCGCCTGCCCGCTCGACACCGACCGCTGGTTCGTGGTGTGCGTGAACGTTCTCGGCGGTTGTCAGGGGACGACGGGTCCGGCGTCGCCGCACCCCGACGACGGCCGGCCCTGGGGCCCGCGGTTCCCGGTGGTGTCGATCAGGGACATGGTGCGCACCCAGGCCGCCGTGGCCGATCGTCTCGGGATCGAACGCTGGGCGGCCGTGATCGGCGGGTCGATGGGTGGCATGCAGGTGCTCGAGTGGGGCGTGATGTACCCGGACCGGGCCGGGGCCCTGGTGCCGATCGCGACGGCCGCCGCCGCCAGCGCCCAGCAGATCGGATGGTGGAGCAGCGGCCGGCGGGCGATCCGGATGGACCCCCGCTGGCGCGGCGGCGACTACTACGGCGCGGCCCCCGGCGACGGGCCGCACGAGGGGCTGGCCACGGCCCGGATGATGTCGATGATGACGTTCCGCAGCGACGACGTGTTCAGCGCCCGCTTCGGCCGCGAGACCGTGGAGCCGGTCGACGGCTTCACGCTCTGGCAGAGGTTCCAGGTCGAGCGCTACCTCGAGTATCAGGGCGACAAGCTCGTGCGTCGCTTCGACGCCAACAGCTACCTCATCCTCACCAAGGCCATGGACCTTCACGATCTGGCCCGGGGGCGGGGCGGCTACGCACCGGCGTTCGCCCGCGTGCGTGGGCCGCTCCTGTCGATCGGCATCGACAGCGACATCCTCTACCCGCCACGCCAGTCGCGAGAGATCGCGGAGCTGGCCGAGGCCGAGGGCGTCGACGCCCGCTACGCCGAGCTGGAGAGCCCGCACGGGCACGATGCCTTCCTGATCGAGACCGACCAGCTCGCGGGCATCGTCGGCGAGTTCCTGGACAACCTGGAGACCACACATGGCTGACGACGCCCGCCCCGACGACGCCCGCGCCGACGACGCCCGCGGCCGGCCCGACTGGCGGCTGGAGACCCGGGCCATCAGGGCCGGGCGCACCTTCGGTGGAGCGTCGTTGGCACCGGTGCTGTTTCCCTCGACCACCTACGAGGTTCCCGCCGTCGACGACCACCTGGAGATGGCCGGCACGCCCCGGGTGACTCACTACTACTCCCGTTTCGGCAGCCCCACGGCCCGGGACTTCGAGGAGGCGGTCGCCGCCCTCGAGGGGGCGGAGGCGGCGCTGGCGTTCGCATCGGGGATGGCGGCCGTGACGACGACGGTGCTCGG
>JBOGHG010000309.1:0-4463 GCA_050744525.1 Acidimicrobiales bacterium | reverse complement strand
CAGCAGGGGGACCAGCATCTCGGCCGGGGTCAGCGACCCGTGGCGGCCGATCAGTTCGTAGGGGCCGATGTCCTGGGGGTCGTGGAAGGCGGCGTTGGTCCGCGCCACCAGGGCCACGTCCCCCAACCGGGACCGGGCCGCCTCGGTGACCACCGGTCCCAGCCAGCCCGCCGCCACCATCTCGTCCCGCGTGATCACCCAGGCGTCGTCGCCGTGGTGCGCGACGGCCGCTTCCCACAGGGCGCCGGCGCGCCCCGGCCGTGCGTGCAGCCATCGGAACCGCCCCTCGCCCGACTGCATCGAGCACTGCCCCAACACCGCGGCCGCCAGCTCCACGACGTCGTCGCCGGTCTCGACCTGGCCGTGATCTGCGATGACCACCAGTGCCGCGCCCGCGGGCAGCCGGGAGACCATCCGGTCGACGACCTGGTCGATCCAGGCCAGCTCGGCGTCGTAGTACTCCCCCAAGCCGTACTCGTGGGCCACCTTGTCCAGGCCGTCGTAGTAGGCGTACACGAACGGCTCACCACGGGCCAAGAGGCTCTCGACCTCCGCCACCATGGTCGCCATCGTGCGGTAGCCCCAGAACCGGGCGGGCTCGAGGTGGGCGCCGGTGAACCCCGAGCGGCGGTACTCGGCCCGCGTCACCACCGGGGGCCGCTGGCCGAGGAACGGGGCCGTCGTCTGCATCTTGGCGGGCGGCAGGCTGTGGTGGGCGTCGCCGGCGGCGGTCGCCCAGCGCAGGACGTTGAGGACCTCGCCATGGACCGCCATGCGGTAGCCGACGATGCCGTGCTCCCCGGGCGGCAGGCCGGTCGTGATCGAGGTGAGGGCGGTCGACGTCGTCGACGGCGCCACCGTGGTGATCGGTCCCCCCTCCATGGCCGACAGCGTGGACGCCAGCGGGCGGCGGACCGCGAGCTGCTCCCACCCCATGCCGTCGAGAACGAACAGCACGACCTGGCGGGCGTCGACGGCGATCGCCGGCAGCCAGCGCGGCGCATCGTCGGGGGGTCCCAGGAGCGCAGGCACGACGTTCGTGACGCAGGCCCCGTCGTAGTCAGGAAGTAGGGGTGCTTGGACCACGCCTGTGCCTTTCCGCGGTCCACCGTACCCAGCCCGGCGCCCGGCCAGCAGGGGCGTTCGTGCATCCCCTCCCGGTTCGCACTGCGCCCGGGACAGTCCAGCCCGACCCCGGCCGTCACCCCGAGCGGCATCGGTCTGCGACCGACTCGTTACGCTCGCGGCATGAAGGTGTCGACCCGCGGTGACTACGCCAGCCGGGCGCTGCTGTCGCTGTCGCTGCACGCCCGGGAAGCGGGCCCGACGTCCGTGCGCGACATCGCCGAGCGCACCGGCCTGCCACAGCCCTATCTCGAACAGATCCTCCTGGCGCTCAAGGGGGCGGGGCTGGTCCGGTCCAAGCGGGGCGTCGGAGGCGGCTACGTGCTGGCACGTGAGCCCGCCACCATCACCCTGGGAGACATCGTGAGCGCGGTCGACGGGCCGATCGCCGTGGGCGACTTCGGCGAGCCCCACCAGAACGGCGCCTGTGACCACGAGGGCCAGTGCGTGCTGCTGGCGATCTGGGGGGTGCTGGGCGAGCACATGCGCCGCCACCTCGACGAGCTGACGCTGGCCGACATCGCCAGGATGGCCCGCGGCGAGCGCGAGTGGCCCGCGGTCGAGCCGATCGACTGAAGGGGGTCAGCGCAGCGTCGCCAGCACGGTCGCCAGCTCGGCCGGCAGCGGGGAGTCGAACACCAGGGGCTCGCCGCTGACCGGGTGCTCCAGGGCCAGGTGCTCGGCGTGCAGCCACGGCCTCGGCGACGGCAGCGACGCGCGGCGGCCGCCGTAGCGGGCGTCCCCGACGACGGGGTGACCGATCGACGCCATGTGGACCCGGATCTGATGGGTCCGGCCGGTCTCGAGCGTGCAGCGTAGCTCGGTGACGGTCACCGGGTCGGTGAAGCCGCCGACCACCTCGTAGCGGGTGCGCGCGTCCTTGCCGGTGAGCGTCACCGCCATGCGGGTGCGATCGCGGGCGCCGCGCCCGACGGGGGCGTCGACCATGCCGGTCGGCGAATCGACGGCTCCCCAGACAAGGGCCCGGTAGCGCCGCGCCACCCGGCGGGCCGCCAGCATCGCCACCAGCGCGTCGTAGGCCGGCTGGGAGCGGGCGACCAGCAACAGCCCCGACGTGCCCTTGTCGAGGCGGTGGACGATGCCGGGCCGATCGGCCTGACCCACGGCGCGGATCCCCGGGTAGCGGGCCAGCAACCCGTGGACCAGGGTCCCCGCGTGCTGGCCGGCCCCGGGGTGCACCACCAGGCCCCCGGGCTTGTCGACCACGAGCAGGTCGGGGTCCTCGTACACCAGCGGCACGTCGACGGTGGGATCGGGGGCCAGGAGCTCGTCGGTGGACCGATCGGGCGCGGCCACCTCGAGCGCATCACCCTCCACGACGCGGTGCGAGCGGGCGGTGACCGCCCGCCCCCCGACCTGCACGTCCCCGGCATCGACCAGCGCCGCGGCCTGGGACCGGCTGCAGCCGGCGACCATGGCGACGACCCGGTCGAGCCGCTGGCCGTCGAGCGCCCGCGGCACGACCTCCTTCACGTCGCGCGTTCCTCTTCTCCGTCGCCGTGCCACTGCGTGCCGAACAGCAGCAGGGCGCCCACGACGATGGCGGCGTCCGCGATGTTGAACACCGGCCACCACTGCAGGTCGATGAAGTCGACCACCCCGCCCCCGAGCAGGCCGTCGCCCTCCCGGAAGGCGCGGTCGATCAGGTTGCCCAGCGCCCCGCCGAAGACCAGGCCGATGGCCACCGCCGTGCCCGGCCTGGTCGCGTAGCGCCCCGAGCGCAGCAGCACGGCCACCACCACCAGCGCCAGGAGCGAGATCACGGCGCCGCGCCCCCGCGCCAGGCTGAAGGCCGAGCCGTAGTTGATCGTGAGGTGGAGCCGCAGCGTCCACACGACGTCGATCGTGCGCGTGTCCAGCGTCTCGACCGCCCACCACTTGGTGAGCTGGTCGGCGGCGAGGACGGCGGCTGCGACGCCCAGGAGCAGCGACCACCGCGCCCGTCGGGCGGTGGCCGCCGTCGTCGCCTGCCCCGTCAACGACCCAGGCCCAGACCCCCGCTCTTGCACTTCACGCACAGGGCGGCGTAAGGCAGGGCCCGGAGTCGCTCCCTGGGGATCGCGGTGCCGCATGAGTCGCACTTGCCGTAGGAACCGTCGTGGATCTTCTCGATCGCCCGGTCGATCTGCTCGATGGCCGCCCGGGCCTGCGCGGAGAGCGCCAGGTCACGTTCGCGCTCGACGGCCAGCGTGTCACCTTCGCCCGACTCCTCGTCGAACTGGACGTCGCCCGGCTCGCGGTCCTCGGTGAGCGAGTCAGCCTCGGCCTGCAGGCTCTCGGCCTGGTGAAGGTACGTGGCCCGCTCCTCGGTCAGGGCCCGGAGCTGACCCTCGAGGAACTTGTCGAGCGTGGGGGCCTTGCTCGAGCGCTTGGTGGCCTTGGAGCGGGAGGCGGACTTGCGGGCAGGGGCGGCTTTCGTGGCTCTGGGCATGGGGGATCTCGCCGTCCTCGGGAAAAGGGTGCCGGATGGTACGCCGGCCCCCGCAGGGGGTCAAGGGAAGGCGTGCAGGATACGCGTGAGGGGGCGGAATCGCACCGCGGCCTACGCTGAGCGACATGAGCGAGCGTCCCGTAGGGCGAGAGAGCGAGCCCGGCCCGAGCGGCCGTCGGAGCGGACAAGCAACGCGTCGGAGCCCGAGCGGCCGTCGGAGCGGACAAGCAACGCGTCGGAGCCCGAGCGGCCCGCTGCGAAGCAGCAAGAGCGGGAAATGATGCCATTCGGCCCCGTCGACCCCGGCCTTGACCTACCCGCTCTCGAGGAGCGGGTGCTGGCCCGCTGGCGCGAGCGCGAGGTCGTCGAGGAGGTGGCGCGGCTGCGCAAGGGCGCCGAACCCTGGACCTTCTACGAGGGACCGCCCACCGCCAACGGACGGCCGGCGCTCCACCACGTGTGGGCCCGGGCGTTCAAGGACCTGTTCCCCCGCTTCCAGACCATGCGGGGCCGTGACGTGTCGCGCAAGGGTGGCTGGGACTGCCACGGCCTCCCGGTCGAGCTGGAGGTCGAGAAGGAGCTCGGGCTCGCCACCAAGGCGGACATCGAGGCCTACGGCATCGAGGCGTTCAACCTGCGCTGCCGGGAGTCGGTGCAGCGCTACGTGGAGGACTGGTCGGCACTCACGCAGCGCTCGGCGGTGTGGATCGACACCGCCGACGCCTATTGGACGCTGGCCAACGACTACATCGAGTCGGTCTGGTGGATCATCCGCCAGCTCTGGGACAAGGGCCTGCTCTACGAGGGCCATCGGGTCACGCCCTACTGCGGGCGGTGCGGTACGGCGCTCAGCTCGCACGAGGTGGCCCTGGGCTACGAGGACGTC
>JBOGHG010000308.1:0-4476 GCA_050744525.1 Acidimicrobiales bacterium | reverse complement strand
CGTGAGTCACCGACATGCCAAGTCGTCACCGGATCGCAATGGTCTTGCGCCCCGCGCCGTCACGATCCGTGGGCATCCTCGTGGAGATGTCCGCCGCAACCGCCGGGTCGCCCACGCGTCCCGCCGCAGCCGGGAGCGACACCTCCGCCTCCATGCCCGAACCC
The DNA here is from genome assembly GCA_050744525.1 of Acidimicrobiales bacterium. Classification (GTDB taxonomy): domain Bacteria; phylum Actinomycetota; class Acidimicrobiia; order Acidimicrobiales; family VFJN01; genus DASQUK01. The sequence goes on along the minus strand of JBOGHG010000308.1, from coordinate 4,312 downwards.
GCCGCCATCAACGTCAACTCCGAAGGCACCGTCGTCGTCATCGCCGTCGAGGGCGGACTCGACCGGTCGACGGGCGAGGCGTTGGTCGACGCCGCCACCGCCGCCGTGGCCGCCGGTCCGTCACATCTCGACATCGACCTGCGGGGCCTCGAATCGTTCACCGACGAGGGCGCCAGGGCGTTGGTGACCTGTCGGACGCTGGGGTCCGGCCTGCCCGGTGGACTGCACTATCGCACGAGCCGCGGGCCCGGGCGCGAGGCGCTGCTGTCCGCCTATCGCGACCTCGAGACCGACGGCCTCGGCGATTGACCGACCGGGTTCGACGCCGCCCGTTCGCCGCGGGCGTCCGCGATGAGGCACCATCGTGGCCGTGGGGACACGGATCCTTTCGGTCGAAGACGACGAGCGCATACGGACTGCGGTCAAGCTCGCGCTCGAGGACGAGGGCTGGTCGGTGGAGGAAGCCGACACCGGCGAGGAGGCGCTGAACGCCTTCCAGCGCCAGCCCGCCGACGTGGTGCTGATCGACATCATGCTCCCGGGCATCGACGGCTTCGACGTCTGCCGCTCCATCCGTCGTAGCTCCGACGTGCCGATCGTCATGGTGACGGCCCGGGCCGACACCCATGACGTGGTGGCAGGGCTGGAGGCCGGCGCCGACGACTACCTCACCAAGCCGTTCGCGCCCAAGGAGCTGTCGGCGCGGATCCGGGCGCTGCTGCGCCGGGCCCGGGCCACCGACGCCACCGCCACCCACCTCCGCTTCGGCGACCTCGAGATCATCCCCGACGAGGGTGTGGTCCGCCGCGGCGGCGAGGAGATCCACCTGACGAAGACCGAGTTCCGCCTGCTCGTCGAGTTGGCGTCGAGCCCCGGCCGAGTTTTCAGCCGCGAGGTGCTGCTCGAGCGGGTGTGGGGCTACGGCTACTTCGGGGACGGCCGCCTGGTCGACGTGCACGTGCGCCGCCTGCGCACCAAGGTCGAGGCCGACCCCGCCAACCCGCGCCACGTCGTCACCGTGCGCGGCTTGGGCTACAAGCTCCAGGCCTGAACCCGGGCCCGGTGAGGCGCTTCCTCCCCCGCCTGGGACTCCGAGCCCGCATCACCATCGCTTTTGCGATCGGCGCCCTGTTCATGTCGGCCGTGCTGGCCGGCGCCACCATCGGACTGACCCGGCGCAACCTGCTCGACCAGCGCGAGTCGGCGGCCACGGCCCAGACCTACGCCAACGCCGAGGACGTGCGGAACCAGTTGGAGTCGGACGTGAGTGATCCGCTGGGAGTGGTGTCGTCGCTCGTGACGCCGACCGGCTCCAACCCCGTGCTCCTGCTGGAAGGCACCTGGTACCCGCTCAACGCCGAGTTCAGTGGCGACGTGCTTCCGGCCGACCTCAGCGAGCTGGTGCGATCGGGGCAGCCCGCTCGCATGCGCTTCCGGCACAACGACGAGACCGAACTGGCCGTGGGGGTGCCGCTCGAATCCGTCAACGGCGCGTACTTCGAGATCGTCTCGCTCGACCAGTTGGAGGAAACCCTGGAGTCGATCAGCGTCTCGTTGTTGGCGGCGGCCCTGATCGCCACCCTGGCGGGGGCGGCGTTGGGCTGGTGGGCCGCCCGCCGCGTGCTGCGGCCGCTGGTCGGGATCGGCGAGGCGGCTCACGGCCTGGCCACCGGGCGGCTCGACACCCGCGTCGAGGCCAGCGCCGACGCCGACCTGGCGCCTCTGGCCGATTCGTTCAACGAGATGGCCGCCGCCCTCGAGGAACGGATCCAGCGCGACGCTCGGTTTGCATCCAACGTGAGCCACGAGCTGCGATCGCCGCTCATGACCCTGTCGGCTTCGATCGAGGTGCTCGAGAACCAGCGGGAGGACATGCCGGAGCGGGCCAAGGCGGCGCTGGACCTGATGGTCGCCGACATCGACCGCTTCCGTCACCTGGTCGAGGACCTGCTGGAGATCTCCCGCTTCGACGCCGGCGTCATGCACCTCGACCTCGAGGAGGTCCACCTGGCCGAGCTGGTCATGCACGCCGTGTCCGACTCGACCGACGCCGATGTGCCGGTCGACATCGACTCCGACCTGGCCGGCGTGGTGGTGAAGGCCGACAAGCGGCGCCTGGTGCGGGTGATCGCCAACCTGCTCGACAACGCGGCCAAGTACGGCGATGGCGCCAGCCGGGTGCAGCTGCGCCAGGACGACGGCAACGTACTGATCGCCGTCGAGGACACGGGCCCCGGCGTGCCTGTCGAGGACCGCGAGTCGATCTTCTACCGGTTCAACCGCGGGTCGCGGGGCGGGCGCCGGCGTGACGTCGACGGCGTCGGCCTCGGCCTGGCGTTGGTCGCCGAGCACGTGCGCCTGCACGGCGGCTCGGTGCGGGTCGAGGACCGGTCCGACGGTGGACAGGGGTCGCGCTTCGTGATCGAGTTGCCCGCGGAGGCGACATGAGCCGGTGCGTGCGCAAGGGCCTGCGGTGCTCGGCGGCGCTGGCCGTGGTGGTGCTGGGGGCCGTCGGGTGCGGCATACCGACCGACGACGGGCCCCGCGCCATCTCCCGCGAGAACCTGCCGGACGACGCCGCCGACGACACCTCCGAGGCCACCGCAACCCAGCCGACGGTCGCCGCCCAGGTCTACCTTGTGCAGTCACCCGACGATGAACCGCGCCTGGTGGCGGTCGATCGCCGCGTGCCGGCCGACGACCCTGCGGCGGACCCGGAGCCGGCCGCGGTGCTCGAGACGCTGTTGAGAACCACCGCCAACGCCCGGGAGCAGGCCGACGGCATCACCAACCTGATCCCGGAGGACCTCCGCCTGGCGTCGCAACCGGAGCTGGCCCGGGGCACGCTGGTCGTCGATCTGACGAGGGCGATCTTCGACGACGTAGAGGGCGAGAACCAACGCGCCGCGTTCGGGCAGATCGTCTGCACCGCCGACGCGCTCGAGGGTGTCAGCGGCGTGCGGTTCCAGGTCGACGGCGAGCCCAGGGACGCCCAGGTGGACAGGGGCACCACCGGCGGCCCGGTGACCTGCGCAGACGACTACCAACGCCTCCAAGGCCCGCCCGACTGACGCCCGCCGGGACCCTGGGGCGACGGCCGCGCGTGCGGCTCGGTCAGCCGAAGAACACCGACGCCACGTCGTAGAGATCGGGATCGATGAGCTTGAGCTCGGCCGTGCCCGCCCTCAGCGGCACGCGCACGATGCCGCCGGCACGCAGGGCCACCATCGTGGCGAAGGCGCCGTCGTGGACGGCGTCGATGGCGGCGATGCCGAAGCGCGTCGCCAGCACCCGGTCGAACGCGGTGGGCGTGCCGCCGCGCTGGATGTGGCCGAGCACGATCGCCCTGGTCTCGTAGCCGGTGCGGTCCTCGATCGCGGTCGCGACCTGGTCGCCGATGCCGCCGAGCCGGACGTGGCCGAACGCGTCGGCCTCGCTCGAGGCCGTGGCCATCGTGCCCTCGACGGGCTGAGCCCCCTCGGCCACCACCACGATCGACGCCCAGCGCCCCCGCTCGTGTCTGTGCCGTATGACCCGGCACACCTCGTCGATGTCGAAGGGCCGCTCGGGGACCAGCACCATCGTGGCCCCGCCGGCGACGGCGGCCCACAGGGCGATGTGACCCGCATGGCGACCCATCACCTCGACGACCATGACCCGGTGGTGGGACTCGGCGGTGGTGTGTAGCCGGTCGATGGCGTCGACGCACACCTGGACCGCGGTGTCGAAGCCGAAGGTCAGCTCGGTGGCCGACAGGTCGTTGTCGATCGTCTTGGGCACGCCCACCACCGCCACCCCCTCGTCGGCGAGGCGGGCGGCGACGCCGAGCGTGTCCTCTCCGCCGATGGCGACCAGGGCGTCGATGGCGTTGTCGGCCAGGGTCGCCTTCACCCGTTCGGGGCCGTCGTCGAGCTTGTAAGGGTTGGTGCGGGAGGAGCCGAGGATGGTCCCGCCGCGGGGCAGGGTGCCCCGGAACGACTCGACCGACAGCTCCGTCACTTGGTTCTCGACGGCCCCCCGCCAGCCGTCGCGCAGGCCCACCATCTCGTCGCCGTAGTGGACCTCGCCCTTGCGCACCACCGCCCGCATCACCGCGTTCAGGCCGGGGCAGTCGCCGCCGCCCGTGAGCATCGCCACACGCATGCCCGCGACACTACCGACGGCCCGCCAACCCTCGGCGCCGCACGCTAGATCTCTTGGGGGCGGCGCCCCCGAATTTTGTGACGAGAGTTCATGCGGCTGTGGCGAGTCTGGCGTTGTGGATGTAGGTGTCGAGGGTGTGGTCGATGTGTTTGAGGGCGCGGCGGAGCTC
>JBOGHG010000307.1:0-4498 GCA_050744525.1 Acidimicrobiales bacterium | reverse complement strand
GGGTTCCCCGCCGAGCACATGCCCTGGGGTGTCTTCTCGACGGGCGGGGACGCGCCGCGGGTGGGCGTGCGGATCGGCGAGCGAGTGCTGGACCTGGCCCGCTTGGGGGCCGACGGGTTGGTCGGTATGGATGCCAACGCCGGCGAGGTGTTCGGCGTCCGGACGCTCAATCCGTTCCTGGCGTTGGGACCCGAGGCGTGGCAGGCCGTGCGGGGTCGCCTGACCGACCTGGTGTGCGACCCCGCGGCGCGGGCCCGGGTCGAACCGGCGCTCATGCCGCTCGCCGGCGCAACGTTGCAGCTGCCGATCGCGGTCGCCGACTACGTCGACTTCTACAGCTCGATGGAGCACGCGACCAACCTCGGGCGGCTGTTCCGCCCCGACGCCGATCCCCTGCTCCCCAATTGGCGTCACCTGCCGGTCGCCTACCACGGACGCGCCGGCACGGTCGTGGTCTCGGGCACCCCGGTGGTTCGTCCCGCCGGCCAACGCCGTTCGCGTGACGGGTCGGTCGTGTTCGGGCCCAGCACCCGGCTGGACATCGAGCTGGAGCTGGGGTTCGTGGTCGGCGTCGCATCGCAGCAGGGACGTCCCGTCCCCATCGGCGAGGCTGCCGATCACGTCTTCGGGGTGGTGCTGGTGAACGACTGGTCGGCCCGCGACATCCAGGTCTGGGAGGCCCAGCCGCTGGGGCCGTTCCTCGGCAAGTCCTTCGCCACAACCATGTCCGCCTGGGTGACGCCACTGGCGGCGCTCGCCGGCTGCCGCGTCGACGGGCCGGTGCAAGACCCGGAGCCGTTGGAGTACCTGCGCCTGGCCGAGCCCTGGGGCCTGGACGTCGACCTCGAGGTGGGCCTGTCGCCATCGGGTGCCGCCACCACCCTTGCCGGGCCGGCGACGATCAGCCGCGGCTCGGCGGCGGGCCTGTACTGGCGGCTGCCCCAACAGATCGCCCACCTCACCGTCAACGGTGCACACCTGCGCACCGGCGACCTGCTGGCGTCGGGCACCATCTCGGGGCCCGACCGCGGCAGCGCGGGCAGCCTCATCGAGCTGACACTGGGCGGCGCGGAGCCCCTGGAGGTCGCCGGCGTCCGGCGGGCGTTCCTGGAGGACGGCGACGAGGTCGTCCTGCGGGGCCGGGCGCGGCCGGCAGACGGGGTCACGATCGAGCTGGGGGACGCCACGGGCCGGATCGTGCCGGCGAGCGAATAGCCTCCGCGGTCGGTGCCGACCCCGAAGCTCGCCGTCGCCGCGGATGTCGTCCGGGCCGCCGAGGTCGAGCGCGGCATGGCACGGGTGCGGGCCGAGCTCGAGGTGCCCGACGGGTTCCCGGACGACGTGCTGGCCGCCGCCGACCGGGCCGCCGGGGCGGACGCCTGGCGCCGCGACGGACGCCCCGACCGCACGGCGGTCGAGCTGGTCACCATCGATCCGCCCGGCAGTCGGGACCTCGACCAGGCGTTCGGCGCCGAGCGCCGCCCGGTCGGCGGCTTCCGGGTCTGGTACGCGATCGCCGACGCCGCCGCCTTCGTCGAGCCGGGTGGTGCCATCGACGCCGAGTGCCACCGGCGCGGCGTGACCCTCTACGGCCCCGACCGGCGTGACCCGCTCCACCCGCCGTCGCTGGGCGAGGGGGCCGCCAGCCTGCTCCCCGACGAGGACCGCCCGGCGCTGCTGTGGTCGATCGATCTCGACAGCGCCGGCGCGCCGATCGGCACCCGGTTCGAGCGTGCGTTGGTGCGCAACCGGGAGGGCGCGTACTCCCGGGCGGCGCTCGACCTGGTCGAGGCCCTGGTGCTGCGGTCGTCGGTGGGCGAGCGGTTCGCGGCCGCCGTGGTCGACGTCGACGACGACCGGGTCCAGGTGCAGCTGCGGGAGCCGGCGGTGATCGCCCGAGCGCGCGACGGCCGGGGCAGCCGGCCGGGCGACGAGGTCGAGGTGGTGCTGCGGGCGGCCGACCCGATCGCCCGCCGCATCGACCTCGAGGTCGTATGACGCTTCTGGTTGTAGCTGTGCGGTCATACGCCGGACAGCTACAACCGGTTCGCCGGGCGGAGGGTGCCTGACGTGCCCGGTGACGGCGGCCTCGAGCGGTTCCTGGCGGCGGCGCGGGCGGCCGTGGGCGAACTCGACGTGCTGACCGATCCGGACCTGACCGCTGGCTACTCGATCGACTGGACCCGCCGCTGGCACGGCTCGACGCCGGCGGTGGTCCGGCCGGCCACCACCGATCAGGTCGCCGCGGTGGTGGCGGCGTCCCGGCGCCACGGGGTGGCGCTGGTGCCGCAGGGCGGCAACACGGGCCTGGTCGGTGGGTCCGTGCCCCGCACCGGTGCGGACGTGGTGCTGAGCCTGCGCAGGCTCGACGACCTGGGCCCGGTGGACGTGCTCGCGGGTCAGGTGACGGCCGGGGCGGGCGTGACGTTGGCGGCGCTGCAGGCGCACGCGGCCGCCGCCGGGCAGGCGTTCGGGGTCGATACCGGCGCCCGCGAGTCGGCCACGGTGGGCGGGATGATCGCCACCAACGCCGGCGGTGTCCACGTGGTGCGCCACGGGCCGATGCGGTCGCAGGTGGTCGGCGTCGAAGCGGTCCTGGGGACGGGCGAGGTCGTTTCCCGCCTGGGCGGCCTGCTCAAGGACAACACCGGCTACGACCTCGGGCAGCTGCTCTGTGGCAGCGAGGGAACCCTGGGCGTGGTGACCCGGGGCCGACTGCGGCTCGTTGCCGACGAACCGCACGTGGTCGTCGCGCTGCTGGGCCTGGCCGGGGTCGGCGAGGCCGTGTCCCTGGCATCCGAGCTGCGCCACGAGGTCGGAGAGGTGCGTACGCTCGAGGTGATGGACGGCGCCAGCATGCGCGTGGTCGCCTCGCACCTGGGTGGCCCCCCGCCGGTGGCGCCCGACGCGGGCGCCTTCCTGCTGGTCGAGGCCGCCGGGCGCGTCGACCCGACGGGCGCGCTGGCGGGAGCGATGGCGCGCCACGCCGCGTCCGCGCCTGCGGCCGTGGGCGTGGAGCGGGCGGACCGGCAACGCCTGTGGCGCTGGCGCGAGGCCCATCCCGAGGCCGCGGCGGCGCTGGGCGTGGTCCTCAAGTTCGACGTGACCCTCCCGGCGGCGGCGATCGCCGAGTTCTGCGTCAGGGTGTCCGAGGCGTTGGCCTCGGGCTGGCCCGGCGCCACCACGCTGCTCTACGGCCACGTCGGCGACGGCAACATCCACGTCAACGTCGTGGGGCCGAACCCCGACGACGACGCGGTCGACGACGCCGTCCTGGACCTGGTGGTGGACCTCGGGGGCTCGATCAGCGCCGAGCACGGCATCGGGGTCGCCAAGAGGGACTGGCTGGCCCGCGACCGGTCGGCGGCGGAGGTGGCCGCCATGCGTGCCATCAAGCGCGCCCTCGATCCCGACGGGATCATGAACCCCGGCGTGCTGCTCCCGTGATGCGCCGCGTCAGCGCACCTGGTCGAGTATCGGCTGCGCCTCGTCCTCGCGGAGGATGAGCACCGATCCCGACTCGTTCTGGTCGGGGTCCACGGGCAACTGCAACGCCTCGGGGTCGATGCCGCGCAGTGCCCAGCCGAGCCGGAAGGCGTCGAGCATCGACATGTCGTCGTCGATGCGGAGGCCGCCCGACAGCCCCGAGAACGCGCTCGCCAGCGCGAAGGGGTTTCTGGTGTCGCTGAGCTTCGAGAACACCGCCCGCAGGAACTTCTGCTGGCGCTCGATGCGGCCGAGGTCGCCCGTGGGTTCGACCCTCTCCTCGCCGTTGATCACCTCGGTGTACGTGCGCGAGCGCACGTAGGCGAGAGCCTGATCACCGTCGAGCTCGACCGGGCCCGACTGGGTGACGTCGAGCCCGGACTTGGTGTCGAAGGCCGGGTTCTCGAAGTCGATCGTGACCCCACCGAGCCCGTCGACCAGGCCGGCGAAGCTGACGAAGTCGACCTCCATGTAGCGGTGCACGGGCACGCCCAGCGTGCCGGTGACGGTCCTGATGAGGCTCTCCGGCCCACCGTTGTAGGCCGAGTTGAGCTTGGCCCGGTCGCCACCGGTGTCGGCGATCTCGACGTACAGGTCGCGCGGGAGCGACAGCATCTGGGCGCCCCCACCCTCCAGGTGGAGGATCATCATCGTGTCCGACCGCTGGCCTCCCGGCCCCGCGTTCGGGTCGAAGCCGGGGTCGCCCTCCTGCAGGTTGTCGCGGGAGTCCGAGCCGACGATGAGGTAGTTGGTGCCGCTGCCGCCGTCGGACAGGACCTCGCTCACCTCGACCCGATCGATGCGGTTCCACACGCTGCGGGCCCACAGGTAGCCGCCGACCATGGCCAGCAGCAGCAGGATCGCGGTGATGGCGAGCACCCGCCGCCAGCGCAGCCGCCGCCACCATGGCCTCGACGGCCGGGCGCGCTCGGCTGCCTCGTCGGGCGGCTGGCCCGGCGGGCCCGCAGGTGCCGGGCGCTCCGGCCGTGGCATCGTGCGAGTGCCGTTGGGT
>JBOGHG010000306.1:0-4506 GCA_050744525.1 Acidimicrobiales bacterium | reverse complement strand
GTCTCCAACCACGCCTGGAACTGGAGGACGGTCCACAGGGCGTAATCCCAGTTGCGCGCACGCTCCTGGTGCTCGCGCCACCGCTGGTGGATGGGTTTGGGGTCGAGCCAGCCCTCGCCTGCCAGGCGGCGACGGTCGAGCAGATCCTCCGCCCACTCGCGCAGGGGGCCGCGCAACCACTCGCCGATGGGCGGGTCGAACCCCGTCTTGGGTCGGTCGATCAGCTCCCGAGGCACGTACCGGTCGAGCACCGAGCGCAACAACTGCTTGCCGCGGCCGTCGTGCAGGTGCCACTCGACGGGGAGCGACCAAGCGAGCTCGACGACCCGGTGGTCGAGCAGCGGCAGGCGGCATTCCAGGCTCGCCGCCATGCTCGCCCGGTCCACCTTCGTGAGCATGCCGTCGGGCAGCACGCCCAGTTGGTCGAGGAACATCATGCGCTGGACCACGCCCAACTCGCCGAGCCACGCCAGAGGCCGCGCCGACGCGTCCCCGTTGACCTGTCCGGCCGCGTCGGTGAACGTCGGCGGCTCGACGGCGCCGAGCGCCAGGCCGCTCGGATCGGGCCACTCACTGACGAGCGCCCGGTAGAGCGCGTCGGCACCGTCACCGGCCCCGTCGCCTGTCGATGCGGCGTCGAGGAGCCGCGCCAGCTTCTGCGCCTTGTCACCCGGATTGCGGAGGCGCAGACGCCCGGGCGTCATGGGCTCCATCCGCCGCACGGCGCGGTCGACACGGCTCGGGGGAACGGCCAGCAGGCCGCGCCGGAGGCCGCGACACAGCGGTCCAGGCAGCCGGCGTAGCCGCCGCCACGCCGTGCTCCCCAGCACGTAGCGGTTGTAGCCCGCGAAGGCCTCGTCGCCCCCGTCGCCGGTGAGCGCGACGGTCATGTGCTCGCGCGCGGCTCGGGCCACCACCATCGACGGGATCTGCGACGGGTCGGCGAACGGCTCGTCGTAGACCTGTGGCAGCTCCGCGATGACCGCCAGCGCCTCAGGTGCTGTCAACTCGACGGTCGTATGCTCGGTGCCGAGATGGTGGGCCACTGCGCCCGCGGCGGCGCTCTCGTCGAACGCAATGGCCGGCATCGCAACGGTGAAGGTGCGGACCTTGGTATCCGGCTGGGCGGCCTGCATGAGGGCGACCACGGTCGAGGAATCCACACCGCCGGACAGGAACGCCCCCGTGGGAACGTCGGCGGTCATCCGCAGCGTGGTTGCGTCGAGCAGCACATCGTGGAGGGCGTCCACCGCCTCGCGCTGGTCTCCCGGGGGTGACGCGCCCCCGTCGCCGGAGGCACGCGGGGCGACGACCTGCGACAACCGCCAATACGGCCGCGGCGACGGCAGGTGGCCGGGCGTCGTCCGAAGTGCGAACGTGACGACCGTGCCGGGAAGGAGCTTGCGCACGCCGCGGTAGATCGTGTGCGGAGCCGGCACGAACGTGTAGCGCAGGAACAGTGCCAGCGCGCCCCGGTCGATGGTCCCCGCGAAGTCGGGATGCGCGCGCAGCGCCTTGAGCTCGGACCCGAACACGAGGGTGTCGCCCGCCCACCCGTAGTACAAGGGCTTCTCACCGAGCCGGTCCCGGGCGAGGTGCAGCTCGCCGCTGCGGGCATCGACCACCGCGAGCGCGAACATCCCGTTGGCCTTGCGTAGCGCGCCCTCCACCCCCCAGCGATCCATCGCCGCCAGCAGCACCTCGGTGTCGGAGTGGCCCCGCCAGCGCACGGCGGGCCCGAGGGCGCCACGCAGTTCGCCGTGGTTGTACATCTCGCCGTTGAAGATCATGGTGTAGCGCCCCGCCGGGGAGCCCATCGGCTGGTGACCGGCGTCCGACAGGTCGATGATGGCCAGCCGACGAAAGCCGAGCCCGATGCCGGCGGCCGCGTCGACCCAGACCCCGTCGTCGTCAGGCCCTCGGTGCTGCAGCCTGCCGGCCATGGCCGCCGCGAACCCGGCCAGCCGATCGGCGGGCGTCGCCGCCGCAGGATCGAAGACCCCAGCGATCCCGCACACGGGCTAGCTGATCTCCCGGCCAGCCGTCACGGGCGCGCCAGCACCTCCGCGCTCTCGGTGTGAGCCTCGGAGCTCAAGTCGTCGTCCCCGCATACCGCCACCGGTTGACGAGCCGGCGCAACCCGTCCTCGGCGGCCATTCCGCCGTCGAGCTTGCGCTGGAACCAACGCATGCCGTCGTTGCGCTGGATCGGCGAACGAGCGAGGCGGTACGGGTCGGTCATCCCGAAGCGATTGGGTCGGCATCCACCCAGCGCCGCCGAGCGGAACCGTTGGCGCACGGCTCGGTCGGCAGCGGCCGAGCCCTTGACGGCCTTGGGATAGGCGAAGTCGAGCGGTGGCTGCCCCAGGTGCTGGCCGATCAGCTCGATCGAGCGATCGAGCTCGTCGCCGGCCTGGTCGGGAGGCAGGCGGTCGAGCAGCCGGTGACCGTGCGTGTGCGAACCCACGTCGACCAGCCCGGTGGCACACGCATCGGCCAGGCCCCGCCAGGACACAGGGCGGCCGTCGCCCGGGAACGACCGTCCCTCGTCGACGAAGGCGGTGGCGGCGTACAACGTCACCGGAAGACGGTGGCGTTCGAGGATCGGCACGGCGTGGTCGACGAAGTCGGCCGTCCCGTCGTCGAACGTGATGACGACGGGGGCGGCCCCGGCGGCACCGGCCGCGCCGTCGACCGGGCCGGCCAGTCGCGCCAGCGCCTCGCCGAGGCTGACGACCCGCCCCGACGCGGCCAGTGCTTCTGCCTGCGCCGCAAAGAGATCGACGGGCAGGTCGAGCTCGAGGCCCGAGTCGGTGCCCACGCGGTGATAGATGAGGACGACGACGCCGGGGGGCGGGCGTCGCACCGCGTCCGCCGCAACAGCAGTCCCCTTCACCGCCCGCCGCAGCAGGCCGCTAGCCGCCATGGGCACCGCCTGCCATGGCGAGCTGTCGGGGACGGCGGGCGACCGCTGGCGGCGTGGTGGTCTCGGCGCGCACCGAGATGAGGACGTACAAAGCGGGCAGCACCAGCGACCGCTGGCGCACCAGCAGGCCGAAGTTGGCAATCGAGGAGAAGGTGGCCGCGTAGAGGATGACGAGGATCCAGCAGTAGAGCAGGAACGGCGTCGACCGGACGCGGGTGAGGGCCGCCCGCAGCGACCCGAGACGGGCAACGATCAGCCCGAACAGCAGGGCTGACTCGAGCGACGACAGCAACTGGAGGCGACTGTCGGTCTCCCACGGCAACGGCCGCAGCAGCACGGTGACCGCACCTTCGGGCAGGCGCAGGGGGTTGAGCGAGTTGCCGTCGTTGTCGAACTCCGATCCGCCCCTCGAGGTGCGCTCGGTGTTCTCGTCGAGCTCGGCCTCGATGGACGACAGCGACAGGTCCTCCATGCCGAGGAACTCGGTGGCCTGGCTGACCGTGAACGCCATCACGAGCACGACCGCGAGCAGTCCCACCGGCCGTGCCATCAACGAGCGCATGGCACCACCCGCGCTCCGCACGCGTCCCCCCGCATAGGCGCAGCCGGCGGCCAGCGTCACGAGCGCCAGCAGATGGGGTCTCACCACCCACAACAGCCATCCCCCGGCGGCGCCGAGGACGGCCGCCCGCGCCAGTCGGTGGCGCAGCAGGTGGGCGGTGGCCAGGGCGACCGCGCCGACGCCGAGCTGCATCAGCGACTCCTTGCCGATCGACGACGGCCAGAAGGCGACGCTGGGCGCGAACAGCACGAGCCCCAGGTACAGGCGTTTGTCGACACGGGGCACGGCGTCGACCGTGGCCCGGTACCAGAAGTACGAGCCGAGCAGGGCCAGCAGGCCGAACACGAAGAAGCCGACCACCATGTTCGTGCCGAACTGGTAGTAGACGACGCCCGTGAACCAGCGGATGAAGTTGGTCTCTCTGAGGTTGTCAAGATCGGGCGCACTGCCCCCGTTGAGCCAGGCCGACGCGAACCGTCGGCCGTAATCGTCGTAACCCGTCGCGTCGGCGATGCCGCCGTAACTCACGAGTGCGGTGTGATACCGGAAGTACGAGGCGCCGAGCTTGACAGCGACGGCCAGCACCAGCCACCGTCCAACCCACGCCTCGTCGGGGCGCAGCCGGGCGATCCGGCGCGATGCGGCGCTCGCCAGCAGGAGGGCTGCGAGCGGCACGAGGACGATGCCCAGGTCGTTGTTCCCGATCTGCGATCCGATGGCGGTGATCCCGAGGAGGGCCCCACCGGCGACGCCGAAGGCCACGCCATTGCGGGGGGGTGCGGCCGGAGCCGTTCCCCGGGTCGGGTCGTGGTCGGAGGCGGGCGAGGCGGCCGGTGGGCCCGAGCCGTCGTCGTCACCGCCCCCGTGGCCGTCGCCGTTGTCACCGGCCCGACCGCCCGCAGCACCGCCAGCGGCGTGTGGGCTGCGCCCGTTGCCGTTGGTCGTCGCGCGCTGTCGGGGTGGTCGGGCCCGGCTCCAGGCTTCCTGCCGGCTCACGGGTCCGGCGCGCTGAAGCGTGC
>JBOGHG010000305.1:0-4565 GCA_050744525.1 Acidimicrobiales bacterium | reverse complement strand
CCGGCGTCGAGGCCGACGACGTGGTGCTCGACCTCGTGGCCCAGCTCCCCGCCGGGCGGCCCGTGATCGTGGCGTCCAGCGACAACCGGGTCCGCGAGGGCGCTCGCCGGGGCGGCGCCAACCTGCTCTACTCCCGTCAGCTCCTCGACACGCTGGGCGTCGGCCCCGGCTGAACACGAGGGCCACCACTGGCCCACCGCTCGGGCCCGTTTCGCACCGGAGGCCGCATGGCAGAGCGCACCTATGACGTGGTTGTGATCGGCGCCGGCTCGACCGGGGAGAACGTCGCGCAGCGCGCCGCCCGCGGCGGGTGCCGCGTGGTGGTGGTCGAGGCGGAACGGGTGGGCGGCGACTGCTCCTACTGGGCCTGCATCCCGAGCAAGGCGCTGCTGCGGCCCGCCCAGGCGCTCGCCGAGGCGCGGGCCGTGGCCGGGGCGTCGGATGCGGTGACCGGCTCGCTGAACGTGGACGCGGTGCTGTCCAGGCGCGACCGCTTCGTCCACGACTGGGATGATGCCTCGCAGGTCTCGTGGCTCGACGACCACGGGCTCGACCTCGTGCGGGGCCACGGTCGCCTGTCCGGCGATCGCAGCGTGGTCGTGGGCACGGGCGACGGAACATCGGTGGAGCTCCGGGCGACGGCGGCCGTCGCCGTGTGCACCGGCAGCCGGGCGGCCGTGCCGCCGGTCCCCGGGCTGGCCGACGCCCGGCCGTGGACCAGCCGAGACGCCACCAGCGCCCGCATGGTGCCGCCGCGCCTCGCCATCGTCGGGGGCGGCGTCGTGGCGTGCGAGATGGCCACGGTCTTCGCACATCTGGGGTCGGAGGTGACGATCTTCGAGCGCTCCCCTCGGGTGCTCGGCACGGTCCCGTCGTTCGCGGCGGAGGCGGTGACCGGGTCGCTACGCGACATGGGAGTCGCGGTCGAGCTCGGCACGGAGCTCGAGCGGGTCATCCGCCGGCCCGACGGCAGCGTCGAGCTGGCGGTCGGGGGCGAGACCCGCGTGAGCGACGAGATCCTGGTGGCCGCCGGCCGGCAGCCCCGGACCGACGACCTCGGCCTCGAGACGGTGGGCCTGGAGCCGGGAAGCTGGCTCGACGTCGACGACCACCTCCAGGTCACCGGCACCGACGGCGGATGGCTCTACGCCGCCGGGGACGTGACCCACCGGGCGCTGCTGACCCACATGGGCAAGTACCAGGCCCGGATCTGCGGCGACGTGATCGCCGCCCGCGCCTCGGGCCAGCCCACGGTGGAGGACGAGCCGTGGAGTCGCTGGTGCGCCACCGCCGACGCCCGGGCCGTGCCACAGGTCATCTTCACCATCCCCGAGGTGGCGTCGGTGGGGCTCTCGGAGGAACGGGCGCGGGCGGAGGGCCTCGCGGTGACGACGGCCGGCTACGACCTGGCCCGCGTCGCGGGCGCGAGCGTCTACGCCGACGACTACGTCGGGCGCGCCGAGGTCGTGGTCGACACCGAGCGCCGCACGCTGGTGGGGATGACCCTGGTCGGCCCGGGGGTGGGTGAGCTCATCCACGCCGCCACGGTCGCCGTCGCGGGGGAGATCCCGCTGGAGCGCCTGTGGCATGCGGTGCCGGCGTACCCGACGATCGCCGAGGTGTGGTTGCGCCTGCTCGAGGAGCTGGGCCTCTGACGCGCGCTGCGGTCACCCCACCAGCTCTGACGCAGGTGCGGTGCAGAACCGGATCTGCTGATCCACGCGGGCGGCATGGTGGTGGGCAACCGGGGTGGCCGAAGCGGACCCTTGAATGTCACAGGTCGCTCGTAACGTCGGGGCATGGGTGGAATGACGAGACGCCGAGCGCCCGTGCCCCCCGACCCGAGCCGAGGAGACGTTCATGGCCCGATCCCACGATCCCAGCAACGGCGTCTTCCGCATCGACTGCGACGACTGTGCCATGCAGGGCACCGAGTGCTGCGCCGACTGCTTGGTGAGCTTCATCTGTTCTCGCGAGCCGGGCGAGGCGGTGGTGGTCGATGTCGCGGAGGCGCGGGCCCTCCGCATGTTGTCCGAGGCCGGGCTGCTCCCGGCTTCGCGCCACGTCCGCCGCACGGGCTGAGTTGCGGCCGGGCCCGGGCGACGGGGCCGAGGTTGCCCCGCGACCAGGTGACCGGCACGATGGCCGGGTGCCCACGGTCCTGGTTCACCCGCCTCGACGCCTCCCCCGGGTCGCCGACCTCGTGGCCGTGGGCCATGCTCACGGGCTCGACGCCGTCGGCGTCGCTCCGGCCCGGCCGTTCGCCACCACGCGGCGCCATCTCGAGCGTCGACGTGCCGCCGGCATGCACGCCGGCATGGCGTTCACCTACCGGCGCCCCGAGCGCTCGTCCGATCCGGGACAGGCGCTGCCCGGCGCCCGGGCGATCGTGGTCGGCGCCCGCAGCTACCGTCGGGCGGCCACGGTGCCGTCGTCCCGTGGGGACGGGCCGTCCAAGCCATCCGGGCCGGTGCAGTCGGCCGGGCCTCGGGGTCGGGTCGCTCGCTATGCGCGGGAGGACCACTACGCGCCGCTACGGGCGGCGCTGACCGTCGTCGCCCACGAGCTCGAGACGGCGGGCTGGCGCTGCCGGGTCGTCGCCGACGACAACGCCCTCGTCGATCGCGAGGCCGCCTACCGGGCCGGCATCGGTTGGTACGGCAAGAACGCCAACCTCCTCGTGCCGGGTCAGGGCAGCTGGTTCGTGCTCGGATCGGTGGTCACCGATGCGCCGCTGGACACCGGCGCCGGGCGCGTGGCCGATGGCTGCGGCAGCTGTACCCGTTGCCTCGAGGGATGTCCCACCGGTGCCATCGTCGCCCCCGGTGTGGTCGACGCCCGGCGGTGCCTGGCGTGGTTGCTCCAGGTCGACGGACCGTTCCCCCGTGACCACCGCGTCGCGCTCGACGATCGGCTCTACGGATGCGACGACTGCCAGGAGGTGTGCCCGCCCAACCACCGCGTCGATCGTGTAGATCCGGCAGATGTCCCTGCCCCCGACGCCCCGCCGGACGTCGACCTCCTCGACATGCTGGCGGCCAGCGACGACGAGCTGATGGCTCGGCACGGGCGCTGGTACATCCCCCGCCGCCAAGCCCGGTACCTGCGCCGCAACGCGCTGGTGGTGCTCGGCAACGTCGCCGATCCCCGAGATCCCGCCGTCGTGGCGGCGCTGCGCCGGGCGCTGTCCGACGCCGACCCGCTGGTGCGGGCCCACGCGGTCTGGGCCGCCCGGCGCCTTGGTCGCCCCGACGTACTGAGCGGGGCCGCGGACATCGCCCACGACCCCGATCCGCTCGTTCGGGCGGAGCTCGAGGCGGTGGTCGAGGCGCGCAACCCTGCGGCGCCGAACCCTGCGGCGCCGGACCCTGCGGCGCCGACCGCGGTGCGGGCGCCGACCGACTGATCCCGCCGCCGGACCCAGGACGCGCCGTGTCCCACCTTCTGGTCACCAACGACTTCCCGCCCAAGCTCGGCGGCATCCAGTCGTACCTGTGGGAGCTGTGGCGCCGGTTGGATCCCGACAGCTTCACGGTGCTCACCACGTCGCACGACGGCGCCGCCGAGTGGGACGCGGCGCAGGCATTCCGCGTCGAGCGCACCACCCAGAAGATGCTCATGCCGATGCCCGCGACGGTCCGGCGCATCGATTCCCTCGCCGCCGACACCGGCGCCGGCCTGGTCATGCTCGACCCGGCGCTTCCGGTGGGGCTGGTGGGCCCCCGGCTGCGCGGGCCCTACGGTGTGGTGCTCCACGGCGCCGAGGTGACGGTGCCCGGACGGCTGCCGGTCACCCGGCGCCTTCTGGGGCGGGTGTTGCGGGGCGCGGCCGAGGTCGTCGCCGCCGGGGGATACCCGGCGGTCGAGGCCGAGCGGGCGGCCGGGCGGCCGCTGCCGGTCACGGTGGTCCCGCCCGGCGTCGACACCGAGCGGTTCCGTCCGCTCGACCCGGAACAGCGGGACAAGGCCCGGGCCCGCTTCGGCCTGCCCCAGGAGGGACGGGTGGTGCTGAGCCTGAGCCGCCTCGTTCCCCGGAAGGGCATGGACGTCCTCATCGAGGCGGCGGCGCGGGTGGGGTCGACGCGCGCCGACCTGGTGGTGGCCATCGGGGGGAGCGGACGAGATCGCGCCCGGCTCGATCGCCTGGTGTCGCGCACCGGGGCCCCGGTGCGGATGCTCGGCCGTGTGCCGGACGACGAGCTGGCCGACCTGTACGGCTGCGCCGACGTGTTCGCGATGCTGTGCCGCAATCGCTGGGGCGGCCTCGAGCAGGAAGGCTTCGGCATCGTCTTCCTCGAGGCGGCCGCATGCGGCGTACCCCAGGTGGCCGGCGACAGCGGGGGTGCGGCCGAGGCCGTGGCCGACGGAGCGACCGGCCTGGTGGTCGAGCGTCCGTCCGATGCGGGCGCCGTGGCCGGGGCCCTGGCCGGACTGCTCGACGACCCGGACCGGCGTCGGGCGATGGGCGCCGCCGCCCGCGAGCGTGCGGTCGCCGAGTTCGGCTACGACCGCTTGGCCGGCCGGTTGGGCGGGGTCCTGGCGCCGTGGTGAGCCCCGGGCGCGAC
>JBOGHG010000304.1:2557-4587 GCA_050744525.1 Acidimicrobiales bacterium | reverse complement strand
AGGTCGTTCACCGTGTAGCCAAGCAGGACGAGCGAGACCGCAAGCGAGACGTTGGCGAAGGTGTGCAACGGGCGGCGCATGGGATCCTCCAAATGTGCGCGGGCGGCGAGGAGCAACACGTCGAGAGTGTCGGCGAGGCGACGGGGCGAACAGTCCAGCAGCGCAACCAGCTCCTGGCCGTAGCGGGCGCGTGTTCGTACCGGAAGCATCCGGACAGCGAGCCGCGCGAGCCACCGGGTCATGTGAACGCGGCTCCGGCGCGGCGCAGCACGGCAGTCATCGCGCTGAGCTCGTCTCGGAGAGCCTGGCGCCCCGCAGGCGCGATCTCGTATGGGCGCCGGCGATCCTCACCAGGCATTGCTCGGATCAGACCGTCACGCTCCAGGGATGCGATCGCGCCGTACAGGGTCCCGGGACCGAGCCGGATTCCGGCGAAGCTCTCGATGTCCTGTTGGATCGCGTAACCGTGCCTGGGACCGTCATTGAGACTTACGAGCACGAGCAGGCGTCGGTCAGCCACCACCACCAACCTTACTACGCCAGACGTAGTAGCGATAGGTCGAACACATTCTTCGCCGGCAGTTCGGACCGTCCCAGACCGCCAGTACCGGGACCCGGATCAGAATCCAAGCTCGGTCGCGAACGCCATCGCTCGACGAACACGCTGGACGTTGTCGAGGAGGCCTCGGCGGCGATCACAGTCGGTGCTCGTACCCGCGCTGGTGCCGACGTCCGCTGGTGTCACCCCAAGCGCCAGCCAGGTGAGGGTGTCGAACGCGGCCTCCGCAGCTCGACCGATCCTCGCCCCGCAACAGGGGCCGCCGGATCCGTCAGCCTCCGGGCCGTGGCTCTAGGACCATCACATGGATCTGCCGGTGATCGAGCCGACGGGCATATGCCTGATAGCCGGCGTAGATCTGGCAGCCGCGCGCCCACACGGCCTCGCGCTCATCGCCCTCGGCCTCACGGGCCACGACGGGCACAGTCCGACCCCGATAGCCGACCTCGGCCCGGGGCTCGGCTCGCAGGTTGAAGTACCAGCCGGGTGTCCGGGGCTGGCCGAACCGAGTGCCGATGACCGCGATCTGGTCGCCGGACGGCACGCCGACCAGTGGCACCTCCCGGCGCTGCCCGGTGCGCGCTCCGGTTGATGCCAGGGTGATGACGGGAAGGCCGGTGCAAGCGGCGATCGCCGCGCTCCACGCCGACGCGCCCCGTTTCGCGGAAACCGATTGGGTCCAGATCGTCGAGTGGTACGACGAACTGCTCTGCTTCGCCGACTCACCGATCGTGCGGCTCAACCGTGCCGTCGCCGTCGGCGAGGCCGACGGCGCTCGTGCCGGGCTAGCGGCGCTGGCTGAAGTCGACGAGACCGTCCCGCGACGCGACGCGGTCGTCGCCTATCTCCACGAGAAGAACGGTGATCTCGACCTCGCCGCCCGCCTCTACGCCGACGCAGCCCGAAACGCGCCGAACCTCGCAGAGCGCAACCACCACACGCACCAAGCGGCGCGACTCAACCAGATGCTGCGCCACCCCCGGTGAGCATTCCGGATCGCGAATGGCTCTCGGAGTTGGTCGGTTCGCAACCCCGATTCTCGTGGAGCCCCTGTACCGCGCCCGCGGACCTACAACCCGATCACACCCCCGTCAGATCCGAAGCGCCTGTTATGTTCCGAGCGGACGGCTCACGCCGCCTGTCAGGGGGATGGGGTGGAGATCTTCGCGGCATCGCTGGTCGGCGAGGAGGCGCCTCGGTTCGTCCTGCTCGGGATGGCGACCGGCTCGCTCACCGCGCTCGTCGCCCTCGGGATCGTCCTCGTCTACCGGACCTCGGGGGTCCTGAACTTCAGCGCCGGCGCGCTTGGTGGCATCGCCGCCTTCTTTTTCTACGACATCCGCGACGACGGCTATCCCACCTGGTGGGCGCTGACCTTCAGCCTCGCGGTCGGGGTGCTCCTCGGCCTGCTCACGTACGCCGTGCTCGCGTGGCTGTCCAACGCCTCCCAACTCTCCAAGCTGATCGCCAC
>JBOGHG010000304.1:0-2457 GCA_050744525.1 Acidimicrobiales bacterium | reverse complement strand
CTCATCGGCATCGCCCTGGCCTGCGCCGCCGTGCTGCGGGTGGTGTACTCCGGGACCTTGTTCGGGCTGGCGACCTCGGCGGTCGCCGAGAACCGCCGGGTCGCGGCGGGCGCAGGCTGGTCGCCGAGCCGCATAGAGCTCCTGAACTTCGCCGTTGCCGGCGGGCTCTCGGCTCTGGCCGCGATCTTGCTGGCCCCGATCGTCACCCTGAACGCGGCCGTGCTGTCGATCGCCGTGATCCCTGCCCTGGCCGCCGCGCTCGTAGGCCGGTTCTCGTCTTTCGGCGTCACCGTCCTGGCCGCCCTGGGCATCGGCATCGTGCAGAGCGAGATCTCGCTCTTCCAGCCTGACATCGCCGACGCCCTCGGGGTGAGCGCGGCGTCGCTCACCGGGCTGGTGCAGGCCGTCCCGCTGGCGATCATCCTCGGCTACATGGTGCTGACCGGCCGGTCGCGCCTCCAGCGGGGGGAGACCCTCGCGCGCATGCCGCTCTCGGGCAGCGGCCGGGTGTCATTGCTGCCGCTCGCCGTCGGCGTGGTGGTGGGAGCCGGTCTCCTCGTCTCCGTCGAGGACTGGACCGACGCGCTCATCACGTCCTTCGCCCTCGCCATCATCGTGGCGTCGGTGGTGGTGGTCGCCGGGTACGCCGGCCAGCTGTCGCTGTGCCAGATCGGGCTGGCGGGCGTCGGGGCGTGGGTCGCAGCCCGCCTCGTGTCGGCCAACGGGTGGCCCTTCGAGCTGGCCTGGCTCACCGCCGTGGTCGTGACCGCGCTCGTCGGCATCGCCGTGGCCCTCCCGGCGGTGCGGACCCGGGGCACCAGCCTCGCGGTCGCCACGCTCGCACTGGCGCTGATGTTCAACTCGCTCATCTTCACCAACACCGCCGTGACCGGCGGCGTGCGAGGGCTACCGGTCGACGGCGTCTCGGTGCTCGGCCTCGACCTCGACCCCGTCGACCACCCCGAGCGCTACGGCGGGTTCGTGCTCGTGGTGCTCGTGCTCGTGGGGCTGGTGGTGGCCAACGTGCGCCGAGGTCGGGTCGGTGCTCGCCTCCTGGCGGTGCGGAGCAACGAGCGGGCCGCCGCCTCGCTCGGCATCGGCGTCGTCGGGGCCAAGCTCTACGCCTTCGCCCTCGCCGCCTCCATCGCGGCCGTCGGGGGTGTGCTCCTGTCGATGCGGCAGGCGAACGTCGGCTTCGGGCAGTACGGCGTCGTCGGCTCGGTGCTCCTCGTGCAGTACGCGGTGGTCGGCGGCATTGCGTGGGTGGCCGGTGTGGTCAGCGCCGCCGGCGCGCCCGGCGCGCTCGGTACCGAGATCTTCACCGACCTCCTGCCCGACGGGTCGGACGTCGTGTCGTGGCTGGCGGTGCTGTCGGGTGTGAGCGCCGTGCTGGTGCTGCGCCTGGCGCCAGATGGCATCGCCTCTCTGTGGTCCCGGAGGGTGCACCGCATCACCGAGCCGTTCCAGCTGCCGCGCCGGAACGCGGGCACGGGGTCACCGGTCCGGACGAGACCCCGGCGGCCCCCTGCCACCCTCGAGGTGTCCGACGTCGTCGTCCGGTTCGGCGGGGTGGTCGCCCTCGACCAAGTCACCTTCACCGTCGAGCCCGGCGAGGTCGTCGGGCTCATCGGCCCCAATGGCGCTGGCAAGACGACGCTGCTCGACGTCGTCACCGGCTTCACGCGACAACAGCGCGGGACGGTGCGCTTCGATGGCGACGTCATCGACTCGTGGACGGTGGAGCGGCGGGCGCGGGTCGGGATCGTCCGGTCTTGGCAGGCGGTCGAGCTGTTCGAGGAGATGACGGTGCGCGACAACCTCCTGGTCGCAGCCGACGACCAGGCCGCCTGGCCGTACGCCCGCGACCTCCTGCGCCCAGGGCGGCGGGCCGCGACCCCGCTGATGGACGACCTGACAGCCGAGCTCGGCATCGAAGACGTGTTGGACCAGCGGCCGTCGACGCTGCCCCACGGGCTGTCGAGGCTGGTCGGCATCGCCCGCGCCCTCGTGACCGAGCCGTCGGTGCTGCTGCTCGACGAGCCCACGGCTGGACTCAGCGAGCACGAGAGCGACGAGCTGTGCGCCGCCATGCGGTCGATGGCCGCCCGTTTCGGGATCGGAATCCTCTTCGTCGAGCACGACGTCCCGCTGCTGCTGCGGACCTGCGACCGCCTCGTGGCCCTCGACTTCGGCCGCAAGATCGCCGAGGGCGCTCCGGGGGTCGTCGCTCGGGACCCGGCAGTCATCGACGCGTACCTCGGCGCCGAGGTCGCGTCGTGACCGCGATCGCAACCACGGCGAGCACCGCGCTGGTGGAAGCCACCGGACTCCGTGCCGGGTACGGAGACGTCGAGGTCGTGCGGGGAGTCGACCTGCGGGTGGATCCAGGGGAGGTCGTGGCGCTGCTCGGGCCCAACGGGGCGGGCAAGACCACGACGCTCCTGACGATCGCCGGCG
>JBOGHG010000303.1:0-4589 GCA_050744525.1 Acidimicrobiales bacterium | reverse complement strand
TACCGGGTGCGGGGGCACCTGATCGCCGACCTCGACCCGCTGCGGTGGAAGGAGGCCCGGATGGCCCCCGAGCTCGACCCCGCCACCTACGGCCTCACGATCTGGGACCTCGACCGCGAGTTCCTGACCGGTGGGCTGGCGGGGCAGGACAGGCTGGCGCTCAGCGAGATCCTGCGGGTGCTGCGCGACGCCTATTGCCGCACGTCGGGCGTCGAGTACATGCACATCCAGGACCTCGACGAGCAGCATTGGATCCAGGAGCACGTCGAATCGGCCACCGCGGTCGACTTCGAGACCGAGGACCAGCGCCACATCCTCGGCCGGCTCAACGCCGCCGAGGCGTTCGAGAAGTTCCTCGGCACCAAGTGGGTGGGCCAGAAGCGCTTCAGCCTCGAGGGCGGCGAGAGCCTCATCCCGGTGCTGGACGCGATCCTCGAGCAGGCGGCCGACGACGGGCTCGCCGGCGCGGTCATGGGCATGTCGCACCGGGGCCGCCTGAACGTGCTCGCCAACATCGTGGGCAAGTCCTACGAGCAGATCTTCAAGGACTTCGAGGGCATCCCCGATCCCACGGCGGTGCAGGGCTCGGGCGACGTCAAGTACCACCTGGGCCAGGCCGGCAAGTTCCAGAGCCGCGCCGGCCAGGAGATCCCGGTCGAGGTGGCCGCCAACCCCAGCCATCTCGAGGCCGTCGACCCGGTGGTCGAGGGCATGGTGCGGGCCCGCCAGGACCAGATCAACGAACCCGAGGCGTTCTCGGTGCTGCCCGTCCTCATGCACGGCGACGCCGCCTTCGCCGGACAGGGCGTGGTGGCCGAGACCATCAACATGAGCGACATCAAGGGCTACCGCGTGGGCGGCACGATCCACATCATCGTGAACAACCAGATCGGGTTCACGACCACGCCCGAGGCGGCCCGGTCGGGTTTCTACGCCAGCGACGTCGGCAAGATCGTGCAGGCGCCGATCTTCCACGTGAACGGCGACGATCCCGAGGCCTGCGTGCGCGTCGCCCGACTCGCCTACGCCTACCGGCAGCGCTTCCACAAGGACGTGGTGATCGACGTCGTCTGCTACCGGCGCCACGGCCACAACGAGGGTGACGATCCCAGCTACACGCAGCCGCTGATGTACGCCAAGATCGATCAGCGGCGCTCGGTGCGGAAGCTCTACACCGAGTCGCTGGTCAAGCGGGGCCAGATGACGCTGGAGGAATGCGAGCGGGCGCTCGACGATTTCCGCAGCCGGCTGCAGCAGGCGCTGGACGAGACCCGGGAGTCGGCGCCACCCGCCAGTCTGCGCGCCGCCGAGCCCCGGCCACCGGTCGGCGTCCTGCCGCAGGTCGAGACCGGCGTCGACCGTGAGGTTCTCGATCGCGTCTACGACGGCCTGAGCCAGTGGCCGAAGGACTTCCACGCCCACCCCAAGCTGACCAGGCAGTTCGAGACCCGCGACAAGATGGTGCGGGAACAGGGTGAGGTCGACTGGGCCACCGCCGAGGCCCTGGCGTTCGGGTCGCTGCTGCTAGAGGGCACCGACATCCGGCTGGCCGGGCAGGACTCCCGGCGCGGCACGTTCAGCCAGCGCCACGCCGTGCTGGTCGACCACACCGACGGACGCGAATGGGCACCGCTGGCACACCTCGGTCCCGACCAGGGCAAGTTCTGGATCTACGACTCGCTGCTATCGGAGTACGCGGCGCTGGGCTTCGAGTACGGCTACTCGGTGGCCAACAAGGAGGCGCTCGTGTGCTGGGAGGCGCAGTTCGGCGACTTCGTCAACGGCGCCGGCCCGATCCTCGACCAGTACCTCGTGGCGGCCGAGGACAAGTGGGACCAGGTCTCGGGCCTGGTGCTCCTGCTTCCGCACGGCTACGAGGGCCAGGGTGCCGAGCACTCGTCGGCCCGTCTCGAGCGGTTCCTCACCCTGGCGGCCGAGGACAACATCCAGGTGGCCAACGCCACCACCGCCGGCCAGTACTTCCACCTGCTGCGCCGCCAGGTGCGCCGCGACGTGCGCAAGCCGCTGGTGGTCTTCACGCCGAAGTCGCTGCTGCGGGCCCGGCCGGCGCGGTCCAAGATCGAAGAGCTGACGAGGGGCGGCTTCGAGGAGGTGCTCGACGACCCGTTCGTGGCCGACGCCGACGCCGGCGCCGTGCGGCGACTGGTGCTGTGCTCGGGCAAGATCGCCCACGAGGCCATGGCCGAGCGGACCAAGCGGGGGGCACCGGTGGCGGTGGTCCGCGTGGAGCAGCTCTACCCCTGGCCCGACGACCGGCTCAGCGGGGTGGCGTCCAGGTACCCGAACGCCCGCGAGATCGTGTGGCTGCAGGAGGAGCCGTCCAACATGGGCGGCTGGGCCTTCGCCCAGGACCGCCTGGCCGAGCGTCTGGGCGACAGTCACGAGATCATCCGGGTCAGCCGCCACGAGTCGGGCAGCCCGGCCACCGGCTCCCACACCATCCACGTGCAGGAGCAGGAAGCGATCATCGACGCCGCCCTATCCGTCGGTTAGGTGCCCGCGGGTCACCCGGCCGCGCCGCGGCCGTGGGCGTCGAAGAAGTCGAGGACGATGGCGGTCGCGTCGATGACGCCGGGCCGGCTGGTTGCCGCCGCCCGCGGCCACTCGTGGCCCCAGCCGGCGAGCGTCCACAGCTCCACCGCCGTGCCCTCGTCGCATCCGGACCAGCGGGTGACCGCCAGGCCGGGGGTCGACTCGTCGACGGTGGGCTCGGCGCCGCACCCGTCGAACGACGCCCATGACGCCATCCGGTCGGGCACCGAGGGGTTCCCCAGGTCGAAGCCCATGAGCGAGCCGCCGGTGTAGCCGGCGATGGGGTCGGCGTCGCCGTGGATGGCCAACACCGATACGGGGTCGTCGCCCGGGCAGGCGCCGCCGAGGTTGACGCCCGAGACCGGTGCGATTGCGGCGAACCAGTCTCCCAGCTCGCAACCCAGCGTGGTGCTCATGCCGGCGCCGTTGGACATGCCGGTGGAGAACACCCTGTCGGCGTCGACGCAGTACTCGTCCGTCGCGGTGTCGAGCAGGGTGTCGATGAAGGCCACGTCGTCGGCTCCGAGATCGGCGAGCGGGACCGTCTCGCCGTTCACGGTGACCTCGCCGGGATCGGACCCGAAGAAGTTCCAGAACGCCAGCCCCTCGAAGCCGGCGGCGCGGGCGGCGGCGGGAGCGTTGTCGGGCACGTCCAGCGGCGCGCCCTGGGGCGTCACCACGATGTAGCCACGCTCGCCGGCGGCGTCCGGCAGGTCGGTGCTGGTGTCCTGGCTGCGGATCTCACCGCCGAAGCCGTGCAGGTTGAACACCAGCGGGGCGGGTTCGTCGCCGTCGTAACCCGGCGGCAGGTGCACGACGTACTCGCGCTCGAGGCCGCCGACGGCGACGGTCCGCGGCCCCGGCACGGAGTCACCGCTACGGGCCGGCTCGCACGTTGCCGTGGCCACATCGGCGCCGGCAGGCGCATCCGCAGCGTCGCCGGGCGCGTCACCACCGCCTCGGCATCCGGCCACCACCACGAGGGCGATGGCGAGCCATGGCAGTCGACCGGTCACGGACCAACCGTAGATGTCGACGGCGCGCGGTGGGTCAGGCCCAGACGAGCTGGAGGACGAGGAGCGCGGCGATCGACGGTAGGCAGACGAGGTGGTCTCGGCACACCGACCGGGCGAGCCAGCGCTGTACCTCCAGCGGGTCGCGGCGCGTGCCGAGACGGACCGCACTGGGAACGGTCCGGGCGGCGGCGAGGCCGATGGGAGCGGCGGCTGCGACGGCGGACACCACGCTCACCCAGCGCGGCACGTCGTCGCCCGTCGCCTGGAGGACGATGGCGAGGAGGGTTGCGACCATGGCGGTGGCGACCAGACGATTCAGCGGGCGCGCCTCGGTCGTCACGCGGCGGTAGTAGCCGGCGATCGACGCCAGCACGGCCTCGGGCACCTCGTCGTCGCCATAGCGCAGCACCTGCACGTCGAACATCAGGTCGAACCACAACACCGCGAGCAGGAATCCGGCGCAGGCCGCGATCATCGACTGCATGCGGGCAAGTCTGGCTCGGAGCCATCACCTGGCATCGATCCATGCCGACAGCAACGGATGGCGTTGCGGTCGGTCGATGCCGATCAGCCCGTCCGGCGGATAGCCGGCATCGGTCAAGTCGTCGAAGAGTGCCCGGGGCACGCCATCGCGGTCGGTGTGCGAGCTCAGGGTGAGTCGGCCGCCCGGCGCGACAACTCCGAGAGCAGGTGGGCGACGAGATCTGCCAGTCGACCGGGCGGGACGTGGTCCTCCAGTGCCGCGACATACCTGAAGCGCCGCGACGGCTTCCAGGTCATGACCGATCCTGTCCAGATGCGGTCCGCCAGCTCGGGATGCAGAGACCGAGCGAGCTGGGCCAGCCCCGGCAAGAGCTCGAGGCCGTACGGCTCGATCCTGAGCCCGCGCTCCGCGCACCAGGCGGGCAATGTCGCGAGCAGGTGACCGTTGGCGCAGCCGACGTCGAGCCAGGCGCCGTCGCCGTCCATCGGCACGCACAGGTGCTGGCGCTTCGCCCGCCACGGCGCTTCGGAGGTCTC
>JBOGHG010000302.1:0-4590 GCA_050744525.1 Acidimicrobiales bacterium | reverse complement strand
CCGTCCGACGACGGCTACTGCGGCTCCGCGGTCGAGCGCGCCCTCCAGCTGTCGGCGCTCCCGGTCGATGGCACGATCCTGGTTGCCGCGTCGACCGCCGTCATGATCGGCCACGCGCTGCCGCGCGGTGCCGACCTGGTGGACCTGGGCGGGTTGGCGGTCGGCGAGCATCGGCACGAGCGGGTCCACGAGCTGCGGTTGCCCGCGATGCAGGGGGACGGTGTTCCGCAGGACGACAGCGGCGCCTCCAACCTCGGGTGGGCCCGCCGGGCTGCGGCGGGACTGGTCGTGGGCCGGGACGGTCCCGTCGAGCTGCTGGAGGGAGCCTGGGACCGCGCGCGGCGCGGCGAGCACCGGATGGTCGTGGTCTCGGGCGACCCCGGCATCGGCAAGACGACCGTGGCCGCCGAGCTGGCGCTCCGGCTCCACGCCGCCGGTGCCCTCGTGCTGTACGGCCGCTGGGACGAGGAGGCGCTCGCCCCGTACCAGGCGATCCGGGAGGCGCTCGGCTCCTACGCCGCGGCCAGCCCCAAGCCGCTATTGCGCGCCGACCTGACCAGCCATGCCGAGGACCTCGCCCGTCTCCTTCCCGACCTCGGCGCCCGCATCGGGGGCGTGCGTGCCGCCCTGGTCGACGACCCCGACGCCGAGCGCCGGCGCCTCTTCGATGCCGTGACGCACTGGCTCGGGGCGGTCGCCAACCGGCATCCCGTCCTGCTCGTGCTCGACGACCTGCAGTGGGCGGAGCGCTCGTCGCTGCTCCTGCTCCGCCACATGCTCGACGCTCCCCCCGACGCCCCCGTGCTCGTCGTCGTGACCCTGCGCGACGGCGACGTCGAGGGGATGGGGCCGCTGCACACCCTGGGCCTGTTCGAGCCCGGGGACGACGTCGAGCGGCTCGAGCTCAGCGGCCTGCCGCCGTCGGCGATCGAGCGGCTGGTGGCCCAGGCGCTGGGCCGCCCCGTCGACGAGGAGGAGGCACGGATCGCCCGCTGGTTGGCCGACGAGACGGCCGGCAACCCGCTGTTCGTGCAGGAGATCCTGCGCGGCCTCGATGGCGCCGATCCGGGCGGCTCGCTCCGGGCCGTGCGCGACCGTTTGCCGGAGCGGCTCCACGACGTCGTGCGTTGGCGCCTGGACCGCCTGGATCCCCAGGTCGGCGACGCGCTGGCGGCGGCGTCGCTCATCGGTGAGGAGTTCGGGCTCGACGTCCTGGCGGCGACCCTCGACCGCCCCGCCATCGACGTCCGCCGCCGCCTCGACGACGCGGTCCACGCCGGGCTGGTCCGGGATGTGGCCGACGAGCGCCTCGCCTTCGCCCACGCCGTCGTGCGCCGCACGCTGCAGGAGGAGCTGCCGGCCGGTCGCACCGCAGGGCTCCACCGGCGGATCGCCGACGTGCTCACCGAACGGGCCGGGGACGGATCTTCCGCGCCGGAGATCGCCCACCACTATCTGAACGCGGCCGACGCCCATCTCGCCGGCCGCCGGCCGCACGACTCGGCCCCCCTGACGGCCGACGCAGCCGCCACCGCCGAACTGGCCGTCCGTTGGGGCCGCGCCGCCGCCGACCAGGCCCGCCGCGAGACGGCCTTCGAGGGCGCAGTCTGGTTCCTGGGACGCGTCGTCGACCTCCACGACCGCACCGACGCGGACCGGCTGCTGGCCTGCGAGCTCCGGCTCGAGCTGGCCGAGGCGCGCGACCGCGCCGGCGACTTCACGGCCCGCGATCGCCGGCACCTGGAGGCGGCCGAGCTGGCCCGGGCGCTCGATCGCACCGATCTCTTCACGCGCGCCGCGCTCGGGTTCGGCGGACGGCTCCCGGCGGCGGCACCGCCCAATCCCACGGCCCGGAGCCTCCTCGAGGAGGCCCTGACCCGGCTGGGCCCCGGCGACAGCCGCTCGCGGGCGCTCGCGCTCGCACGACTGGCCCACGTGCTCACCCTGGCGGCCCCCCATGCCGAACGGCAGGCGGTGTCCGACGATGCGGTGGCGATAGCCCGTCGGCTCGACGCCCCCGTGGTGCTGGCCTCGGTGCTGGTATCGCGCAGCCTGGCGCTGGACGGCCCCGACGACGTCGCCGAGCAGCTCGAACTGGGCGCCGAGGTCATGTCCATCGGGCGTCAGACCGGCGACCCCGACCTGGTGCTGCAGGGGGCGCGGGCGCGAATCCAGGCGCTGTTCGTGATCGGGCGGCACACCGAGGCGCAGATCCTGGCCCGCGAGCTGACGACCCTCGCCCACCAGGTCCGGCACCCCGACCACCTGCGCATCGCCTCGATGTGGGCGACCATGTGGGCCGTCATCGAGGGTCGGTTCCACGAGGCACAGGCGCGGGCCGACGCCCTGCGCAAGGATCTGCGGGCCGCCGGCCACTCGCAGGCGGAGCTCGTGAACGTGGCCCAGACCTTCGTCCTACGCCTGCTGCACGGGGGGCTCGACGTCGTGCGGCCTGCGATCGCGGCCAGCCGTCAGCTCGAGGCGTACCGCCTGAACGGCTGGGCCCTGCTGTCGTGGCTCGAGGCCGGCAGCGGCGACCTCGCCCGGGCCTACGACGTGCTCGACGAGGAGGACCCGGCGCAGCTCGCATCCCAGGACCGCGGCTACCTGTGGCGGCCCACGGTCATCGGAGCGGCCGCGGCCGCGTCGCTCGCGGGCCACCGAGGCTGGGCGAGCGCGGCGCACGAGGCGCTGCGCCCCTACGCCGGCCACAACGCCGTGATGGGCTACGCATCGTTCCTCGGCGCCGTGGACCATCACCGGGGCACGCTCGACGCGGCGCTGGGCCGCAGTGACGCCGCGGCCGACGAACTGGAGGCGGGTCTCGAGCGGCATCGGGCCCTCGGTGCCCGACCCTTCGTGGCCCTGTCCGCCCGCTGGCTGGCCAACGTGCTGGCCGAGCGGGACGCACCCGGCGACGCCGACCGCGCCCTGCTGCTGCAGGCGGAGAGCGTGGCGCTGGAGGAGGACCTGGGACTGGCGTCGCTCCCCCCCGCACATCCCAAGGTCGGTCGCGGCTGAAGAGGCAGGACTCGACGTTCAGCGGTTGTACCGGTCGAGGTGGCCGCTCACCACCGGGAACACGTCGCTGGGTGCGTCGCGCCCGATCAGCGCGTCGAGGTGCGCGTAGCCCGGCAGGACCACCCGCTCGCAGAGGGCCGGGTCGTTGGCCTCCT
The DNA here is from genome assembly GCA_050744525.1 of Acidimicrobiales bacterium. Classification (GTDB taxonomy): domain Bacteria; phylum Actinomycetota; class Acidimicrobiia; order Acidimicrobiales; family VFJN01; genus DASQUK01. The sequence continues at coordinate 1,414 of JBOGHG010000302.1, read as the reverse complement.
GGAGCCACCGCAGCGTCCGCAGGCTGCCCGCGGGGCGGAAGATGTAGTTGCGCTGGCCCTGCACCAGGAGGATCGGCAGCCGTAGTCGCTCGGGGTGGCTGACGTAGCCGTCCGTGCCGTCCGCGGCCACCGCCCTGCCGGCCTTCATCATGACCGCCATGTGGTCGAGGGCTCGCAGGTTGCCGACTCCGAACATGTTGTCGAGCTGCTCGTGCGTGACGTCGTTGAGCTGGCCGTGCGCGTGGGTGCAGCCGTAGATGGCGTTGATCCAACGGCACACAGGCTTGGCGCAGCGCTCCCCCGCCGGCATGGGGACGGCTCGTAGGCCCAGGTCCAGCAGCTTCTTGAGCACCGAACCGCCGGTGAACGGTGCCACGCGGTCGAGCCCCAACCTCCCCAACAGCGACCCGACGCCGAGCGCCGCCTTCGCCCGGTTGAGCAGCGACGTGACCGGATGCAGCGTGAACTGCATGCACACGGCGGAGCGGACGTCGGGGATGCTTCCCGAGGCCAGCGCCATCATCAGCGACGCCGACCCGACGCAGTGCCCGACGGCCTGCACGCTCGATGCCCCCGTCACCCGGAGCACCTCGGCCACCGCCGCGGGCCAGTCGGCGGTGGCGATGTCGTCGAGCGTGAACGACGTGCGCGACGAGGGCAGGTCGATCCCGGCCCGGTAGTCGAACAGCCAGACGTCGTAGCCCCGGGCCACGAGGTGCTCCGTGAGGTTGGTGTCGATGGTGCCGCCGATGAACGACATGGCCGACATGCCGAACCCGGGAGCGAGGAGCACGGGCCCACGGCGCCCGCCCTCGTACCGCGTCAGCCGCAGCCACGCGTCGTCGCCCAGGTCGCTGCCTTCGTGCCAGCACCCATCGCCGTCGCACCAGCGCGGCTCGGCCGCCGGCAGCCGCAGGCGCCGGGTTCCGTCACCCGTGGGCGGGACCGGGACCGGCGGCGCCGCCGGAAACTGCCCCACGCCGTCGAGCGGCCCCCCGTACACGGCGCCCAACGAGCGCAGGAACCGCGTGGAGAACCGGGCGAGCCAGCGCGCCCGGGCAAGCGGCCCGTCGACGCCGGAGACACGCATGGTGGTGAGCTGGCGGGCGAAGTCGGCGGCGGTCAGCCGCATGACACCGGCGGCGACCACGTCGGGCTGGTTGCCACCCGTGATCGTGACGTGGAGCGTCGTGGTGTCGGACCAGGCGTCGAGGCCCGAGCGGTCGTGCAGGTACTTGGTGCCCTCGAAGCCGAACTCCTCGCCGTCCTCGGCCACCAGGCGCATCGAGTAGCGCATGTGCCAGGTGTCCACGTGGGCCGGGTCCTCCTGCATCAGGCGGAAGGTCCCGTCCGCGACGCGCAGGCGCCGCGGCGAAAGGGCCGGAGCCGTGACGGTCCCCGACAGCCGCCCGGG
>JBOGHG010000301.1:0-4608 GCA_050744525.1 Acidimicrobiales bacterium | reverse complement strand
GCCATGGGGCCGGGGCGGTAGAGCGCCACCAGCGCGGCCACGTCCTCGAACGTCGTCGGTTGCAGCGACCGCATCAGCGACCGCATCGGCCCGCCCTCGAGCTGGAACACGCCCACGGAGTCGCCGCGGCAGAGCAGCTCGTAGGTGGGCTGGTCGTCGAGGGGCACGCGGTCGATGTCCAGCTCGACACCCCGGGTGCGGCGGATCACCTCCACGGTGTCGGTGATCACGTCGAGGTTGCGCAGCCCCAGGAAATCCATCTTGAGCAGGCCCAGCTCCTCGACGCCGTGCATCTCGTACTGCGTGACGATCGGGGCGTCCTCGAGCGATTGGCCGTTCTCGGGCTTGCGCTGGATCGGCAAGTACTCGGTGAGCGGCTCCTTGGTGATGACCACGGCGGCGGCGTGGATCCCGTCCTGGCGGCGCAGGCCCTCGAGGCCCTTGGCCACGTCGACCACCTGCCGGACATCGGGATCGTCCTCGTACATCTGCCGCAGCTCGGCCGCCATCTTGTAGCCGTCCTCGAAGCGCGGGTCGGCATCGAGGCACGCGTACAGCGGTGTGTCCCGGCCCATGATCAGCGGCGGCATCGCCTTGGCCACCCGGTCGCCGACGGCGTAGGGCTGGCCCAGCACCCGTGCGGCGTCACGGACCGCCGCCCTGGCCTTGATGGTGGAGAAGGTGACGATCTGGGCGACGCGATCGCGGCCGTAGCGCTCGGCGGCGTAGCGGATCATCTCGTCGCGGAAGCGGGAGTCGAAGTCCATGTCGATGTCGGGCATCGATATGCGCGACGGGTTGAGGAAGCGCTCGAACAGCAGGCCGTACCTGATGGGGTCGAGGTCGGTGATGTGCAGGCAGTACGCCACCGCGCAGCCGGCGGCGCTCCCCCGCCCCGGGCCCACCCGGATGTCGTTGCGCCGGGCGTGGGCGATCAGGTCCCAGACGATGAGGAAGTACGAGCTGAAGCCCATGTCGCCGATGACCTGCAGCTCGTAGGCCAGCCGTTCCACCACCTCGTCGGGTAGCGGATCTGCCCAGCGCTGCTTGGCCCCTTCGAACGTGAGGTGGCGCAAGTAGTCGCCGTCGCTGGCGAACTCCTCGGGCAGGGGGAAGGTGGGCAGCTGCGGCTTGCCGAAGGCGATCTCGACGTCGGCCCGCTCGGCGACCCACAGCGTGTTGTCGCAGGCCTCCGGCACCTCGCCGAACAGCGACCGCATCTCGGTGGCGGACTTGAGGTAGTGCTGGTCGCCGTGGAACTTGAACCGGTTCGGGTCGCTCATCAGCGAACCGGTCTGCACGCACAGCAGCGCGTCCTGGGCCACCGCGTCGTGCTGGTGCACGTAGTGGCTGTCGTTGGTGGCCAGCAGCGGCGCCCCGATGCGCCGGGCGATCTCGATCAGCTGGGGGTTGGTCCTGTGCTGCTCGGCCATGCCATGGTCCTGCAGCTCGACGAAGAGGTTGTCCCGGCCGAAGATGTCCTGCAGCCGCGCCGCCTTGGCTGTTGCACCCTGGATGTCGCCCTGGAGCAGCGACTGGAGCACGTGCCCACCGAGGCAGCCTGTCGTGGCGATGAGGCCAACGGCGTGGTCGGCCAGGGTCTCCCAGTCGACCCGTGGCTTGTAGAAGTGGCCCTCGAGGAACGCGCGGCTGGCGAGCTGGATGAGGTTGCGGTAGCCCTCGTTGGTCTCGGCCAGCAGGGTCAGGTGGTAGTAGAGCTTCTTGCCACCGTCGGTGTCGCCGCCGGTGTCGTCGACCCGTCCCCGCCGCGCCGGCCGTTCGAACCGAGACTCGTGGGCCATGTACGCCTCGGTGCCCAGGATGGGCCTGATCCCCTGGTTCCGGCACTCCTTGTAGAAGTCGAGGATGCCGTACATGTTGCCGTGGTCGGTGATGCCGAGAGCCGGCTGGCCGTCGGCCACGGCGGCGCCGACGACCTCGCCGATGCGGGCGGCCCCGTCGAGCATCGAGTACTCGGTGTGGACGTGGAGGTGGGTGAAGCTTCCTCGAGGATGCACCCCGGCCGACTCCCTCCGTCGCGAACCAGCTCGATCAGTTCACCGGTGTGGTCGTCCACAGGGGCCTGTGGACAAATGACAACCGTGTTATTCGCCGAGCGTAGCGCGCCGGGTGTGCCTCGTGTGCGTTCCGCCCCGGGCCGTGCGCCGCGGTGAGGATCAGTAGGCGAGGACGCCGGGCGAGGACCCGGCGCCCGCCGGATCACCGCTGCCGGCGAGCGCGTCCCAGATCGCACCCAGCGCCGGATCGTCGTCGGGGGACGTGAGCGACGCGCTCTCCAGCTCGGGCAGCGGCAGCCCGCGGCTGCGGAGGTAGCCGCCGATGCCGATGTGCAGGCGCCGCTCCAGCACCTGGGCGCCGGCGCGATCGATGTCGGGGAGCACGACCGCGAACCAGTGCTGGGTCTGGTCCGGCACGTGGACCAGGTGGTCGATCACCCCGCCCGCCACGAACTGGTGACCCAGCTCCCGCAGGAGCGTGACCTGGCGCCGGTACGGCAGCAGGGCGAAGGGCTCGTCGGGCACCTGGACCAGGACCAGCGAGAACGGGCGCCCGCTGCGCTCGCAGTACGCCTTCTCGGCGGCGATGCGGTCGCAGAGGAAGCGTGCGGTCCACAACCGGGTCTCCGGGTCGATCGGCGGGCCCGGCGCCGACGGTGCCGACGGTGCCGCGGATCGCGCGTGCCGCGGCGGTGGGGCGGGCCGAACCGGCGGCGCGGCGTCGTGCCACGGCCCCCGCGGCCCGCGGGCATCTGCCGGATCGGAGACCGCTCGGGTCCCCCCGGGATCGGACCAGCGCGCCGGCGACGGGGCGGGCGGCGCCCAGCCGTTCGGATCCACCCCCCCGATGGCCGGGCTGCCGAAAGGATCGGACCACGTCGGCGGAGACAGCGTGGGCGGGTCCGGCGGCCAGCCGTCCGAGGCGGCCGGGCGCGCGGGCGGGTCGGGCGGCCAGCGGGGCTCGGAGGAGAGTGACCCCAGGGGCTCGGCCCATTCCGATCCGCCGGCGCCCACGCCGGTCGGTGCCTGCGCGGGCTCCGACCACGCGGGCGAACCCGGGTCGCTCGGCCCGGCATGCTCGCGATCGTCGGCCGGCGTCGTGACCCACACCGACGTCGGCTGGCCCGCAGCGAACGCGTCGTACCCGGGGCGCTCCCGCTTGGAGAAGGCGCGGCCCCGCGCCACGAGTGGCGAGTCATCCCACTCGTTGCCCAGCGACAGGCGGTCGACCAGTGGCTGCGCCCTGAGCCCCACCTCGGCCGCGACCGCGTACGCGGCCGCCCGCGTGACGGCCAGCAGGCCCACGCTCGACACCCCGGCGTCGTCCACGTCGGCAGAGCGGAGGGCCACGTACACGATCGTGGCGACGGCGGCCGCCAGCCACCCGGCGCTGCGTCCCACGACGAGCCCCGCCGCGAACACCGGGACGAACAGCAGGGTGGCCACGACCTCGACGCGATCGACGCCCGCGGTCGCCAGCCCGACCGCGACGATCGCCACCACCACCGAGACGCCGAGCACCAGCAGTGCCCGAGCCCGGTGCTCGCGCCAGCGGCCCACGAGCGCGTTCCCCGGCATCCCCATCAGCGCAAGCCTACGTGCCCTCTGACCTGGCCGGGCGGCACACTACCCACGGAAGAGGGCCCCGCACGTTCGGTGACCCATGGGCGCGACCCCGAACAGGCCTAGAGATACGTGCCCGGCCGGGCTTCGGCTTCGACGTTGGGCTGCGGTGCGCCCGGAGGAAGCCGGCGGCGCATCTCGTCGAGCTGCTGACGGGCCGCCATCTGCTGGGCGAAGAGCGTGGCCTGGATGCCGTGGAACAGGCCCTCCAACCAGCCCACGAGCTGGGCCTTGGCGACCCGCAGTTCGGCTTCGCTGGGGGTCGCGGTGTCGGCGAAGGGGTGGGCCAGGCGGCTCAGCTCCTCACGCAGGTCGGGCGACAGAGCCCCCGACAGCTCCGAGATCGACGTCTCGTAGATCTCCCGCAACCGGTCGCGGCTCTGCTCGTCGAGCTCGGACTGGCGCACCTCTTCCAGCAGGAGCTTGATCATCGACCCGATCCGCATCACCTTGGCCGGCTGCTCGACGGCCTCGTTGGGTTGGTCCCGCGCCTCGCCGGGCCCCACCACCTCGGGGTGCTCGACCGGACCGGGAACCGAGCCCCCGACGGCGGTCCTGTCCGTCGAACCGGCCGGCGGCTGACCGGCCCCGGGCTGGCTGGCGTTCTGATCGTCGGTGAACGACATGGGGGCCATCCTGCCACGGACCGCCGCGTATCCCGCGCGTCCGGAGGGATCCTCTACGAGCATCACTGCGGATAGGCGCGTTGTGTTGGCTTACGGTGGTCAGCGCTGCTGGGCGGCCCAGCTGTTGAGCGGCGACCCAGCACCAAATTCCCACGCGGGGGTGCCCTTCGGAGCGACCTATCCGCCGGGCCTCCACGGGTCAGCGCCGGGCGGCCAGCAGGGGGACCAGCATCTCGGCCGGGGTCAGCGACCCGTGGCGGCCGATCAGTTCGTAGGGGCCGATGTCCTGGGGGTCGTGGAAGGCGGCGTTGGTCCGCGCCACCAGGGCCACGTCCCCCAAC
>JBOGHG010000300.1:0-4617 GCA_050744525.1 Acidimicrobiales bacterium | reverse complement strand
CGGCCTCGACCGTCCCGGCGATGCCTACACCGGGGGCGAGTTCATCGTGGTGGAGCAACGGCCTCGGACCCAGTCCCGGGCCACCGCCAGCACGATCCCGCGGGGACACGGGCTGGTCTTCACCACCCGCGACCGCCCGGTGCGCAGCCAGCGGGGCTGGTCCACCGGTCCCCTGCGCCACGGCGTCAGCACGGTCCGCAGCGGGCGGCGCCACACGCTGGGCCTCGTGTTCCACGACGCCGCCTGAGCGGATCGGCACCTGGCGGCCGAGCATCCGCTGGGCCCGGCGTTCGTGGCAGGGTGACGGCATGCAGATCGGTGTGGTGTATCCGCAGATCGAGCTCGGCGGTGACCCCGAGGCGGTGCGCCGCATCGGTCGGGCGACCGAGGACCTCGGCTTCGATCACTTGCTGGCCTATGACCACGTGCTCGGTGCGGCGCACGAGAATCGGATCCCGCCGTTGGTCGGTCCCTACACCGACCGCGATCCGTTCCACGACCCGCTGGTGATGTTCGCCCACCTTGCTGCCGTGACCGAGCGCATCGGCTTCGTCACCGGCGTCCTGATCCTCCCGCAGCGCCAAACCGCCCTCGTCGCTCGACAGGCTGCCGACATCGACCTGCTGTCGGGCGGGCGGCTGCGCCTCGGTGTGGGCATCGGCTGGAACCACGTCGAGTACGAGGCCCTGGGCCAGGACTTCGGCACCCGAGGCGCCCGCGAGGAGGAGCAGATCGCCCTGCTGCGCCGGCTCTGGACCGAGCCGGTGGTGGACTTCACCGGGAGGTTCGACCGCATCGACCGCGCCTCCGTTTCTCCCAAGCCCATGCGCCCCATCCCGATCTGGCTGGGCGGCTACGGCGACGCCGCTCACGGCCGGGCGGCTCGCGTCGGCGATGGGTTCATCTTCGGTGGCCGGACCGAGGACATCGTCGGCGCCTGGGACCGGATACGCGAGCGCGTCGTCCAGCAGGGCAGGCCGGCCGAGAGCTTCGGCGGCGAGTATGTCGTCATGAGCCGGAAGGGCCCGGAGGCGGTCACGGCCAAGATCGACGCGTGGCGTGACGCCGGGGGGACACACGCAGCGGTCCTCACGATGGGACTGGGGCTCGGCTCGACCGACGCCCACATCGAATACCTGGCGAAGATCGCCGACGTCCTCGGGCGCCAGCCCTGATGCGACACCGTGCCCTGGCCGGCGCCCTGGCCACCCTGCTCGTCCTCAGCGCGTGCGGCGATGACGACGACGGCGACCAGGCGGCAGACTCGACAACGACATCGACTGGGGACGCGCTCTGTGCCGCGATCGATGATGCCGAGCGGGACATCGCCGCGCTCGGTGACCTCGACGTCCTCGCGGAGGGCACCGACGCGACCGAGGCGGCCCTCACCACCATCAGGGAAGACCTCGCCGAGATCAGGGACCTGGCCCCCGACACCGCCCCGGAGGAAGCCGAGGCGTTCGACGACGCCCTGGCGTCGCTCGGTGACGCGATCAGCGCCCTCGGGGAGGGGTCGCTCACCGCCGACGCGGCGCAGGAGGTCGTCGAGGCCGGCGCCTCGGCGATCGAGGCGGGACAGGCCTACCTCGGCGCGCTCGAAGACGCGTGCCCATGACCCGACCGCTGCTTCGAGTGGTGGTTTGGTGACCGGTTCGACCTGAACCGGTCACCAGAGCCGGGGACGTCGATCAGGCGAGATCGAAGCGATCGAGGTTCATGACCTTGTCCCATGCAGCCACGAAGTCACGCACGAACTTCTCCTTCGAGTCGTCACAGGCGTAGACCTCCGAGACAGCCCGGAGCTGCGAGTTCGAACCGAAGACGAGGTCGACGGCGGTGCCGGTCCAGCGGACCTGGCCCGTGGCGCGATCGCGACCCTCGTAGACGTTCTCGGACGAGGCAGATGCCTTCCACTCCGTGCCCATGTCGAGCAGGTTCACGAAGAAGTCGTTGGTCAACGTCTCGGGCCGGCCGGTGAAGACGCCGTGTGCGGATTGCCCGAAGTTGGCGTTCAGCGCACGCATGCCGCCGACGAGGACCGTCATCTCGGGAGCGCTCAGCGTCAACATGTAGGCCCGGTCCACCAGCAGGGTCTCCGGCGGCAGCTTTTCTCCGGCTCGCAAGTAGTTGCGGAACCCGTCGGCGCTCGGTTCGAGCACGGCGAACGACTCCACGTCGGTCTGCTCCTGCGAGGCATCCGTGCGCCCCGGCGCGAACGGAACCTGAACGTCGAAGCCGGCGTTCCGCGCCGCTTGCTCGACGGCCGCACAGCCACCCAGCACGATCAGGTCGGCGAGCGAGACCTTCTTGTTGCCGGACTGTGCGCCGTTGAAGTCCTGCTGGATCTTCTCGAGGGTCTGCAGCACCGTGGCGAGTTCGCTCGGGTTGTTGGCCTCCCAGTCCTTCTGCGGCGCAAGGCGGATCCGTGCACCGTTGGCCCCGCCCCGCATGTCGGTGCCGCGGAAGCTTGCGGCCGCCCCCCACGCGGTGGAGACCAGCTGGGAGATGGACAGCCCCGATGCGAGGAGCTTGTCCTTGAGGGCCGCGACGTCCTCGTCCCCGATCAGGTCATGGTCGACCTCGGGGACGGGGTCCTGCCACAGCTGCGGCTCGGGAACCCACGGGCCGAGGTAGCGCCGGACCGGCCCCATGTCGCGGTGCAACAGCTTGTACCACGCCTTGGCGAAGGCGTCGGCGAGCTGGTCGGGGTTCTCGTGGAAGCGCTTGACGATCGGCGCGTAGATCGGGTCCAGCTTCAGCCCGAGGTCCGACGTCAGCATCATCGGGGCGTGCCGCTTCGACGGATCATGGGCATCCGGCACGGTGCCCTGGGCCTCGGGGTTCTTGGGGGTCCACTGCTGCGCGCCGGCTGGGCTCGTCGTGAGCTCGTAGTCGTACTTCAAGAGGTTGTCCAGGTACCCGTTGTCCCACTTCGTCGGCTCGTTGGTCCATGCGCCCTCCAGCCCGCTGGTGAGCGCATGGGGGCCGGCGCCGGTGCCGAAGCTGTTCTTCCAGCCCAGGCCTTGGTGCTCGACGGGACAACCCTCGGGTTCCGGTCCGAGATACTCGGGATCCACGGCACCATGGCACTTGCCGACCGTGTGACCGCCGATGATGAGCGCAACCGTCTCCTCGTCGTTCATGGCCATCCGGGCGAACGTCTCGCGGATGTCCCTGGCGCTCGCCAGCGGATCCGGGTTGCCGTTCGGCCCCTCCGGGTTCACGTAGATCAGGCCCATCTGGACGGCGCCGAACGGGCCGGCGAGCTCGCGGTCGCCGCTGTAGCGCTCGTCTCCGAGCCACGTGTCCTCGGGCCCCCAGAAGATCTCCTCGGGCTCCCAGATGTCCTCTCGCCCGAAGCCGAAGCCGAACGTCTTGAACCCCATCGATTCGTAGGCACAGTTGCCGGCGAAGATGATCAGGTCGGCCCAGGAAATCTTGCGCCCGTACTTCTGCTTGATCGGCCAGAGCAGCCGGCGCGCCTTGTCGAGGCTGACGTTGTCGGGCCAGCTGTTGAGGGGGGCGAAGCGCTGCGCGCCCTCGCCACCACCGCCCCGCCCGTCGGCGATGCGGTACGTGCCCGCCGCGTGCCACGACATCCGGATGAACAGCGGCCCGTAGTGGCCGTAGTCGGCCGGCCACCAGTCCTGCGACGTCGTCATCACGTCGAAGACGTCCTGCTTCAGCGCCTCGACGTCGAGGGTCTTGAACTCTTCTGCGTAGTCGTAGTCCTCCCCCATCAGATTGGGCACGGGCACGTGCTTGCGGAGGACCTGCAGGTCGAGCTGATTCGGCCACCAGTCCTGGTTCGTCCTGGGCGGAGTCGCCTTGACGGTGGGCGACGGGATTACTGGGCTTTCGCTTTCAGACACGTCGGTCCTCTCCTCTCTCGGAGTTTCCTTCTGATGGCTGGTTGCTCAGCTGGTGTCGCACGCTGCGTCCGCCTTCAAGCCGTCGGCCGACACAGCAGCTGCCGCGACACACTCGGGACATCGGCCCCAGTAGACCACCTCGGCTTCGTCGACCTCGTAGCCCCAGTCGTCGGCCGCCGTCAGGCACGGCGTGTCGCCGACCGCACAGTCGACGTCCACCATCCGGTTACAGGTTCGGCAGATGAGGTGGTGGTGGTTGTCACCGACCCGATCCTCGTAGCGGGCCGGCGACCCGGCGGGCTGGATGCGCCGGAGGAGGCCCTTGTCGCCGAGGGCCGCGAGGGCGTCGTACACCGCCTGACGCGAGATGGCACCGATCTCGGCCCGCACGACCTTGTAGATGTCGTCCGCCGTACTGTGCGGTTTGACGGACACAGCCCGCAGAACAGCCAGACGCTGGGCCGTGACCTGTAGACCGTGCCGGCGGAGCAGCGCATCGTTGTCGACGGAGGTGTCTTTGGACACATCCGGATACTAGCTCGATGCTGGTGTAAGTCCAGATCCGGCTGGATGCCAGTTCCCGACTAGATCGTCAACCGATCAAAGTGAGCGCACAGGGCACGTCGTCGTCGTGCCCGCGGCTCCCGGCTCGACCGGCGGCCGCCGGACGATGTACCAGTGCAGCAGGGGGTGCCCAGGGCGGGATTCGAACCCGCACCGCCTTGCGGCCAGAGAGGTTTAAGTG
>JBOGHG010000299.1:0-4622 GCA_050744525.1 Acidimicrobiales bacterium | reverse complement strand
GCGTCAGCTGGGCGGAGATCGGACAGGTCCTCGGGATTACCCGCCAGGCCGCCTTCCAGCGCTTCGGCAGCTAGGCCGCAAGTCATCTCGCCACGCTGGATGGGTTCTGCCGACGCCGCGCTGGGTAGTCGTGCGCGCTGACGCTGGCCGCCTGGCCGCGTGAGCGAGCAGGTTCAGAGAAGAGTCTGCTCGTGTTCGCACCTCGCAGCTGGAGCCCTCAGCGCCCGAGGTCGATCGCACGTCAGGGCGGCAACGGCGCATGTGAAACACCACGGCGCGTCCACTTTGGGGCCGCTGTTGTGGGTCGACCCGCCGGGGAGCCCTCATTCGGGACCAGGTGGATCCTCAGGCAACGGCCGCGAAGCGAGGCGCTCGGCGACCTCTCGCAGCTTGACGTTCATGCGCTGCGATGCCCGCCGCAGAATGTGGAAGGCCTGGTCGGCGGAGACGCCCTGCTGGGCCATGAGGATGCCCTTGGCCTGGCCGATCACATCCCGGGTCTCGAGGGCGCGGCGCATCTCCTCCTCGTTCTGTGCGCCAGCCAGTGCCACCGCGGCATGAGTGGCGAATACCGACCCCATGGCGAAGGCCTCGTCGTCAAATGCACCGGCCTGTCTGGAGTAGAGGTTGAGGGCACCCATGGTGTCCTCGTCGTCGAAGAGCCGGTAGGACATCATCGCCGCCACCCCCGCTTCGTCCGTCGCCCGACGGCAGAACGTGGGCCACCGCTTTTGGGCGGGCAGGTCGTCGATTTTGAAGCTCTCGTGCTCGCGCATGGCGTCGAGGCACGGCCCCTCGTCCACTTCGTACTGGATGGCGTCGACCTGCCGGGCCACCTCGTCGCTAGCCGCGGGCGTACGGATCCTCCGGCCCTCGATCAGCGAAACGCCCGCATGCTCGCAGCCCTTGACCGTCTCCACGGCCAGCTGCGTGATCCGCTCCAAGGTAGCCTCGAGGTCGTCCTCGGCAAGCAGGGCGCGGGCGACATCGGCGAAGGCCTGGGCCAGGTCGATCGGGCTCTTGTCCACGCCCGCAAGATATCCGCGCCGCCGGCGTCGCCGTAAAGGCGGACTTGACACGTCTGGGCCCTTTCGGGAGAATCAGGCCCGGTTAAGCAGCAGCCCGACGACGTGAGGGCGCGCGCTGCGACCGGCCGCACGCCGAGCGAACTGGTTCTGTTCACAGAGCGACGAGGTGGCGACGTGCAGGCTCAGTCCCGGTATCCCCACCTTGTGCTCTGGGCGACGGCTGAAGCCCGGCGGCTGCGCCTCTCCGCCGCCGCGGACCGGGCCAAGGCCGAGCACCCCGCAGGCCGCGGAGGAATGTGCTCCGCACCAGACGCAACGGTGGGGGGCCACGGCGCCCAACCTCGCGTCGCGCTGGTCGGCCTTGGCGCCGCGTTGCCCACTGGCTCGGTCTCAGCGCGCACCGTCACGTTCGCGGTCCGGTCGGTCCGCCAATCGGATGAGGTTGTCGTCTCGGTCGCCGGCGATGTCGACGCCACCACGGCGCCCGGGCTGGCAGCGGAGCTAGGGGATGTTGTGGAGGAGACGGCTCGGATCGTGGTCGACCTCGCCCAGACGAAATTCATCGACTCCAGCGGCCTCGCTGTGCTGGTTGTGGCGCTCAAGCGAGCCCGCGAACTCGGCGGGGACATCGTCCTGCGGTCTCCAGCTGACCCGGTCCGAAAGGTGCTGGACATCTGCGGACTCGACCAGCTGTTCGTCATCAGTTGAATGGTCAAGGCGGCCGCGGACGTCTCCGGCTCCAGCCTCCGGAGATCGGCATCGGACGCCGCGTACAGCCGACCCTGTCCGCCGAACCGGGTTAGGTCCACTGCGCTTCCCGGTCCGCATCTGTTCTGCCGACCTCGACGGTGTGCTCGATCGCTGCCGGGCCAAGCCTGGCGAGCTACGCCACCTCAACCGGTATTTGGGGCGGCCGCCGACCGACGTGGCCGCTTGGTTCCGATCGACGCCCGGCGCCCGCCGCGGTCCATCGGACGAGGTCGGAGCGCCGCCCCCAACCACCGCGTGATCCGGTATCCCCGTCGCGGCCGCTCGCCCTCATCCGGCGCCGCCTTTTCGGCGAGCCTCGGTCCTGTGTTGCGCGTTGGCACGCGGTGCGCCGCGGCGCTGAGTTGACCGCACGTATATCCGTGTCTCCACCGGGTCTTGTCGCCCGGCCTTCCACGAATGCGTCCAGGTCGACGGCCCGGAAGCGCACAAACCTGCCCACCTTGAAGTAGCGGATCCGGCGCTCGAGGACCAGGCGTCGCACGAACGCCTCGCTGACCCCCAGGTGGGCGGCGGCGGCGGCAACGTCGAGCAGGGGGTTGCCCTCAACCGGCTGGGTGGACATCGCCTGCTCCCTCCGTCGGCAGAGGTAGGGCCCGGTCGGCCGAGGTACGGCGCCTCATCGCTGGCTCGGCTTCCGCGGCGGACGCCACGCCGGCTCCTCCGGGGCCCGGCGCGGAATCGCCATCCCCGCCCGCAGGCCACTCCGGATGGTCGCGGCGGACTCCGACTCGCCGAGGCCGACGGCTAACGGGGCTCCGCCCCAGCCCGACGAGCGGTGTTCGCGGCGACTCAGGTCGGCGGCTGACAGGGTCGTACACGTTGCGCAGTGATGGGAGGCTCCGGCCGAGCGCACTGCGTGATGCAGGGTGTAAGCCCTGCGTTGAACCGCCCAAAGCGGTTGGTGGCCTACTGGCCGACGACGACCGGAGCCCGTCATGACGCTACCCCGCACCGCCGCCGACGTTCTGGCCGAACACGTGACCTTGGAGGTCGAGTGCATCGACCGGATGTACCTGAACCTGTATCAGCCCCGGCTGCAGCACGAACTCGGCGTCGTCGGGTTCTTCAAGGCGCACCGGGGGTTCCCGTTCGTGTCCTCGGCGTTGATGGACCCGATCTCCAAGGCCTTCGTCGCCGGCATCCATCGTTTCGTCGCCGACCAGGGCGTCGACCTGGTCGACTTCCGTCCCGGTGAACGCAAGGACGACGTCGCCCACCGCTACCTGGCCGGTTTCGACGGGACCGAGGGTGTGCTGTTCGTCGGCCGGGTCCAAGAGAAGACCGCCGTGTTCCGCACGGAGAAACGCCGCAACCCGATCACCGGGGCGACCTACCCATGGCTGGTGCGGCGCAGCGCGATCGTGAACCACTTCTACGTCTACGCCGTCGACGACTTCGGGCCGTTCTTCATCAAGTTCTGCACCTACTTCCCCTACAACGCCAAGGTCTGCATCAACGGCAACGAGTGGGCCAAACGCCAAGCGGCCAAGGCCGGGATCGGCTTCGAGGCGCTCGACAACGGCTTCGCGTCGTGCGAAGACCCCGAGCGGCTGCAGAAGATCTGCGACCGTCTCGACGACAAGCGGATCGACCGGTTCGTGCGCAAGTGGCTGGCCCGGCTTCCGCACCCCTTCACCGCCGCGGAACGCCGGGCCGGCTACCGCTACGACATCTCGATCCTGCAGGCCGAGTTCTCCCTCACCCAGGTCCTGGACCGACCCCTCGCCGGGCGGGTCTTCTTCGAAGAGGTCATCCGCGACAACATCGACCTGGGCCGCCCCGACCGGGTCTCGGCCATCTTCGACCGGCGGATTGTGCGCCGCGGAAAGCGCCCGACCCCCGGTCGGTTCCGGACCCGGATCTTCACCGACGGCGTGGTCCCGTCGCTGCACGTCGAGTACAAGGCCAGCCGCGTCAAGCAGTACCACAAGGAAGGAGTCGCCCTTCGCACCGAGACCACCGTCAACGACACCCGCGACTTCGGCGTCGGCAAACGGCTGCCCAACCTGCCCGCCCTGCGGGAGATCGGCTTCAACGCCAACCGACGGCTCCTGGCCGTCCAACGAATCAGCCACGACCCCGCCGACGGCCAAGCCGCCCTCGAACAGCTCACCCGGCCCCTCCACCTCGACGGCCGCCGGATCGCCGCCCTCCGCTTCGGCGATCCCCGCGTTCACGCCCTCCTCGGCGCGCTGGTCGTGTTCCGTCTCCTGCCCAACGGGTTCGCCAACCGCGACCTGCGCGCCCACGTGGCGCCCCTCCTCGGCCGACCCGCCGAGTCCATGACCGCCGGGCAGATGACCTACGACCTGCGCCGCCTTCGCCTCCACGGGCTCATCGAGCGCATCCCCGGCGCCCACCGCTACCGGCCCACCGCCCTCGGGTTCAGCACTGCGGTGTTCGTCGGCCACGCCGGACGCTTCCTCCGCCACGGCATGGCCGACAGCACCGACCCCACCAGCCCCCTGCGAGCGGCGATCGACCGCGCCGGCGCCCAAGCCGACCGCATCGCCCGGCACGCCCGCCTCGCGGCATGACCGAACTTGACCCCAAATGAAACTTGACTCATCCGTGCCGGCTTCGCCGGCCCAAGGCCTCTAGCCCCGATCGAGGCCGGTGACGATCAACGGCCGTACACGCCGAGCCGCCGTCGCAGGGGAATACCCCCGGTCGCACCAAGTGCGCCCGGGGGCTCCTCGTCGTCCATGTAGCCGTTGATGAATCGGCTCGGTCGTGAACCAAGCGTGTCGGCACCGCTCGAGGAAAGTGATGCTCGCCGTCTCGGCCCCCTCACACCGAGGCGAGGAGGGCCGGGACCATGGG
>JBOGHG010000298.1:0-4645 GCA_050744525.1 Acidimicrobiales bacterium | reverse complement strand
AAGCTCGGCCGCGACAGTCGTCTTGCCCGTTCCGGGCGCACCTGACACGAAGACTCGGACGTCCACAGGACCATCATGGCCGCGGCGAGCCATAGCGCTCGAGCTGTCAAGGCCAATCGCGACGACGACGCACAGCCCACCCGAAGGGCCGTTGAGGGACGCTCGGATCAGCAAGCAAGTGGGCCGCCGGTGGCTCCACTACGGCGCGCCATAGCTGCCGATCTCGCGCCGTGTCGTTCTGTGCCGACGATCCACCGGGCGACGGGGGCGCAGGTCGGGCAACCCGGCGCGGCGTTCACGATCGTAGGCGGTCGGCGACAGCGCGCCATCGCGGCCACGAGTGGAGGTGCACTAGCCTCGCTGGTGAGCCCCTATGCACGCGGCGATGACCGGGGCCATGGCCACGACCCGACGAGTAGCCATGTTCACCGCGGACGGCAAGCCGTCTGACGACGACCAGCGTGAGAACGGACCACGGTTGGGCGACGAGCGCACCACGCTGGTCGAACCCCTGCGCTGTCAACGCCTCACATTGGAGCTCAAGTGCTCAGGTCTTGATGCGGAGGCCATGGGCGACGACCCGTCGAGCCGTCGACGATGTCGCTCCCAGGGATTGTGCGAAATCCGGCCGGATGGAGCGTACGACGTTCCGGGTGCTGATGTCGGGACAGGACGTCCCCCGGCTGTTCTGCTCCGGCGGTCGCCTCGTGCGCGCCGCCGTCGACGCCGCCGCGCGGGAGGACCTCACGATCGCCGTGCTGTCCGTTCGCCCGCGACTGGCTGGAGTGCCACTCCGACGAGACCGCTCGCGCCACGATCGCCAGGGAGTGACAGGCCACGCTTTCTGTGTCCGTTCACACAGCATGGCGGCGACCAGCGGACGCAGATCTAGGGTGCTCGGTCATGAAGATCGGAGTGTTCGCCCCTGTCGCCACACTGAACGCAGGGCCCGCCTTCATACGGACGCTCGGACCCGCCGTCGAGGAGCGCGGCTTCGAGTCGATCTGGTTGCCCGAGCACGTCGTCATGTTCGACGACTACGACTCGCCGTACCCCTACTCGCCTGACGGCAGGTTCCCCGGCGGCAGCGACACCGGCCTGCTCGAGCCGCTCACCGCGCTGACCTACCTGGCGGCGGTCACCGACCGCGTGCGGCTGGGCACCGCCATCTGCCTGATCCCGCAGCGCAACCCCGTCTACACCGCCAAGCAGGTCGCCGACCTCGACGTGCTCAGCGGCGGCCGGGTCGACTTCGGCATCGGCATCGGCTGGCTGCGCGAGGAGTACGAGGTGCTCAACGTGCCGTTCGAGCGTCGTGGCAAACGAGCCGACGAGTACCTCGCACTGATGCGCTCGCTGTGGAGCGACGGGACCGCCGCGCTGAGCGGTGAGTTCTACGAACTGCCCGAGTGCCGCCTGTACCCCAAGCCGCTCCAGTCGCCGGTGCCGGTGCACGTCGGCGGCGAGAGCGACGCCGCCCTGTGCCGCGCGGCCGCGAACGGACAGGGGTGGTTCTCGTGGAACCGCCTCCCCGGCGACGACCTCACCGAGCGGCTGGCGCGGCTCGACGAGGAGCTCGCGGCACGAGGTCGCTCCCGCGCCGACGACGACTTCGAGCTGACGATCTGCCCCTACTTCAACTCGATCACGCCGGAGATGGTCGAGCAGTACGCCGCAGCCGGGGTCGATCGCCTGCTGGCGATGTGCATGGCGTTCGGTCCCGACGACCTCCAGTCGACCCTCGATGACCTCGCCTCCGTCCTGGAGCCCACCCGGGGCTGACCCAGTTGAGGCGGGCGCGAGGCCAAGGCGAACAAGTTCTCGGCATCGACTCCGATGGTCGCCCCGATGTGCCTGCTCGGGGATGAAACACCGCGCCAGATCTACCGATCGGTTAGACAATTCCGCTAGACTGATGCTCTGCGTCGAGCGGTCGCCCTTACGGCGCTGACGGTCGTGACTCATCGCGTGCTCGTCCGACGGGGAGTCAGCGTGCGAGGGGCTGAGCGAGCGCCTCGACTCCATCGAAGCTGAAGCTGCCGGCCTGGCGGAGCAGACCCGGGAGAACGTGGTTCGGGTGCAGGAGCTCCAGACGTAGCGCACGAACATCCACCGACAGACGGCTGACGAGGGCTGCACTGGCGATGCGGAGCTGCCGATCCCGCGCCGCGTCGTTCTGTTGCGGACGATCCGCCACGCGAGGCGTGCGCAGGGCAATCTGTGGCCGATCTCCTACGCGCTCACGACGCTGAACGACACCGAAGAGATCAGGATCGCGAAACTCGTGAAGAAAGCAGTGAGCTGATGAAAACGATGACATGCACGCAACTCGGTGGGCCATGCGACCACCAACACCAAGGTCAAACCGCCGACGAGGTCATCAAGGCCCAAGACCAGCATCTGAAGGACATGGTCGCCGGTGGTGACACCGCGCACGCGCCCGCCCTCAAAGAGATGAAGGGCCGCTGGAAGCACCCGATCTCAGGGATGGGCTGGTACCGCGCCGCCAAACGGAACTTCGCCGCACTCCCCGAGGACTGACCGCGCGCATAACTACCGATCTCGCGCCGCGTCGTTGCTGCTCGGCTGGCCGGCGGCGTGCGCTCGGTTCGGGCATCCTGCGTGGGGTGGGTGCTCCTGACCGCTGGGCCGACTGGCTGAACTGCGGTCGTCAGCGCGGGCTCGACGAATGTCAGGTTCGGGCGCTCGCCAAGGCGCTGCGGCGCGTCCGAAACCGGGTCCTGGCTGGTGCCCGGTTGCGAAAGGACGTCAGCGTGCTCGACGTGGGGGCGGGAACCGGACTCCTCGCGGTCGAGGCGCGTCGGCGCGTCGGCGAGTCCGGCCGTGTCGTCGCCCTCGACATCTCCACCCACGCGCTCGCCGAGTGCGCACGGCCGGGCATCGCCCTCGGCCTGATTGCTGGTGACGCCGTCGCCCTACCCCTACCGGACCAGTGCGTGGACGTGGTGGTGACGCGCTCGGTACTGATCTACGTCGCCGACAAAGCCCGCGCCGCCACCGAGTTCCACCGCGTGCTGCTCCCCGGCGGGCGGGTGTCGCTGTTCGAGCCGATCAACAGCCAGTACAAGTCCCTCGCGGGCGTTGACCTGTCGGACCTGGAGCCCGCTCGCAGCCGGGTCCTGGAACGCTGGCAGCGCGGGGCTGATCCCGGCGGCGCGATGGGAGGCTTCGACGACCGCGACTTCGTGGACGCCGGGTTCGAGACCGTCGAGCTGACCCACGAGCTTGTCCACCGCAGGACCCGCGCGCGAGGACCGGACGTGTGGGCGTCCCTGACCATGCGACCCAACCCCAACATGGTCAGCTACGAGCAAGCCGCCCGCGAAGTCCTCGGTAGCGCCGCCGACGAACACCTCGCCGCGCTCGTATCGGCGCTCACCAAGCGCCCCTCCACCTCGGTAGACGCAGGCGCCTACCTCCGCGCTCGACGCACCAGGCGCTAGGTACCGATCTGCCTGATGGAGGATCTGGGCGGGCGTTGAGCGTGTGCTCGTAGCGTCCTCGGGTCTCGGTCGGCTGGCTCTCGAACTGCCTGCTGCTCGCGTGTCGGGTTGGCTTCCGAACGAAGCGCCAGCCGGCCGGGTTCGGTCGCGGCGTGGCTCGAAAGAGGCGAGCAGCACCTTCATCAGGAGTGCCCGTCGTGACGCTCACACACGCACACACGCGTTCAAGAGGAGGACTTCCATGACGGCGATCATCGGTGTCGACCCGCACAAGTCGACCCACACGGCGGTAGCAATCGACCGCGACGAGCGGCCGCTGGCCCGGCTACGGCTGGTGGCTGACCGGTGCCAGACCCAGCGGCTGTTGGCCTGGGCTGAACCGCTGGGCACCGAGCGGACCTGGGCGGTGGAGTCCGCCGGGGGACTGGGCAAGCTGTTGGCCCAGCAGCTCCTCGAGGCGGGTGAGCACGTCGTTGATGTGCCCCCGACGCTGGCGGCGAGGGTCCGGCTGTTGGGCTCGACCAAGGCGTCGAAGAACGACCGCAACGACGCGCTGGCGACTGCCATCGCCGGGTTGCGGCACTGCGGGCTGCGGGCGGTGCGGGTGGAGGACCACACCGCGGTGATCCGGATGCTGATCGACCGCTACGACGACCTGGTGGCCTTGCGCACCCAAGCCGCCTGTCGGCTGCACGTGGCGCTGCGAGAGCTCATCGCCGGCGGCGCGCCCCGCCGTTTGGGGGCTAGCCGGGCAACCAAGCTGCTGCGCAACATCCATCCGCAGGGTGCTGCTGGGGTCGAACGCAAGCGTCTCGCAGTGGAGCTGCTGGCCGACCTCGGTCGCCTCGACCGCGACATCGCCACCGCCAAGCGCCGCGTCAGCGAGGCCGTCAGCGCGTCGGGCACGTCGCTGCTGGAGCTACATGGTGTCGGCCCGATCGTCGCGGGGTTCATCCTGGGCCACGTCGGTGACCCGGCCCGGTTCCCGACGCCGGAGCGGTTCGCGTCCTACAACGGCACCGCCCCCATCGAAGCCTCCAGCGGGCCCCGCATGCGCCACCGGCTCAACCCGCGAGGCAACCGCAAGCTCAACCACGCCCTCCACCTGGCCGCGGTCACCCAGGTCCGCCACGACACACCCGGTCGCGCCTACTACCAGCGCAAGGTCGCCGAGGGGAAGT
>JBOGHG010000297.1:0-4647 GCA_050744525.1 Acidimicrobiales bacterium | reverse complement strand
GGCCAGCTGGGCACCCGCAGCCGCCGGCTGATCCCGGAACCGGCGCAAATCAAGGGAATGTAGGGACAAACAGCGAAGCCGCGCCCCCTCCCACCTGCGGTTTCGCGATCACGGTGTCAAAGTCGGGGCTGGGAGGCTGGAATGTCCCCCCTTGTACCGGGCAAGGGCAGAGCCGTCGGTGGAATCCCTCGCTCACCGCTTGGGGCCTCGTCCCAGAAGCCGATCGGCTTGTGGGACCCGCCGCTCGACGGTCATCTTTCAGAACATGAGGAGTGTTGGCCTGAACAGCAGCCCGCGGCTCGGTAACGTAACGCATCCCCATCAAGTTCGAGAAACGTCGGCATCGCCGTCCGTGACCTGGAAGCGACGATCGCCTTCTTCACCGACCTCGGGCTGACCGTCCTGGGCCGAGACACGGTCAGTGGAGAGTGGACGGACATCGCCGTCGGCCTCGACGGCAACCCCGCCAACATCGCCATGCTCCAGACGCCAGACGGCAGCGGTCGCCTCGAGCTATTCGAGTACATCCACCCAGAGGCAATCAATACGCAGCCGACACGACCCAACGAGATCGGCATGCACCGCGTCGCCTTCTCGGTCGACAACATCGGCGAAGCCCTCGAGATCGCAGCGAGGCACGGCTGCCACCCGCTGCGCGGCGTGGCCACCTACGGAGACCTCTACAAGCTCGCCTACGTACGCGGCCCCAGCGGCATCATCGTGATGCTCGCCGAGCAGCTGAACAGGAGCTGACTACGGGGCTCTGGGCGCGCGGCCATGGGCACGCTGAGCGTGCCGGTGACCGACCCGCTGAGGGATCGGCTTCCGGGACGCGCGTGCCGCGCCCCGACCGGGAGCCTTGAGTGAAGCGGGGCGGTCATGTTGACGTCATGTTGCTCTTGAGCCTGGCCTCAGTGCGGCTTACGGCACTTTACGGCCCAAGCCCGCGCGGTCAGCTCGATACGGCCGTCAGCGGTGATCGGCAGCGTGGTGCGGAGGCGCTCGCGGAGGGCGAGACGGTCTTCTTCGGGGAGGGACTTGGCATAGCCGGGAGCGGGGCCCGGGCCGCCGAGGAACGGCGTCCAGTAGTCGTCGAAGTTGCGGAACGGCGTCGCGATGTCGATCGGCCCCACTTCGACGTCGGTCAGGCCGGCTGTGCCGAAGGCCGCCCGGAGCGGTTCGGGCCGGCAGAGCGGAAAGCGCATGCCCTCATCGAGTGCGGCGGCGGGCGGATCCAGGTCGACAGCGGCGTCCCAGAACCGCCGCATCAGTTCCATGCCGGCCGCGTAGTCCCAGACGTAGGCGGCTACCAGTCCGCCGTCCACGGCGACGCGGGTCATCTCCGACAGGGCCACGGCGACGTCCGGCACGAAGTTCAGGACAAGTCCCGATACCACGGCGTCGAATACCTTGTCATCTCTCGGGATGGCCTGGGCCTCGCCGACCTCGAACGTTGCCCGCCGGTCGGCAATCAGCCGGCGGGCATGCTCGACGTGGGCTTCGGACGGATCGATGCTGCACACCGCAGTCGGATTGGCAAGGGTCAGCACGGCCTCGGTGAGGGCGCCCGTTCCGCACCCGACGTCGAGCCACGAACATCGCGGCCCGATCGGGAGGGTGCGGACGAACTCGCGGGCCACCACCCGGCTCCAGCGACCGCAGTAGGCCTCGTACGCCTCGCCGCTGTCCCACCGGTCCGTTGGTCGAGTCATCGCCTTGGCATGGTAAGCCGCTCCATCGGTCCGTAGCCGAGCACCTGGCGAACAGCTGATTTCAAAGGGGAACGCTCGCCGGGGCGCGCGGCCAAGCGCGTCCCGGAAGCGGATCCGCAGCGAGACTCGCATGGCGCGCGGGGCTGTCCTGCCCTATACGCAAGTTTCTTGCTCCTACGGGGCATTGGGTCAGCCAGGCCTCGCCGGCCTGTTCGACGACGTCCGGCCGGTCCAGTACGTCGGCCGCCGGTGGTCATGCGCGACAGCCAGGACGTGAATCACGTCGCCTGCGACCGCATAGGCCAGGTGGTAGGGATAGCGAGCCACCGGCGCGCGCCGGACGTCGAGGGCTCCGCCAGTCCTTCAACTCTCGTTCCGGATTCGGCCACGGCGCAACCGACTGAACCGTTGCCTTGACCGCGTCCAGGAACATGGAGCCGAGTCCCGCACGCCTGTCCTCGTACCAGCGCGCGGCATCGGCGAGATCCGACGAAACCTCCGGCCCGAATCGGCACGAGATCGGCTGGAGGGCGAGGTCGACGAAACCCGAGCTTCTGACGCGCGGCACCACCCTCGCCCCGCCTGATCGTTACCGAACCGTGACGCTACGACCCTGGGCTTCTTCATCCGGCATGTTTAGGCTGAGGGGGCCGTGTCGTGACGAGGAGGGGGATGCCCATGACCTCGAGGCGAAGGCTGGTTCCATTCGCAAGCACGCTGGTGCTGCTACTGGGCTTGGCGGTCGTCAACCCCAGTCCGGTGGCGGCGGCACCCTTCACACCTACGACCCTCACGATCACCCAGGTCGTGGAGCTCGACGATCCCGACCCGGGGCTGGGCCAGGGCGACGGCGACTACTACGCGGTGGTGCAGATCGGTGCCTTCCCGGCCCAGACCGGCCCGGAGCAGTCGGGCGAGGACTTCAACCCGTTCTGGACGTTCTCCGAGGACGTCGACCGCGCCGTCAACGTCACCAGCGTGCCCGTCACCCTCACGCTGCTCGATGCGGACGGTTTCGGAGCCGAGCCCGACGACGTCATCGACCTCAACCCAGTGGACAATGTCCAGCAGCTCATCTTCGACGTGGAGCTCGACACCGGCGCGTGGACGGCCACCAACGTCCCCGGGCGGCCCCTCAACCAGTCGTGCTTCCAGGGCGACGGCGACCGCGAGCACTTCGGCTTCACCGAGGGCGGCGAGCAGGGAAGGATCTGCCTCGACTTCAGCACCATCTCCGCAACCGGCGACGCCGACGGCGACGGCCTGCCCGACGGCTGGGAGACCCTGGGCTACGACGCCGACGGCGACGGCACCATCGACGTCGACCTGCCCGCCTTCGGTGCCGACCCCAACCACAAGGACCTGTTCGTGGAGCTCGACACGATGGCGGGCAACCCGCCGAGCCGGACGCAGATCCAGGCCATGAAGGCCGCGTTCGCAGCCGCACCCATCGACGCCGGCACCAACGCCTCCAGCCTGTCGGCAGGCGCCGACGCCAACAGCAACCCCGACGGCACCGCCGGCATCAACCTCTGGGTCGACACCGGCGCCCAGGCGGACCCCAACGCCTCGGAGGACGGGTTCGGAGGGGGAACCTGCGGTGACGGCATCGACAACGGAGGCGGCGACGGAGCCGACGGCGCCGATCCCGACTGCCTCATCGGCGACGACCTCGGGGGCGGCAACCAGATCGCGGCGACCGCGATCTCGGACCTCAACTCCAACTTCTACGCGGTGAAGGGCGCCAACTTCGACCCCGACCGCCGCCTCATCTTCCGCTACGGCCTGAGCGCCGCCCCCGGCTTCGAGGACGGCTCGACCGCGGGGGGCTCCTGCCTCGACGGGGTCGACAACGGGGGCGACGGCGACACCGACGGCGACGACGACGACTGCTGGCCCTGGGGCGGCGGCTGGGGCGAGGTCGGCGGCAATGACTTCATCGAGTACAACCACGACGGCGGCACGATCATGCACGAGCTGGGCCACACGCTGAACCTGCGCCACGGCGGCAACGAGAACGACAACTGCAAGCCCAACTACGTCAGCGTCATGAACTACGACAACCAGTTCAGCATTCGCCAGACCGCGGGCGGGGGGATCTACGACTTCTCCCCGCCGCGCACGGCCGGCGGGCGTGGCGTCGCCCCGCTGGGATCCCTGACGGAGAACAGCCTGAACGAGACGCTGATCCTCGACGCCACCGACGCCGCGAACCAGTTCGTGTTCACCGACGCCAACGGCGACAAGGTGCGCAACGCGCTCAACGCGCCAGCCGACTACAACGGCGACGGCGACGCGACCGACAACCCGGTCACGGTGAACGTCGACGACGCCGACAGCGACGACAACCCCTCCGCCTGCGACAACGGCTCGAGCAACGACACGCACACGGGGTTCGACGACTGGAGCGCCATCTCCATCCAGTTCCGCCAGTTCGGCGACGCCGAGGACGGGGCCATCAACAAGATCACCGAGCCGGAAATCACGTTGCCCGAGCTCCAGGAGCTGGAGGAGGCCCTGAACACCGCGGATCTGAGCGTCACCAAGACCGACAGCGCCGACCCGGTGGCGGCCGGGGAGCAGCTCACCTACTCGCTCACGGTGGCCAACGACGGCCCCAACCCCTCGGACGCCACGGTGCTCACCGACACCCTCCCCCCTGAGGCGGCCTACGTGTCCGACGACGCGGGTTGCGTCCACGCCGGCGGCGTGGTGACCTGCGAGCTGGGTGCACTGGCTCCCGGGACCAGCACCAGGGTCGACATCGTGGTCGAGGTGGGTGCCTCTGTGGTCTACGACAACGGCGGGCCCCTCACCATCACCAACTCGGCGTCGGTGACGAACGACGCCGGCCCCGACCCTGACCCTGCGAACAACGACGTGAGCGAGGACACCGAGGTCGTGGCCGAGGCCGATCTGGCCGTCGACAACGTCA
>JBOGHG010000296.1:0-4666 GCA_050744525.1 Acidimicrobiales bacterium | reverse complement strand
CTTGGCCGGATGATGCCGGTCGGCCTCGGCGTCGCGGGCGTCGTTGACGTAGTAGGTGCCCGCGGCCGCCAGGCAGAAGGCGGCGAAGGCGATGAGGGCGTCGACCGCCGGCCCGGTGTTGTCCAGCACGCCGGCGGCGGCCGGCGCGGCGAAGACCAGCAGGTTCTTCGTCCATTGTCGGGGGCGGGCGAGCTGTACCAGTCCCCTGAGCAGCGACCAGGGCCCGCGGGCGAGCTGCCCTGCGTCCGGTCCACCCGGCGCGCCGTCGCGCGCCCGGGCGCTCGGGGCGACCCCGGCGCTCGACGGTGACGTGGTGGTCATGGGCGGGAGGTGGTGGTCATGGGCTCCACCTCACCTACATGTTGGCCGAGACTCGGCGCCACAGGGGGCGGGGCAGGTGCCGGAACGCCGCCATGAGGTAGCGGAAGGCGCCGGGGACCCAGACGGTCTCGTTGCCCGAGGCGATGGCCCCGGCCACGGCCTCGGCCACCGCCGCCGGCGTGGTGGCCAGGGGCGGCGGGTCGCGCCCGTCGGTCATGGACGAGCGGACGAAGCCGGGCCGCACCACGACGACCCCGACGCCGCTCCTGATCAGCGAGTCCGCGAGCCCCTGGGCGAAGGCGTCGAGGCCGGCCTTGGACGAGCCGTAGACGAAGTTCGAGCGGCGGGCGCGCTCGCCGGCGACCGAGCTGAGCACCACGATCGTCCCGTGGCCCTGCTCCTCGAGCCGGCGGGCCACCTGCAGCAAGGTCGACACGGGCCCGGCGTAGTTGGCCACGGCGAGCTCGGCCGCGGCGGTGGGATCGTCCTCGAGGTGGGATTGGTCACCCAGCACGCCGGACGCCAGCACCACACAGTCGATGTCGATCGCCGCCACGTCCCACGCCACCTTCACCGCGTCCGCGTGGCCGCCGATGTCGACGGCGTCCCAATGGGTCATGGTGACGTCGGCCCCGGCTGCGCGCAGCCGCTCGGCCACGGGCTCCATGGCCTCGGGTCGGCGGCCCGCCAGGACGACGGTGCGACAGCCATCGGGCACCAGCCGCTCGGCGATCGCCGCCCCGATGTCGGACGACCCGCCGAGCACCAGCAGCGATTGGACGGCGCCCAGCGCGTTCTGCACGACGGCAGAGGGTAATGGCTCGCCCGCGCCCGGGTTCGGCGGACCGATCACCCACGCGGCTGCTGCGGGCGCTAGCGTTGCCGCTTCGAATACCGCTAGCCGGGGCGTCAGCAGTCGGAGGTCCAATTTCATGGCGGAGATCGCCGTCATCGGGGCGGGGTACGTCGGGCTGACGACGGCGGCGTGCTTCTCCCGCCTGGGGCACGACGTCATCTGTGCCGACATCGACGAGGCCAAGATCGCCCAACTGGTGCGTGGCGAGGTGCCGATCGTGGAGGCCGGCCTCGACGCGCTGGTCCGGGAAGGGCTGGAGGGTGGGCGGCTGAGCTTCGTGGTGGGGGCGGCGAACGCCGCGCCCTCGGCCGAGTTCGCCTATCTGTGCGTGCCGACCCCCCAGGACGGCGACGGCGCCGCCGACCTCTCCTACATCGAGGCCGCGGCGCGGGAGATCGGTCCGCTGCTGCCGTCCGAGGCCGTGGTGGTCAACAAGTCGACGGTGCCGGTGGGGTCGACGCGGGTGGTCGAGCGGGTGCTGGGCCGCGACGACGTGGTGGTGGTGTCCAACCCCGAGTTCCTGCGCGAGGGCTCGGCGGTGCACGACTTCCTCAACCCCGACCGCATCGTCATCGGCAGCGACGACCAGTCCGCCGCGGTGCGGGTGGCGTCGCTCTACATCGGCGTGACCGCACCGATCATCGTCACCGACCCCCCGTCCGCCGAGACCATCAAGTACGCCTCCAACGCATTCCTGGCCGCCAAGATCAGCTTCGTCAACGCCGTCGCCGCCATGTGCGACGCCGTGGGCGCGGACGTCAAGGACGTCGTCCTGGGGATGGGGTACGACACGCGCATCGGGCACGAGTTCCTCAAGCCCGGCCCCGGGTTCGGCGGCAGTTGCCTGCCGAAGGACACACGGGCACTGGTCCACATCGCCGACAGGGCCGGGTACTCGTTCGACCTGATGCGGGGTGTCATCACCGTCAACGAGGACCAGTTCCACCGGGTGGCGACGAAGGTGCGGGACATGGCCGGTGGATCCCTCGAGGGCGTGAAGGTGGCGGTGTGGGGCCTCACCTTCAAGGCCCGCACCGACGACACCCGGGAGTCGCCGGCGCTGCGGATCGTGTCGCTCCTGGCCGAACAAGGCGCCGAGGTCCAGGCGTACGATCCCGCCGTCAAGGGACCGGTCGGCGGCGTGGTGCCCGCCAACGATCCCTACTCGGTGTGCGACGGCGCGCGGGTGCTGGCGGTGCTCACCGAATGGGACGACTTCCGCTGGCTCGACTTCGACAAGGTCGGCGGGCTCATGGAGACGCCCCGGGTCGTCGACGCCCGCAACCTCCTCGACAGGCCGGCACTCGAGCGGCGGGGGTTCAGCTACGTCGGCAT
Organism: Acidimicrobiales bacterium; assembly: GCA_050744525.1. GTDB lineage: Bacteria > Actinomycetota > Acidimicrobiia > Acidimicrobiales > VFJN01 > DASQUK01. Next base: position 2,154 of record JBOGHG010000296.1, on the reverse strand, counting down.
CGGCCGCTGACGTGTTTCGTCTCGCAACCGGAGGTTGCGAGACGAGGCTTTGGTCGCCGGCTGTCGGCGGCGTCGCTTCCCAGTCGCTCGACCGGCGGAGCCGGATCGAGCCACGTTGGGGGGCTCCGCCAGGAGGCTCTGCCCCCCAAGCCCCCCGCCGGTCGGACGCTCGTAGGTTTTCGTGGCGATGAGTCGGGTCGTCGTCACCGGGGGAGCGGGCTTCCTGGGGTCGCATCTGTGCGAGGCGCTGCTCGACCGCGGTGACGAGGTGGTCGCGATCGACAACCTCGTCACCGGCAGCGTCGACAACATCGAGCACCTGTTCGCTCGGCCCGGCTTCACGTTCGTCGACCACGACGTCAGCACGTATGTGTGGGTGCCGGGAACGGTCGACGCCATGCTGCACTTCGCCAGCCCGGCATCGCCGATCGACTATCTGGAGGTCCCCATCCAGACCCTCAAGGTGGGCAGCCTCGGCACCCACAACGGCTTGGGGCTGGCCAAGTCCAAGGGGGCCCGGTTCCTGCTGGCGTCCACCAGCGAGGTGTACGGCGACCCGCAGGTCCACCCCCAGCCCGAGACCTACTGGGGCCACGTCAACCCGGTCGGGCCCCGCGGCGTCTACGACGAGGCCAAGCGCTTCGCCGAGGCCATGACGATGGCGTACCACCGCTACCACGGCCTCGAAGTGAGAATCGTTCGCACTTTTAACTCGTTTGGGCCTCGCATGAGGGCCGACGACGGGCGGGTGGTGTCGAACTTCCTGGTGCAGGCCCTGCAGGGCAAGCCGCTGACCGTCTACGGCGACGGCTCGCAGACCCGCAGCTTCTGCTACGTCGACGACCAGGTGAGGGGCATCCTGGCGCTGTTGGACGCCGACGTCACCGGTCCGGTCAACGTCGGCAACCCGGCTGAGCTCACCGTGGCCGAGCTGGCCCGGCTCGTGCTGGAGGTGACCGGGTCGGGGTCCGACGTCGTCCACGAGCCCCTGCCGGTCGACGATCCGAGGCAGCGCCAACCCGACATCAGCCTGGCCCGCGAGCAGCTCGGCTGGGAGCCCGTCGTGCCCCTCCGGGAGGGCCTGGAACGCACCGCCGACTGGTTTCGGCCCCGTCTGGGACTGCGATCGCCACCCGCGTGACGCAGCCGGCCGGTCGATGGACGTGACCTACGACCAGGTGCTGGCCTGGCGCCTGCGGCAGCAGGGCCTGGCGCCCCGCACCACCGCGACGGTGGAGCAGATCGTGGGGCGGCTGGCCGGCGTGCAGGCCCAGGTGGCCTCGTCGGCCGAGCTCGCCATCACCTCCCGCCAGCGCAAGCCCGAGCCGGGTGCGGTCGCCAAGGCCCTCGAGGCCCGCACGATCGTCAAGACGTGGACCGTCCGGGGCACGCTCCATCTCCATGGTGCGTCGCAGGTGGGCGCCTACCTGTCGCTGATGGCGGCGGCCAGGACCTGGGAGAAACCGGTGTGGCAGCGGACCTTCGGAGTGACGCCGCCGCAGATGGACGCCCTGGGGCTGGCGGTCGACGAGGTGCTCGACGGCAGGGTGCTCACCCGCCAGGAGCTCACTGCGGCCCTGATCGAGCGGGAGGAGTTCGCCGCCCTGGAGTCGCAGCTCACCTCGGGCTGGAGCGCGGTGCTCAAGCCGTTGGCGTGGACGGGTCGGATCTGCCATGGCCCCGCCCAGGGGGCGCGCGTCACGTTCACCTCGCCGCGCTCCTGGGTCCCCGGTTGGTCCGGCGTCCCCGACCCCGAGGAGGCGGCCCGGACCGTGATTCCCGCCTACCTGCGGGCCCACGGCCCGGCCACGCCGGCGACGTTCGACGCCTGGCTCACGCGGGGCGTGTCGCGCAAGGCGACGCTCCGCTCGTGGTTCGCGTCGCTCGGCGACGAGCTGGCGACCGTCGCGGTCGACGGTGTCGAGTGCTCCATGGCGGCGGCCGACGTCGACGCGCTCGGCCGCACGCGCCCGTCCCGCGAGGTGCGGCTGCTGGCCGGGTTCGACCAGTACGTGTTGGGCCCGGGCACGGGTGACGTCCGGATCGTGGCTGCCGACCGCCGGAAGGACGTGAGCCGCACCGCCGGCTGGATCTCGCCCGTCGTGGTCCACCGGGGGCGGGTGGTGGGCGTGTGGGAGCTGGCGGACGCCACCG
>JBOGHG010000295.1:0-4682 GCA_050744525.1 Acidimicrobiales bacterium | reverse complement strand
GGGGGCGTGTAGGGAACGAGACAGGATATCCGCCGGCACCGGGCTCCCCAAACGGCTACTGGGAGCGTCAGTCCGGAGCCGGTCCGCCCAGATCGCCGGGCTCCCGGTCGGAAATCCGCCAGTCGATGGGCTCGCGGCCGGCCTCGACCAGCGCTGTGTTGGCCCGCGAGAACGGGCGGCTGCCGAAGAAGCCGTTGGCGGCGGAGAGCGGTGACGGGTGCGCCGACTCGATGACGACGTGGTGGCCGGTGTCGATCAGCGTTCGCTTCCGGCGAGCCGACGCGCCCCAGAGGATGAAGACGACGCGCTCCGGTTTGGCGTTGACGGCACGCAGCACCTCGTCGGTGAAGACCTCCCAACCCCTGCCCTGGTGCGACGCCGCCCGGCCCTGGCGGACCGTGAGCGACGCGTTGAGCAGCAGCACACCCTGGCGCGCCCAGTGGTCGAGGCAACCGTGGCTCGGCGGCGGGATGCCAAGGTCGGCCTCGAGCTCCTTGAAGATGTTCTGCAGCGACGGGGGCGGCGGTATCCCCCGGCGCACAGAAAAGCACAGCCCGTGGGCCTGGCGGGGACCGTGGTACGGATCCTGTCCCAGGATCACCGCCTTGACCTCCGCGTACGGCGTGAGATGCAGGGCGGCGAAGACCTCGTCGGGTGGTGGGTAGACCGTGCCCCGCCCCCGCTCGGTGGCGACGAACTGCTGCAGCTCGATCCAGTAGGGCTTGGCGAGCTCCCCCCGCAGGACGGGGTTCCAATCGGTTTTCACCCGCCCATCGTGCCAGCCCCGGCGTCCGGTCGCGGGCGATGACCCGCGGGAGGCTGGCAGACTTCCGACTGTGTCCGTCGACGTCCTCGCCCGGCTCCGGGAGATATGCCTCGCGCTGCCCGAGGTGACCGAACGTCTGAGCCAGGGGTCCCCCACCTGGTTCGTACGCGGCAAGAAGACACTCGCAACGTATGTCGACAACCACCACGGCGACGGGCGCCTGGCCATCTGGTACCCGGCCCCGCCCGGCATCCAGGGTGCCCTGGTCAGCGAGGAGCCGGACCGCTTCTTCACGCCGGCGTACGTCGGGCACCGCGGGTGGCTCGGCGTCCGCCTCGACCGCGACCTGGACTGGGACGAGGTGGCCGGCATCATCGAGGATGCCTACCGGCTGGTGGCACCCCGCAAGCTCGTCGCCGAGCTCGATGCGCCTGCCGGCCACGAGTGACCGAACCCCCCGTGCCAGACCGGAGGGGGACGCCGGGGAGGCCTACCCCTGGACCGCGGCCATGTCCATGTAGATGAACGACCACTGGTGACCGTCGAGGTCCCGGAAGCCGCGCATGTACATGAACCCGTCGTCTTGCGGTTCGCCAAGCGCTTGCGCCCCGGCCGCGAGGGCTTTGTCGACCAGGTCGTCGACATCCTCACGACTGTCGGCGGACAGGCCCACGATCACCTCTCTGCTCGTGGACGTGTCGGCGACGTCCTGTGGCGCGATGAAGCCCCTGAAGAACGGCTCGACCTCCAGCATGACCGAGGCGTCGTCGCTGATGATCATGCGGGTGGCGTTCTCGTCGGTGAACTGCTCGTCGAACGAGAACCCGATACTGGTGAAGAACTCCGTCGTCTTCGCCAGATCCTTCACCGGCAGGTTGATGAACGTCATTCGGGACATGGGCGATCCTTCCTTCTCGTCGTGCGGCGAGGTTCTCCCTCACGACTCGTCTCCCGGTAGGACGAGCACGAGAAGCGAGACTCATCGGCGCAGCGCAAGGCCTCAGTCCCGACGGTCCTCCCGGCGCTCCTTGCGCCGCCGGTGGCGCCGCAGCACGCCCAACCCCAACCACACGATCGCCCCGACGAGCGCGGAGACGAGGACGAGCAGCCAGACCGGCCAGGTGAACTCCCAGGCCAGGAACGTGACCGTTACGTCATCGGTGTTCTGGGCCATGAAGGTGACCAGCGCCGCCCCACCGCTGAGCGACGCGATCGCCCCACCACCGAGTCGCAGACCGCGTCTTTCCACCTCAGGCATCGTGCCGTCATCACTGCTCTGCTGGACCATGAACGCCCTCTCCTTTCCGGCGAGCATGGCGTGGCCAAGCCCGACGTCGTCGGTGATTCTGCCGTGCGGCGCCTCGCCAGCGGTGGTTCGCGTGGAGGGCAGCCAGCCCACCAGGGGCGGCTGCCCGCCGCGATCTAGAAAGTCAACCCTTGCTAGACGGAGTTGACTTGCTAGGATTGCACCCGTGGAAGCATCGATGACCCTCGACGATCCAGCGGCCATCGCCGCGGCAACCCATCCGGTGCGGGCCGCGATCCTCGATGCCATGCGTGAGCCGACGACCGCGGCGGCAGCCGCCCGCACTGTGGGGCAGTCGCGACAGAACGTCGCCTACCACGTCCGAGAGCTCGAGAAGGTCGGGCTGCTTCGACACATCGGACAGCGCCAGAACGGCAACTTCCTCGAGCAGGTCTACGAGACCGTCGCACACACCCTCCTCGTGTCTCCTGCCGCCACCTGGGGTGACCCCGATGCGCGGGCCGCCGCCATGGCCGATCAGCTCAGCCTCGGCGAGTTGTTCCGCAGCGGCGAGCGACTCCAGCGCGACAGCGCCACCCTGCTCGACCGGGCCGCCTTCGACGGCGAGGAAGTCCCTAGCGCCTCGGTGACGACCGAGGTCCGCTTCGCCTCGGAGGAGGCCCGCGCCGCCTTCCTCCAGGAGCACCTCGACGCGCTCAGCGCCCTGACCCGTAAGCACGGCTCCCGACGCGGCAAGCCCTACCGCCTCGTCTTGGCCGCCTACCCCGACCCGGAAGCAGCGCCATGACCACCGACGGGTTCGAAGCCACGTTCCGCCTGGGCATCGACCGCACCACCGCCTGGCAACGGCTCACCAGCCGACCCCTCGATCACGACGAGGACACCGACCTCGATCGGCTGTGGCTGCCCGGGTTCGACTCCGCCGCCACCGTCGTCGATGCCGACGCGCCAGATCGGCTCCAGACCACCAAGGACGACGAGCCCTGCGCCGGCACCGACATCGTGGTGACCCTCACCGACGAGGACACCGGCACCCGCATCCACGTCGTCCAGTCCCGCTTCGGCGACCAGCTCCCCGCACCGCGCGACCTGATGGCCATCGGCTGGCGGCACATCGTGGCCGACCTCCACACGTTCCTCGCCACCGGCGTCCATGCCCACCGCCACGTCCGCCGCTGGGGTGACCTCGGCGCTACCGCCACCGCGCTCGATGGCGGCCTCACCATCGGCGACATCCAGACCGGCGGTCTCGCCGACCGCCTGGGTCTCGCCGACGGCGACCTGCTCACGACCCTGGCCGGTGCTCCCATCACCACCCATGACGACCTCGACACGGTCCTCCGGGTCATCGTCCCGACGGCTTCGCCTTCTGCGGAGTGGGTGCGGGAAGGCACGCTGCACCGTTCGTGACAAGCTCGTGACCGGCGAGCCAACCCTCGTGGTGTCCTGTGCCGTTCCATGCAGTAGGCCCAGGTCTGTGACCTGGGCCTTCGCACATTTCGTTGAGCTCGGGGGGGAGGACTCGAACCCCCAATGACAGGGCCAGAACCTGTTGTGTTGCCGATTACACCACCCCCGAAGGCGGAGCGACACCCTACCTTGCGGGCGCCCGCGATCGCACCGCCGATCGCCGCTCCCGGGCGTGCCCGGGCCGGGCCATCGCGGGCACCGATGAGTCCCGGCGACCGGTCACGTCGTATCTCACGTCCGTCAGCCCGCACACCGAAGGGACGGTGCACCCGATGCCGAAGCTCACATCCTGCCTCTGGTTCGACACCCAGGGCGAGGACGCCGCCAACCTCTACGTCTCGGTCTTCCCCAACTCCCGGATCGTCAACGTCTCGCGCTACGGCGAGGCCGGCCCGCGGCCGGCGGGCTCGGTCATGACGGTCGACTTCGAGCTGGACGGCCAGCCGTTCATGGCGCTCAACGGCGGGCCCGACTTCACCTTCAGCGAGGCAATCTCGTTCGTGATCGATTGCGCCGACCAGGACGAGGTGGACTACTACTGGAGCAAGCTCGCCGAGGGCGGCGAAGAGGGCCCCTGCGGGTGGCTCAAGGACCGCTACGGCCTGTCCTGGCAGGTCGTGCCCGCCGCACTGGGCGAGCTCGCCGGCGACCCGGACCCCGCCAAGGCGCAGGCGGTCATCAAGGCCATGCTCGGCATGCGCAAGCTGGTCGTCGCCGAGCTGCAGGCGGCGTACGACAGCGCGTGACCCGCGCCGGTCGGGCCACGCGGCGGGGCGGTGGCAGCTCCGGCGTCCTGGAGCCCCGGACCGGCCGTCAACCCTCGACCTGCACCTCGAGGTCGACCAGCCGGCGGAAGCCGACGATGCGACCCACCGCCACGGCGGCCGTCTCCTCGACGTAGTCCCGCACGGACCCGCGGCTGCCGCTCGGGGACACCGACGCGTCCAGGCCCAGTTCGTCGGCGATCGCCTTGACCCGCAGGGCGTGGTAGCCGTCGGTGACCAGCACGACGTCGGTCAGGCCCGCGTCGCGCAGGATCCGGGCGGAGGCCGCCAGCGATTCCCACGTGCTGGTGCCCTGCACCTCGCGCAGCACGTCGGCGTCGGGTACACCCGCCGCCAGCAGGTACTCGGCGCTGGCGGTGGCCTCGGTGCAGCGGTCGCCCTCCTGGCGGCCCCC
>JBOGHG010000294.1:0-4687 GCA_050744525.1 Acidimicrobiales bacterium | reverse complement strand
GCCTGGAGATCCCCCCGATGCCGGGCGCCGGCGACCGACACGGCACGAGTTACCACGTGTCGGTCGACCCGCCGCCGGCGAGGGTACCGGCGTGTCCGCGCACGAGCGGGCGGCAACGGTGCGGCGACTCGCTGCCTCTGATGCCCGGCCGGCGGACTTCCTGCGCCCGGGTCATGTCTTTCCGCTCGCCGGTCGCCCTGGAGGACTCGCCGAGCGGCGTGGCCATACGGAGGCGTCCCTGGCGCTGTGCGAGGCGGCAGGCCTTCCGACCGTCGCTGTCATCTGTGAGGTCATGGGCCCCGACGGTCACATGCTCACCGTCGGAGCCGTCGAACGGTTCGCGCTGCGATGCGGACAACCGATGGTGAGCATCGCCGACCTCGCCAGCCACCTCTAGCTTCGGTCGCGTCCGATGGCCCGAACCAGCAACCCTGCCGCCTCAGCGCGCGCTCGGCGCTACGACGCGATCGGCCACGGCTACACACGCTTCCGCCACCACTGGCCCGACCACGTGGCCGGCCTCGGCGAGCTCGCCCGCGTCAGCGAACGCCAGGTGATCCTCACCTGGGACCCCCGGATATTCGCCCGCTTCTGGCTCGTCTCGGACTACCTCCCAGAGATCGCGGCACACGAAGCTCTGCTGGCAACACTCGACGCCGTCACCGACACCCTGAACGTCAGCGACGTTCAGCCAATCCCCGTCCCCGCCGATTGCGCCGACGGCTTCTGCGGCGCCTACTGGCAACGGCCCGCCGACTACCTCGACGCCGACCTCCGCCAGGCCATCTCCGCGTTCGCTCGCTGCGACCCAGCCAACGTCGCCCAGGCGATGACACGCCTCGAAGACGACCTCGCTTCTGGACGGTGGACACGCCGATACCGCCGACTCACAACCATCGACACGCTCGAACTCGGCTACCGGCTGGTCATCAGCCACGGGCTCGCCCCCCGCCTGTAGCACCATGGCTGAGTGTCCCGGAAGCGCCGCACGGTGTCGCACGGCCAGCGTTGTGGGGCGGTCGCGTCTGGGGTCCGCGACACGAGTTGATGCGGTGAGCGATCACTGCGCCGGCGTGCTGGGCTGGATGTTCTTGTTGTTGTGGAACACGTTCTCGGGGTCGTATTTGGCTTTCACCTCGGCGAGCCGCCGGTACGTGTCGTCGCCGTAGGCCTCGCGGACGCGGCTCGTGTCGTCGTCGGAGTCGAGGAAGTTCACGTAGACGCCGGCACCGTGGGGCTGCAGGGCGTCGAGGAATGCTCGGGCCCACGCGGTCTCCGATGCCCTGACGGCGTCGTCCTGCTCGGGGAGCCAGACTGCGTCGATGCTCATGTTGTGGCCCACATCGCGCCCCGCGTAGGCCGTGGCGTCCCGCGGGGCTCGGGGTATTGCGCCACCCAGGTGGAAAATCGCCGCGTACGACCTCGGGGAGGTGGCGCCGTACGCGTGCGCGGCGACGATGTCGATGACCTCGTCGGACAGGCGGGTGAGGTTGGTGGCCTTCCAGTAGTAGTGCCAGCCATGGGGGACGGTGTCGTCGATGCCGCTTTGATGGTCGACGTACAGGGTGGGTCCGACCAGATCCACGAGCGGGGTCCCGAACCGGCGGAGCGCATGGACGGCACGCTCACCGTCTTCAACCGGTCCCGCGTAGCAGCTGGCGACGGCGATTGCCGGCCGGAAGTGGAGGTCCTCGTCGACAGCCGGCAGCGGCGGGATCGTGCCGAGCCGGACGACGTTCATGAGCTCGTCAGGTGCGTCGGTGAGGAACTCGCGGTAGAAGCGCAGGACGTCGGTGGTGTCCTCGGCCGCCCAGAACACCGGTCCGGCGATGACGGTGGGGCCGACCGGGTGCAGCGCGAACCGGAACGAGGTGACGATGCCGAAGTTCCCGCCTCCGCCTCGCAGGGCCCAGAACAGGTCGGGGTGATCGCTGGCCGACGCCCCCACGATCTCGCCCTCGGCGCTGACCACCTCGGCCTGTACCAGGTTGTCGACGGTGAGCCCGTGCTTGCGCATGAGCCAGCCGATGCCGCCGCCCAGGCTGACGCCGCCGACGCCGGTGTGGCTCACGATGCCGCCCGTTGTCGCCAGACCGTGCGCCTGTGTCTCGTGGTCGACGTCTCCCCACAGGGCACCGCCCTGGACGAGGGCCATGCGCTCGACAGGATCGACCGAGACGGCGCGCATCGCCGACAGGTCGATCACGATCCCGCCGTCACACACCGCGGTGCCGGCGACGTTGTGACCCCCGCCGCGAACGGCGATCTCGAGATCGCGGTCGCGGGCGAAGCGCACCGCTAGGGCCACGTCGGCTGTGCCGCTGCAGCGGGCAATGAGCCGAGGTCGTCGGTCGACGATGCCGTTCCATACGGCTCGGGCGTCGTCGTAGTCGTGGTGGTCGGGGACGATCACATCGCCCCGGAACCCAGGAATCTGCATCGTGGTTCGTGCTGACATCGTTCCTCCTCTGGTGGACGGGCTCATCGCAACATCGAGGTGCACCGAGAAGAAGTCAGCGATCTGGACTTCGAAGTAAAGAATCTGGACTTCACGACGGTCGGGCGGCGCGGGACACTGCGCTCATGAGGACCTACGGCCAGTACTGCCCGATCGCCCGTGGCGCGGAGATCTTCGCTGAGCGTTGGACGCCGTTGATCATCCGCAACCTGCATCTGGGCTGTGCGACCTTCGGCGAGATCCTCGAGGGTGCGCCCGGACTCTCCCGCACCCTGCTCACGCAGCGGCTCAAGCAGCTCGAACGCCTCGGCATCGTCGAGTCGGCACCGAAGGCTCAGGGGCGCGGTCACCGATACCAGCTCACGAGCTCGGGCCACGATCTGTTCAAGGTCTGCCAGACCCTCGGCGAGTGGGGAGCTCGTTGGCTCGAGATCGCCCCCGAGAACCTCGATCCGCTCGTGGCGCTGTGGTCGATGTGCAACGCGCTTCGTCGTGACCGACTCCCGGACCAGCGCGTGGTCATCCGGTTGGACTTCACCGGGTTCCGGCCCCACGAGCGGTACTGGCTGCTGCTCGAGCACGGCGAGGCCGAGATCTGCAAGACGTATCCCGGTCTGGACGAAGACCTCTACATCACCGCCGACGCCGAAGCGTTCGTGAAGTGGCACGCCGGGCAGCTGTCCTGGGAGGAGGCCATTCGCGACTCCCGGGTCCAGCTCCACGGTCCCTCATGGCTCGTACGGGCCTTCCCGAGCTGGAACGGCCGCAGCATGTTCGCCCACATCAGGCCCGCCGCCGTGCTCAACCCGTGAACGCCGCTGCCTGGTCCCGCACCCGCTCGACGATGTCGCCCATGACGATCGATACGTCGATGAGGTGCAGTCCCCACTCTGGGGTCAGGTCGCCGCCGATGTCGTCGGCCCGCGGGTCGCTCGGGTCGGCGTTGACCGTGACCGACAGGTAGTTGAAGCCGCCCTGGGACGCGCACGCGCCCGAGACCAGCCCCGGCAGCGTTACGAACGGCGTGGTGATGTCGGTACCCCGCAGCCACCCCTCCGATCCGCCGCCGACGCCGAGCGTGCTGAGGATGGACGCCGAGGCGTCTGCCGGGAAGTACGGAGTGAGCTCCGCCGACTCGCCCCCGACGGCTGCCGGGTTGACGCAGCCGGCGACGCCCTCGCCGTCGCGGGGCCGGCCGAAGAACGAGTTCGGCGGCGGCGGCGCGGCTGACCGGAACGTCGCCCACGTCAGCACACAGCCGGTCTCGTCGGGCGCGGTGCACAGCGGCACGTTCTGGAAATCGCCCCCGACGACCGCGCCCTCGGGGACGGCCACGGCGGCGCCGGCGAGGTAGGCGGCGACCAGGCGTTCGCGCACGTCCTCGTGTGGGTCGATCTCCGTCCGGATCAGCTCGCCGAGCAGCCCTGCGCCTTGGGAATGGCCCACGAGCACGAAACCCCGACCGTCGTTGTCCTCGGCCATGTAGGTGCGGAAAGCGTCGAGAACGTCGGCGAACGGGTCGCCTCCTTGCCCGCCCGGCGGGTCCGAGCCCCCCAGCGACGCGAGCAGCGCGGTCAGCGTCCGCTGGCGGTAGATCGGAGCGAAGACGCGGCACGTGCTGGCGAGACGAGCCGCTTGGTGCAGCACGACGTAGCCCTCTTCCTCCGGCGACGCCACCCAATCGCTGAAGGGCGTCTCGTCACGCGAGATCGTCGGGTACACGTAGAAGCAGTCGACGGGCGGATCGTCGGCAGGAACGAACTCCTCGACCACGGTGCTGCCGCCAGCCTCCACCACGGTCGCCGTGAGGTCGCCGCCGCATGCGTCGTCGGCGCCGGGCCGGCACAGCCAGTGCGATGGGTCGCCGTAATTGACGCTCTCGTAGTCGGCATACCGCGCCAACGGGCCACCGGTGCCGTCCTCGGGCCGCGCCGTGGCGCCGCTGCCAGCGGCGTCGCCGGCCGAGCCGCCACCGTCGTCCGAGCACGCGGCGATCGCAAGTGCGCCGGCCAGGCCGGCGACGAGCGCACGCCCCGCCGTAGGCGGGATCCATCGTTGCGACACCACCAGACATCCCCTCCTCCCGCGGCCGACCGGCCGCGGCCCAGCCTGCGCCCGACATGCCGGTCGGGTCAACGCCCTGGCACGCGAGCCCGCGGGTGGGGTTGAACCCGAGGCCCAGCCGCTCCCCGGGTCTCCCGAAGGTGTCGCGAGTTCTGCGTGGATCCT
>JBOGHG010000293.1:0-4707 GCA_050744525.1 Acidimicrobiales bacterium | reverse complement strand
CCTGCGGCGTCCGCCTCGACCACGAGCTCCCACGACGGCCTGCCGCCGGCCGTCAGGCGCTCGATCTCACCGATCAGCCAGTCGTCCATGTCGACGACCGTCACCGGCAGCCGGGCCAGCTCGTCGGTCGCCCGGTCCAGGTTGCGGGTGTCGGTCACCAGCACCAGCAGGCCGCCGCCGTCGACGGCCCGGGCCAGGCGGTCCTCGAAGTCGGCCGCCTCGTCGATCTCGACCGGCGTCACCACGCGGGTCGGCACGGCGGTGGCGTGGCGGGGCAGGGACTCGCCCGTCGAGTCGGCGGCCGGAGGGGTGGGCGGCCGGTACTCGCCGGTGGCGGCGTCATAGCGCAGGTCGAGGGCGGCCCGGTCCAGCAGCGCGTCCAGCCGGGGGCGCGGCGGCAGCGGCTCGGCGTCGGGGAACCGGGCCCGCACCTTGGCCGCCAGGTCGTCGGGCGTGACGCCGTCGGTGGCCACGAACGCCCGGCGGGCCGCCCGCAGGGCGTCCTCGGCCGGCAGCCCGCGACGGTAGAGCTCCAGCCGGCTGTTCACCGCCGCGGCCGGGCACAGCGACGCCGCCAGCTCCGCGAGGTGGGCGTCGGGCAGGGGGCGGGTGCCGTCGGGGGCGTCGAGCTGGCGCAGGGCGTCCACCAGGTCGGTGCGGGCGACGACCGCGGCGTCCGCGACCAGCGCCCGGGTGCGCTCGGCCAGGCCGACGGCGTAGTCGGCCAGCGTGTTGCCGTCGACGCCGTCGTCGGTGTGGCGGGCGACCACGACCGCGGTGTCGTTGACGACCCGGCGGACCCAGCGCGGCGACGTCCGCTCGGCCTCGACCACCAGGGCGGCCCGCACCAGGGCGGTCGCAGCCCGGCGCCGGGCGTCGTCGTCGGCCGGCTCGTGCTCGCGGCTGCGCTCGAGCCGGTCGACGAGCTGCGCGACCGAGGCGACGTCACCCAGCGCGGCCAGCTCGCCGGCCAGCCACGTCCGCAGCGCCGTGACCGGCGGCTGCTTCGACCAGCGCGAGCGGGCCGACGTGAGGATCTGGGACACGCGGGCCCGGGTCACGCCCGCGGCCCCGGCCAGCTCGCCCTGGCTCGGCCAGCGTGCTGGGTCGCCGTCCAGCCCGAGATAGCGGCGGAGCAGGTCGGCCCGCGCTCCCTCGGTGCGCGCCACCCGGGGCACCAGAGCCGCGGCCGCCACGGTGAGCGGCGCGTCCTCGGCCATCTCGCCCCGCTCGGCCATCGCCTCGCGGAGCTGTGCCACCGCCCCGAGCAGCTCGCGCCGGGTGAGCGCGCCGACGCCCCGCATGTGCGACAGGCGGTTGACGGGCGCGTCGAGCAGGTCGCCGACCGTGAGGATCTCGTGGCGTTCGAGCGCGTTGACCGCCCGGTTCGACAGCGGCAGACCCGCGAGCGGCGTCGTCCGGGTCGTGCCGGCCGGGGCCGAGAAGGCGCCCGGCTCGTCCCCGTGGTCAGTGGCGGCGGCCGGTTGGCTGGCCGACCGGAACGCCTCGCGCCAGGCCCACAGCATGTCGTCGGCCGTGCCGTAGCGGTCGGCCGTGTCGGGAGCCAGGGCACGGTCGAAGAAGCGGGCCAGCCCGTCGGCCACGCTGGGCTCGAACAGCGCGGCGTCGACCGTCAGCGGCGCCCCGGTCAGCACGGGATCGGCGGTGCCGTCGCCGTAGACCGGCTTCGTGCCCGTGCAGATCTCGTAGAGCACGACCGCCGCGGCGTAGCGCTCGGCCGCCGGGTCCCACCGGCCCCGGTCGGGACGGCGCAGGAACGGGTCGAGGTAGCCCGGCGTGCCGGCGTCGACCCGATCGATGGGGGCGGCGGCCAGGCTGAAGTCGAACAGCACCAGGTGCAGCTCGTCCTTGTCGCCCCGCGGGGCGATGCCCAGGTTCTCGGGCTTGATGTCGCGGTGGGCGACGCCCATCTGCTCGAGGTGGCGGACGGCGTCGAGCAGGTCCTCGCCGAACCGCTCGGCCAGCTCGGCCCCCAGCGGCTCGCCGATGCGGGCCGTCAGCGTCCGGTCACCCCGGCCGTCTGGCTCGTCGCTCTCGTCGCGGGGCCGACCGGCATCGACCTTCCGCCCTGCGTACGACAGCAGCAACGCCGCGTGCCCGTCGAGGTCGAGCGGGCCATCGTAGAGATGCACGATGCTCGGGTGGTGCAGCCCGGCGATGGCCGCGCCCTCGGCCTCGAGGCGGCCGTTGTGGTCGGGGGTGCGGGCCACCTTGAGCACCGACACGCGCCCGCCGTTGCGAGCGTCGCGTACCAACAGCGCGAAGGCGGTCGAGCCCATCCCGATGCGCCCGAGCACCTCGAAGCGGCCACCGCCCACGATCGAGCTGCGGCGGGCCAGGCCGATGTGGGGCTCGTCCGCCGCCGGGTCGGGGGCCGTCAGCTCGGCCTCGACCTGATCGAGCAGGGCCAGCACGTCGGCCATCGACGCGGGCCGGCTGGCCGGGTCCTTGTCGGTGAGGTTCGCGACGAACAGCGCCAGCCAATCGTCGACCGGCTCGCCCGCCACCTCGGCCGCCACGTAGCCGGTGGCGAGCAGCATCTCGTCGAGCTTCCCCGGGCTGGCCGCGGGCGGCGCGCCGGTGAACACGAAGCAGGCCAGGCAGCCGAGGCTGAAGACGTCGAGCAGCGCCGGGTCGGCGAGCGGCTGGAGGAACTCCGGGGCGCGGTACAGCGGGGCGTCACCGCCCGACAGGGCCTCGACGTGCTGCGTGCCGGTGACGGCACCCGTCGACTCGCCCGTGCCGACCCGCGCCCCGGCGTGCCAGTTGGTGATCCTGACCTGCGGCGGGCCCGGGCTCGGCCGGGAGGCGTCCGGGCTCACCGGCGCCGGACGGGACGACCCGTCGGGGCCGGCGCCATTCCCGCCGTCGTCGGCGCTCCTGCCGTCCCTGAGGCCGTCCACTGCCGGCGCGGCCGCGTCGGGTTCCGCCCCGCTCACCAGCACGGCCGACGGGCACAGCGCCCGGTGGAACACGCCCCGTTGGTGGGCGTGCGCCAGCGCCTCGGCCAGCGCCCGCACCACGTCGATGCGGTCGGCAAGGCCGCAGCGGTCGAGGCCGCCACGCGCCACCCATCGGTCGAGCCGCTGGGCCCCGGGGACGGCGTCGAACAGCAGGCACGGGCCGCGCTCGTGCTCGATGTAATCGCGCGGGGCGAGGATGCCCGGGTGGTCGAGCGGGAACAGGTACTCGAACTCGCGCTTGGCCGCCCGTGCCGCGACCTCGCGCTGGGTGGTCGTGGCGTTCTGCTCGAGCGGGTAGAGCCGCAGGCGGCGCCGGACGCCCGCGACATTCACGTGCTCGACCACGAAGTCCTGGTAGGCCACGCCGGTGTCGCGGTCGGCCTCGACGTCGTCGATCAGCTCGACAATGCGGTAGTCGCCGATGCGCCGGCGGCTCGTGCGCTCGCGGATGCCGGCCCGCTCGACCGCCCGCGCCAGGCGGGCACCCAGCGGCCGGTCGACTCGGCGGCGGGGGCGGCCGCCGCGGTCCGGGTCGAGGCTCGTGAGCGCCTCGACGATGCCCGGGAGCGTCGGCCGGCGGCTCGGTGGCTCGATGGTGCTGGCGCCGCCGCGGTCACCCGGGGACTCGTCCGGGTCACGCCGGAACACCTGGTAGCGGCCGGGCGGTGACAGCGTGACCACGACGTCGGCGTCGGACAGGAAGACGGCCTCGGCGACGTAGGGCAGCTCGTTGCGGCGCCTGGCGAACTCCTTGGTGCGGCCGAGCACCTCCTTGAGCGCCTTGGCCTTGCGGTTGGCGAGCAGCCGGGGGTTGTCGAACAGGCGGACCTTGCCCTGCGGCGTCGTCCACTGCCAGGTGCTGCCGTCGCCACCGATCGCCCCCGGGTGCGACTTGATCTCGATCAGGTGGACGCCGTTGTCGGTGACGGCGAGGGCGTCGACCTCGTAGAGGGCACCGCTCGGGGCGACGAACTCGAAGTTCGACCAGACCTGGTAGGGCTCGCGGTCGGGCAGGCGGCGGCGCAGGAAGGCCAACGCCTCCCGCTCGTGGTCGTGTGGGCTGTCCGCAACTGTCGTCCATCGGGACGAGCTCCGCTCCACAGGTGTCCGCCATCCCCTCTCGCGCTCGTGCTCCTACTCCCCCCAGCGAGCCTAGATACTGACCCGTACGCCAGCCACGTGACGAGCTCAAACGTGGCACTCAGCGTCGTTCGTCGTCCTCGCGTCGCGGTGGCTCATGCCGCGCCCCCTGTTCGCCTGCAAGCTTTGCCGATCAAACCGGCTGCGGTGACGGCTGACCGCCCCGCGGGCCGGGCAGCCCGAGGTTCGACGACCCCACGAGCAGCGCCCCCGGTCACGCCGGAGGGGCCAACACCCTTGGCGGCACGCCGGGCGATAGGGTCGGCGGGGTGCCTCCGACGTTCGATCACGACGACGAGACGGCGTTCTTCGACTGGCGTGACGATGTCGTGGAGCGCTTCCAGCGCACCGCCGAGGGTGCCAAGCGGGGCTGGGTGGCCTTCCAGGTCCTCGACTTCAAGTGGGGCTACCTCGACGGCGACATGGGCCGGTGGTCGGCGGGTGACGTCGAGGAGATCCTGCTCGAGCTCTACCCCCGCAAGGTGGTCCTCGACCCCGGCGACGAGGCCGAGGTCCTCGACGGGTTCCGGGCGTTCGTCCGGTTCCTGGCCGCCGATGGGGTGCTCGGCGGCGGCCACGCGAC
>JBOGHG010000292.1:0-4708 GCA_050744525.1 Acidimicrobiales bacterium | reverse complement strand
ATGACCATGGTGACGCCGGCAATCGACGCCGGGGCGGAACGCCTCCATCGCCAGTCGTTCGTGCTCGACCTGCACACCCACGGCCCGGGGTTCGTACCGCGGCCGTTCCGGGCCGTGTGGCGCGGCGCCACGTTTCGTGCGCCGACCGAGGTCGGCTTCGACGTGCTGCGCAAGGCTGGGGTCGATGCGGTCGTGGCCAAGGCCGTCGGCGATCCGATCGTCACACGCTGGTATTTCGGCCGGAGCCCATGGGATGCCGTCGAGGCACAGCTCCTCCTGATCGAGCGGCAAGCCGGCGATGCCGGTGCCCTCGTCGCCCGGTCGGTCGAGGGTTTGCTGCAGGCCCGAGCGCAGGGCGTGCCTGCGGTCGTGCTCGGTGTCGAGGGGTCCGACGCGGTGGGCGGCGACGTCGATCGCATCGATGCGTGGCACGAGCGGGGCGTCCGCGTGATCGTGCTGGTGCATCTGCGTGACAACGCGCTCGGCACCACGTGCCTGCCGTGGCAGCAGTACGCCGGGCCGTTGCCCGTCCGGCGTCGCGCCTCGCCGGGTCTCAGCCGACTCGGCGCGCGGGTCGTCCAACGCATGAACCGGCTCGGTGTGGTGATCGACGTCGCCCACGCCGACCCCGCCACCCTCTTGGACATCGTCGGCGTGGCAACCGCTCCGGTGGTGTCGTCCCACAGCGGCGCCCGCGCCCTGCAGGACTTCGCCCGCTACCTCGCCGACGACGAGCTGCGGGCGATCGCTTCGACGGGCGGCGTGGTCGGACTCTGGCCCTACCGAGCCCGTCGCTTCGGTGTGCGCAGCATCAGCGACCTGGTCGCTCACGCCCGGCACATCGCCGAGACGGTCGGAGCGGAGCACCTCGCCGTCGGCACCGACATGAACGGTGTCCCCGGCGTCATGGCCGGGTTCGGTGGCGAGACCGACCTGCCGAAACTGACGGACGCCCTCCTAGACGGCGGCTTCGACGACGGAGAGGTGGAGGGGATCCTCGGCGGCAACGCCCTCCGGGTGCTGCGACGGGTGGAAGCCGACGCGCGTCGAGCCCAGACCTGACGACCCCGCGTCCGCCGCCGATGCGTTGCCGCCGCTCCGTGTGGAGAGCACCGCAGCCCGGCGATCGGCGAGCCACACGGCACGTTGGCCCCGGCGCCGATCGTGGACCTCGGGCGCCGGGTGGAGCGCGGTCCGTTCCGAGCGTCTCGACCGCCCGTCGGCGTGAGCCCGCCCCGACTGGTCGAGCCTGATCAGGCCATGCCGGTCGCGACCACCATGGGCTGGTCCAATGCCCCGCCAGTCGCCGCGGCGATCTCCTCCCACGCGCCGACGACATCTTCTTCGAGCTCGGACTGCGCTGACTCCGGTGCCTGGCTCACGACGGCACCCAGCGGCGTCACGTTGATGTACTGCCACATGAAGTCCCTCGGAGGCGGGAGGTTGAGTGTCGCGTTGACGACGCTCGCCTCGACGTCCCCGAACCCAGCATCGCGAAGGAGTTGCTCGTGCGCGGTGGGGTCGTCCATCGAGAACACGGCGTGCACGAAGCCTGCGAGGCCAGGATCGATGTGCCGCGCCAACCCATCGGCGAGGATCTCGAGGGGACGATTGATCGTGCCCGGGGTGTTGAGCGCGACTCGCCCGGCGGCGTCGAGGACCCGCCGCATCTCCGCGAGGGCAGCGGCCTTGTCCTGGAAGAGCATCAGGGCCATCTGGCAGAGGACGACGTCGAATGAGCCGTTGGGCAACGGAAGCGATGCCGCGTCCCCCTGACGCCAGTCGATCTCGAACCCCGCCGCCAAGGCTACGGAGCGGGCAACCTCGATCATGTCGGGGGCCACGTCCACGCCGACGACCGACCCATCGGGTCCGACCTTCTCGGCGGCAAGACGGGCAGTGACGCCGGTACCGCACGCGACATCGAGAACCCGCTCACCGGACCGCAGACGGGCAGCACTGACGAGGTCATCCGCGACCGGCCTGGCGATGGCGGGAACGAAGAAGCGTTCGTAGTTCTCGGCGGCGGTGCCGGAGTACTGCCGATATGAAACCTGCTCGTTCATGAGTTGCCTCCGTCAACCAAGGAGCCCTCTTCGCGCTCGTACGACTGGGTCATGGACTGACCCGCCGGGGTCAGCGTGACGATTCTCTACCAGCCCGAGGCACAGCGCATCGGCCGGAGTACGCGAATGGACCAGGAAGGCGCGCGGGGCCCTCCTTGACGGCCTCGACCTCGAGCTCGAGCCTGACCCTCTTGCCGACGACGAAGCCGCCGGTCTCGAGGGCCTGGTTCCAGCCCCACCGCCCCGGCCGGGGTCGTCAATCTGCCATCATCGACTGGCATGAGCGAGCGCATCGATTACGTGGAGCTGCCTGCCGGCGATCTTGGCGCGACCAAGTCGTTCTACGCCTCCGCATTCGGGTGGGGCTTCACCGACTACGGGCCGACCTATGCCGGGTTCGAAGGCGCGGGACTGGATGGTGGCCTGGCGAGTGGCGAAGCCGCGAGCACGACAGTGCCGCTGGTGATCCTGAAGGCGGACGTCCTCGAAGATGCCCTGGCGCGCGTCGAAGCCGCCGGCGGAACGATCACGGCGCCGATCTTCGAGTTCCCGGGAGGCCGGCGATTCCACTTCCGTGACCCGGCCGGGAACGAGCTGGGCGTGTGGGGCGCCTGACGCGCGGTTCGTCGGTCACAGGTCGCGGGACTCGAATCGCGCGGCGGACCCCGTCGCGCCGGGGCACGCATGCCACCCGCCGTCAGTGGCGCACCACCTGACGGCCGATGGTGGCCGCCGACCGCTCATGCCGGATGCGCACCACCGCCGAGACAGAACTCGTTCCCCTCAGGATCACGCAGCACGACGTTGCGGTACGCGGCGGCCATCTCCGGCGAGAACTCTTCCTCCCACGCGATTGTGGCGCCGAGCGTGAGAAGTCGCTCGATCTCGGCGTCGAGCTCGCCCAGCGGACCAGCTGTGCAGCCGAGATGGACGCGGTTCTTGACGACCTTGTCCTCCGGAACGCGGACCATTTCGAGGTAGAGCCCGCCTCGTGCCGGACCACATACCGCACCGCTGCCGTCGGTCGCGCTGGCGACGCCGCCCCAACCCAGCGCCTCGTTCCAGAATGCCGCCACCTTGGACGGGTCGTGGCAGTCGATCGTCACACACGTGATGTCCATGTCGTCAGTGTTGTCGACACCCGTGGCAGCGAGACGATGCGGCGTTGCGAGGCCGACGGCGCGACCTGAGCCGGTACCCGGCGACGACCGCCGCTACCGCAAGGCGGGATCGGTTCCCCCGCGGGCGAGCGCCATCGCTTCCCAGCAATAGCGTGCGACGACCGAGCGGTAGGGCCGAAACCGGTCACCCAGGGGCTGGAGTTGGCGCGGCGTCGGCGGCGGATCGAGGGACCACGCCAGGCCGTAACCCTGGCGCACGCCGAGATCGTCGACGGGCCAGACGTCGAGCCGGCGCAACTCGAACATCAGGTACATCTCCGCCGTCCACCGACCTATGCCGCGCACCATGACCAGCCTGGTGATGATCTCCTCGTCCGGCAGCCGGGAGGAGCCCCCGAGCACGACGGTGCCGTCGACGACCTTCGCGGCCAGGTCCCGCAGCGACGCGAACTTCGCAGCGGACAGGCCGGCGCCCTTCAAGTCGCCGTCCGGGACCGCGAGGAGCGCGGCCGGGGTCAACGGCCCATCCACGAGGGCTCGTACCCGCTGGTAGATGGCGTTGGCCGCGTGGCCGGCCAGTTGCTGGAACACGATCGCCCGCACCAGGGCGCCGAAATGCCCGTCCGGGTTGCGGGGCCGGTGCCGGATCGGACCCACCAGGCCGACGAGCCGGTCGACCACAGGATCGGCGGATGCAACTGCGTCGATGGCCGTAGCCAGCGCAACCGGTGGCATGCGACCCCAAGCTACGGGCAGCGCGGTGCACCAGGGCGACCGATTCCGGGCGCCAAACCGCTGTGACCGCAGGGCGGCTGGGCATACGCTCGTTGTCGTGCAGGTCACCGCGAGCAGACGATTTATCGGCTCCCCGGCCCCTTCGGGCCGCGTGGGGCCGCGGCGTCTGGACCGCTGACTCCACGCCGGTGCGGACGGGCCGGGGATCTGTCCCCATGTCCGTTCCCCGATGCCAAGGAGCCAGTTCGTGCCCACCTACCTGACCACCGAGCAGCTGCGATGTGACCTGGCGTTGCGCGACCTCACCGATCCCGGCACCGGTCCGCACGCCATCCAGTTGCTCGTCGGCCTGGCCGCCGACGCGCTGGCGGCCGCCTGGGCGTGCCCGGCGCGGCCGTGTCCCGGTCCCCGGGTCGTAGCGATCGCCGACAACTACGACAACCTGGGGTTCACGGCCGGCGCCGCTAGCCGCGACGCCCGCTACACGCGTTACGTCGACGCGCAACGGATGTTGCGTAGCCACTCCAGCGCGATGGTGCCAGCGGCACTCCGCGCCCTCGCCGTCGATCCGCTCGACGACGTGTTGTTGGTCTGCCCCGGCATCGTGTACCGCCGCGATGCCATCGACCGACTGCACACCGGCAGCCCGCACCAGCTCGACCTGTGGCGCATCTCCCGTCGACCGCTCACCAACGCCGACATGGACGAGATGGTCGCGCTGCTCGTCGACGCCCTCACACCGGGCCGACGCTGGCGGGCCGAGTCGAGGGTCCACCCTTACACCGT
>JBOGHG010000291.1:0-4709 GCA_050744525.1 Acidimicrobiales bacterium | reverse complement strand
ACGACGAACCGATCTACGTCGGGATCTACACGACCTACCGGCACGGCGGACGCGGTTACGTCAGCGTGGGATTCCCGCTCCCGCAGGCGAGCTTCACCGCCACCCTGGTTCCCCGCTCCCGGCCCGGCGGTGGTCTGGTGCTGACCAGCTACAGCGACCTCGACCACCCCGGCCACTACCTGACGTTCGTCGACGCCCCCAGCCGGGAGCTCACCGCGCTGGCGGTGCGTGGCTTTGCCGAGCAGCTCGACGTCTACGTGCAGGATGGCGAGCTACGGGCCGAGCACGCCTTCTGGGTCTTCGGGCTCCCGTTCCTCGTGCTCCACTACCGCATCCACACCAAGAAGAACCACACCGATGTCGTCGGGTCGGCAAAGCCCAGCCGGTAGGAGGTAGCCATGTCGGGAACGCTGCGATTCGCGATCTCGATCCCTCAATTCGTCGCCGACGGGGCCTTCGATCCGGCTGGTCTCCGCGCCTACCTGGCACGAGCCGAGGGGCTGGGATTCGACAGTGCCTGGACCGTCGAGCAGGTCTTGGGCACGGCGCCCGTCCTGGGCCCGATCGAGACGATGACCTACGCGGCCGCCTGCACCGAGCGGCTGCGGCTGGGCTGTGCGGTGTTCGTGAGCCCGTTGCACAGCCCGGTCCACTTGGCCAAGAGCGTGAGCACGCTGGACCAGCTGAGCCGGGGGCGTGTAGAGGTCGGCGTCGCCACGGGAGGGCGAGCCCGCATGTTCTCCGCGTTCGCCGTTGATCCCAGCAGTCTCGTGTCCCGTTTCACCGAGGGCCTACGGCTGATGAACGCGCTCTGGACCGAACCCCGGGTCACCTTCGAAGGGAGATTCTGGCAGCTGGAGGGTGCCACCATTGCCCCGCGGCCCTTCCAGAAACCGCATCCGCCGATCTGGGTCGGCGCCAACCACCCGGCTGCGTTGGCACGGGCGGTGACCTACGGCGACGGCTTCTTCGGCGCCGGGTCGACGGCGACGACGCGGTTCGCCGAGCAGGTACCGATCGTCCGGGAGGCGCTCGCCGCGGCGGGCCGAGACCCCGCCGGCTTCGGGTTTGCGAAGCGCGTCTACATCGCTGTCGACGACGATGCCGAGCGGGCCCGCCGGCGGGTCGCCGCCTCGCTGGTCGAACTGTACGGCGAGTTCGGCAGACGACTCGAACCGGCCACCATTGCCGGGAATCCCGATGCCTGCACGAAGGGCGTGCAGCAGGTCGCAGACGCAGGCGCCGAGCTGATCCTGTTCACCCCGTTCTTCGACGAGCGCGAACAGATGGAGCGCCTCACGGCGGAGGTCATGCCGAACGTCTCCGGGTCGGCGTAGTGGGTGGCCAAGCTCGCACGGGCTGCCCCGAGATCGTGGTGCCGGGCGGACGCTCCGTCGGGCGCGTTCCCGACTGCGACGAGCACCCGTGGGCGGTCAGGCATCCGTCGGGGCGCCGTCGCTTGCCAGCGCAGCGTTGGACCAGCCGGGCTCACCGGTCAGCTCGGCGCCGAACCAGTCGGGCGGATCGAACGCCTCGGCCTCACCGCGGGACAGGAACTCCACCTCGACCACGGCCAGTCCCGCCAGCGCGCCGGTGTAGAGATCGAGCTCCGCGGTGACGCCGGCCAGGTCGACCCGGTGGCGGGTCTTCTCCAGATGGCGGTCGCCGGCCAGCCCCCACAGCTCGTCGAACGCGGCGGGGTCGATGGCCACCTCGACCTCGGCTCGCTCCATGCCCCGGCCACCCTTCACCGTCAGGAGATGGTGGGTGCCGTCGCTGCGGACCCGCACTTCGACGTCGCCCTCCACGGCGACGTACGCCTGCCGGAGCGGCGCGCCGTTCCCCAGGCCGGTCGGCAGGCGGGCGGCCAGGAACTTGCGCTCGATCTCGGACACCTCTCCACCTCACCAGGACGGTCCCGGGGCGGCAAGGTTCCGGGCGTCAGCGCATGCCCTCGACGCGACCGGCGAGCAGCGCCTCGGGAAAGGGCGAGGGCGGCTCCCCTCCCGCCCGGAACGCATAGCCGGCCCGCTCGACGAGGTCCCGCAGCGCCGGCGGCCCCACGACGAGCGTCTCGTTGCCGCCCGGGTCGGGCCGCGGCGAGGAATGCGAGCAGCGGGTTCATATGACCGGCACCCCCAAGAGAGCAGGCCGCCAGAACCCGCATGGCGATGCAGCCTAGAGGGATGGATGGGTACCACCTGGTCGATGCACAGCGGGTGGCCGTGGTTTCAGCCGAGTCCTTTGGTGACACCCAGCCGCCAGCTCGGATACCGGAGCTGCCAGCCCAGCTCGCGCTTGGCCTTGGCGTTCGAGGCACCCCGCACCTCGGTCATCATGAGCGTTGCCATCTCACCGGCCACCAGCCGCCCCAGCCACCGCGGGATACGCCTAGGTGGCTTGGCCCCGAGCGCGCTCGCCAGCACCGGCAGCCACTCCCGCACGGGCGCGGGGTCGTCGTCAACGATGTAGTAGATACCCGGCTCGCCGCGCTCGACCGCGATGGCGGTCGCCGCCGCGGCGTCTTCGATGTGGACGTGCGACCAGACGCCACCACCGTCGCCGACGATCGGGAACCGCCGCTTGCGGATCGGCCCCGCCATCTCCGCATCCGGGTCCAGGCTGATCCCGGTCCCCGGACCGTAGAAGCCGCCGTAGCGCAACGCGAGACCCTCGCCCCAGTCGATCGTCGTCACCGCCTCCTCCAGATAGAGGAGCGTCTGCACCACTGGCCGCAACGCCCCCGGCGGGTTGGGATCGAGGGGATCGGCCTCGGTCTGCACCGGCCCGCCCGTGCGGGCGTAACGGAAGGCCCCGAAGCTCTGCGCCACGAAGCGCCGTGCCCCCACGGCACGGCCGGCGGCCAAGAGATGGTCCGTCGCCTCGGTACGCAGCCGGTTGGTCATCTTCGCCATGGAGGAGCGGTCGGGGTGCCGCGCGTCACGGATGCTCATCTTCCCGGACAGCGCCGTGAGCTGATGCACGATCACCTCCGGCTCGGCCTCGCCCACCACCCTCGCCACGGCCTCGGGATCGAGAGCGTCGGCGACGACCGGCTCCGCCCCCAACGCCCGCAGCCCATCCTGCTTCGACGCGGTCCTGGTCATGCCCACAACCTCATGGCCGGCGGCCACCAGCTTGGGGACCAACTGTACGCCCAGAGCACCCGAAGCCCCGGCAACGAAAACCTTCATGGCAACTCCTATACCCGTCTCGGTCACGTATAAGACGAGATGCCGCCTCGCCCTGTGACACTCCCCCAGGGACTGACGACGGCAGCCGACGATCGCGATCATCGCGGTCAACCAACGGCGCCGCGTCGCGTCACGGCGCCGTGCCATGGGTCACAGCGCGAGCGTGGCATCCGGCGTAGCCCGCTCGTCGGGTCCCGACGATGCTGGCTCCAGCCGGCACCCGAGCCGGGACCGCGGGAGGCGATGTGACGGCCATCATCCTTCTGATCCCCGCACTGCTGGTTGCCCTGTCAGCCGCAGGGATGGTGTGGATACGAGTGGCGGCGGCCGAGTACCGCCACAACTGGAACCCCTCGCGGGACGCCCCCGCCGGTCGGTACCGGTAGCGCGGGAGCGTCGATCACGCGTGGCGGACCGAGTGGACGATCGAGCCGCCCGCCACGCCCGGTACGCCGTGGGGCACGTCCCCCGGGACGATGTGCTGCCGCAGCGTGCCGCCCAAGGCAACGTTGAGCACCTGGTGACCGCGGCAGACCGCCAGCGTCGGCATCCTTCGGGCGATGGCGGCGCGCACGAGCGGCAGCTCGAAGCCGTCGCGGCGGGCGACGACGCCGTAGACGTCCTGTTCCCGGATCTGGCCGTAGGTTTCGGGGTCGAGGTCGCCCCCTCCGGTGAGCAGCAGGCCGTCGAAGCGGTCGAGCAGTTCGTCAGCCTCGCCGTGGCCGAGATCGTCCGGCATGACGACGGCCCCGCGCGCCCCGGCCCGGTGGAGGGCCAGCAGATAGGTCTCCGGGGTGGCGACGGCGCTCGTCGCCCAGCCCTCGACCCGGCCCGATCTCACCAGAGGAGGTTGTTCTCCTTGTGGACGTGCAGATGGGCGACGGTCCGGTTGCCTCCGCAGCAGTAGTCGAGGCCGCGACGCTCCAGCTCCCGGGCCAACCGGGGATGCGCAGTCACCACCTCGGCAAGCGTCGTGTCGAGCTCGATCGTCGTCATGTCGCCTCCTACGGTGTCGTTCTGAAGTCGCGAGCGCGACGGTGTCGCCCGCGACCTGGGCCCCGTCGCTCGTGGCCACGGGCGCGTGGCCGTGGCGCAGCCGGGCAATCTGGACCCGTACGAACAGGACCACCGCCGGCTCTGCGGTCAGGCTCCAACCCCCGTGCTCGTCGGGCAGGGCCACGGCCCGCCACGTCGCCCTGGCGCGCACCGGGGTGACCCCGCGACGAGGGCTCGTGGTTGCCGTCACGGGCCCGAATCCCGGGTGGCGGCACACGTTGTCGGCGCCTCACGCAACGTCACCGGCCCAGGCTCGTGAATGCCACTCAGGCCGACCAGGGCCGAAGGTCCCAATTGCCACCCGGGCCTGGAGCCAGCCGGCCCCCCACCCCGCTCGCGCCTGCTCGCCGCCAGCATGGGGGTACCGTCGTCGTGATGGGCGCCCTGGTCGCGATCGAGGAACGCAAGAAGCTCTTGAGCGACGTGTGGCTGTTTCACGGGGCCACCGACGAGGAGCTC
>JBOGHG010000290.1:0-4711 GCA_050744525.1 Acidimicrobiales bacterium | reverse complement strand
TTGGTGGCGGCGTAGCTGTCGGGTGCGGGGAACCACACCAGCTCGTAGTCCGTGTCCTGGCGGGCCAGGTAGGACCGGCCGTCGCCCTGGTGCAGCTCGACCTCCGGCCGCTCGGTCAGGTGCCCGGCGTAGTCGGCGAAGTGGTCCTCCAGCAGCGAGACGGTCACGGGGTTGAGCTCGACCGCCTCGATGTCCTGGGCCCCGAAGTACAACGACGCGAGGATCTCGTTGCCGCCCGCGGAGCCGATGATGAGCTCGCGTTCCGGTGGCGCGTCGCCCAGGACGTCGAACGGGATGGCCCGCGGGTCGCGGTCATAGCGCGTGAGCGAGGCGAGGTCGCCGTCGAAGGGCCACAGGCCGGTGCCCGGGTTGCCGTCGTGGAACACCAGCCGGTTCTCCCCGGCCTCGCCGTGCAGGCGACCCGTGACGTCGATCCGGAACACCGGTCCCCACTCCGAGAACTCGATGCCCGCGCCGTCCCCGGACTTGCCCGCCTCGTTGCGAACGTCGGGCAGGACGCCCCGGCCGACGACGACGGCCGCGAGCACGACGGTGGCGACCGTTCCCACCGCGAAGACAGGCGAACGAGGCAGGCTGAAAAGGACGCCCACCACGGCGAACACCAGGGCCGCCACCATGACGACCGCGGGCGGTCCCAGCCATACGATCAGGGGGATCGCCAGCAGGCAGCCGAGCCCGGCGCCCACGAGGTCGGCGAAGTACAGCCGCCCCACGCCGTCGCCGGCACGCCCGAGGACGGTGGCCAGGATCACCCCCAGCGCGATGAACGAGGCGAACAGCACCAGGCAGATCAGTGCCAGCACGCCGAGGTTGCGGAACGACGATGCCGACCCGTAGTCCCAGATCGCCACCGTGTCGATGGGCAGCCGGGCGACGGCCAGGTAACCGAGCGCGATGCTCACGGCCCCCCAGACGGAGCAGACGGCGATGATGCGTTCGGTGCTCCAGCGCCGGATCGGCGCCCACACGGCGACGAGGATGGCGCCCGAGCCGATGCCGAGCAGGCTCAGGCCGATGACCAGGTACGTGTAGTAGTACCAGAGCTTGTAGCCGACGATGCGGGTGTAGCCGACCTCGAGCAACAGCCCGGCGAGGGACACCAACAAGAGGGCGAGCCACCGGGGCAGCCGCGTCGTGCCGCTGGGGGTCGCGCCGCTGGTGTCGGTGTCGTTCGTCCCGGCGGCCGCCGACGTGTCGGTCGCAGTGGTCGTGTCGGTGGTGTTGGCAGCCATGTCGATCACGATCCCCCAGCGGCCGTGGAACGTCTCCTTAGGGCGGCGCCGACAGTACCGGGCCGCCCGCCGACACGGAAAGCGTTCGAATCGGTTCGCCTCGGCGCCAACACCCGTACCCTGCATTCATGAGCGAGCGTCCCGTAGGGCGAGAGAGCGAGCGAGGCCCGAGCGGCCCGCTGCGAAGCAGCAAGAGCGGGAAATAATGCGTGTCGGTGGTCGAGTCGGTGGTGGGGGCACGGGCGCGCACTCCATGCTGGGCGCCGACCCCAGCCAGCTCGCCGGCGCCAGCATCGACCGTTCGCTCGTGCGGCGGGTGTGGCGCTTCGCCCGCCCCTACCGCTGGATGCTCCTCGGCTACCTGGCGATCATCGTCGTCACCGCGCTCGTCCAGTTGGTGCCGCCGCTGCTGTTCCGCAGCATCATCGACTCGGCCATTCCCGACGGTGACCGGGCTTACCTCAACCTGCTGGCCGGCCTGGCGGTGCTCGCGGCCGCCGGCAGCGCGGCCCTGGCGGTGGCCGACCGCTACGTCTCCTCACGCATCGGGGAGGGCGTCATCTACGACCTGCGGGTGGCGCTGTTCGCCCACGTCCAGCGCATGCCCGTGGCGTTCTTCACGCGAACCCAGACCGGGGCGCTGACCAACCGCCTGAACACCGACGTCATCGGCGCCCAGCGCGCCCTCACCGGCACCATCGGATCGGTCGTCTCCAACGTCATCACGCTCGTCACCACGCTCGTCGCCATGGCCCTGCTGGAATGGCGGCTCACGCTGCTGTCGCTGGTGGTGCTGCCGTTGTTCATCCTCCCGGCCAAGCGCGTCGGGCGCCGCCTGCAGGCCGTCACCCGCCAGCAGATGGATCTCAACGCCTCGATGAACACCACGATGACGGAGCGGTTCAACGTGGCGGGTGCCCTGCTGGTGAAGCTGTTCGGCCGCGGCCGTGACGAGGAGCGCAGCTTCGCGGCGCGGGCCGACGGCGTGCGCGTGGCGGGGATCAGGGCGGCGCTGCTCGGCCGCACCTTCTTCATCGCCCTCGGGCTGGTGGGGGCCATCGGCACCGCGACCATCTACTGGGTCGGCGGGCTGCTGGTGATCTCCGAGAGCCTGTCGATCGGGACGTTGGTGGCCATGGCGGCCTACGTCGCGCGGCTGTACGGGCCGTTGACGGCGCTGAGCAACGCCCCCGTCGACCTCATGAGCGCCTTCGTGTCCTTCGACCGGGTGTTCGAGGTGTTGGACGCCCCGGTGCCGCTCACGGACCGGCCCGGCGCCGTGGACCTGGTCGACGTCCGGGGCGAGGTCGACATCGACGACGTGTGGTTCGCCTACCCGACCGGCACGATCGTCCCCACCCTCGAGCTCGATCCCGCCGTCGCCAGCCCCTCCACCGACGGCAGCGGGAACGGGGGGCAAGCCCCTGCGCGCAACGTGCTGCGGGGCGTCTCGGCGCGGGTGGAGCCCGGCGAGCTCGTGGCGCTGGTTGGGCCGTCGGGGTCGGGCAAGACCACCCTGTCGATGCTGATCCCCCGCGTCTACGACGTCACCGGCGGGGCGGTGCGCATCGACGACCGCGACGTCCGGGACCTGACGCTGGAGTCGCTGCACGGCGCCATCGGCGTCGTCACCCAGGACCCGCACATGTTCCACGACAGTGTCGGCAACAACCTGCGCTACGCGCAGCCTCGCGCCACGCAGGACGAGGTCGAGGCCGCGTGCCGC
Organism: Acidimicrobiales bacterium; assembly: GCA_050744525.1. GTDB lineage: Bacteria > Actinomycetota > Acidimicrobiia > Acidimicrobiales > VFJN01 > DASQUK01. The sequence goes on along the minus strand of JBOGHG010000290.1, from coordinate 1,732 downwards.
GCCGCCCAGATCCACGACGTCATCGCCCGCATGCCCGACGGCTACGACACGGTGGTCGGGGAGCGGGGCTACCGCCTGTCCGGGGGCGAGAAGCAGCGCCTGGCCATCGCCCGCATGCTGCTGAAGGACCCGGCCATCGTGATCCTCGACGAGGCCACCAGCAACCTCGACACCGAGAACGAGGCGCTGGTGCAGGAGGCACTGGGTGTGGCGCTCGCCGGACGCACCAGCTTCGTGATCGCCCACCGGCTGTCGACGATCGTGTCCGCCGACCAGATCCTGGTGCTCGACGAGGGCCGCATCGTCGAGCGGGGTCGCCACCCCGAGCTGGTGGCCAGGGGCGGGCTGTACGCAGAGCTCTACCGGACGCTCGTGCGTGACGACGTGGCCGCCGCCGACGAGACCACCGCGCTCGGCCTGGCGTAGCGGTCAGGCGGCGTAGTCGAGGAGCACGGCAAGTAGGAACCCACCGGTCGTGACCAGGCCGCTGACCGGGCCGCCTTCGCGCGCCGCCTCGGGCACCATCGTCGACGCCAGCATGGTGAGGACCGCGCCGGCCGCGAAGGCGGAGAGGAAGGCGATCGTGTTCACGCTCGTGCCGTCCAGGAGGGCGTAGCCGGCGAGGGACGCCAGCGTCGACACGGCGACGACGATCGCCCACATCCGGATGATCCTTCCGGCCGGTCGGCCCTGCTTGGACAGCCCAGCCGAGGCCGACAGCGCCTCGGGGACGTTGGACATGAACACCGCGGCCACGAACACACCTCCGACGTGCCCGCCCCCGAGCAGCGAGATGCCGATGGCCACCGACTCGGGGATGCCGTCGAGCACGGCGCCCACCACGATGGCGGCGGGGTCGCCCGCTTCGTCGGTCTCGGTCGACCCGTCGTCTCGTAGGGCGCTCTTGCGGCCGGCGCCGCCGCGGCGCGACACGAGCATGTCGCCCACGAAGTACGCCGCGGCCCCGGCGGCGATCCCGGCGGAGGTGGGCCGGCCGCCGCCGTTCTCGAGTGCGTCCTCCACCAGGTCGAACGCCACGGAGCTGAACAGCACGCCGGTCCCGAACGCCATGACCAGGCCGATGGCGCGGGCCGACCAGGGCCGCCACAGGGCCAGCGCCGCGCCGAGCAGCAACGACCCGGCGGCGAAGAAGCCCCAGAAGGCGGCGGCGAGCACACCGGGGGTTTAACGGATCTGGGTCGCGGCTAGGTGGACGTCCGGTCGCGGAGGAGGGCGACGTCGTCCTTGCGGCCCTCGGGGGCCGTCTCGCACACCACCGGAGCACCGGCGGCCTCGACCACCGCGACGAGCAACTCGGGGTCGACGGTGCCGGTGCCGATGTTGGCGTGGCGGTCGGCGCCCGACCCGGCGGCGTCCTTGGAGTCGTTGCAGTGCACCAGGTCGATCCGCCCGGTGATCGCCTTGATGCGGTCGACGGCGTCGACCAGGGCCTCGCCGGCGGCCCAGGCGTGGCAGGTGTCGAGGCAGAAGCCGATGTCCTTGTCGCCGATCGCCTCCCACAGGGCGGCGATGGTGTCGAAGTGGCGGGCCATGGCGTGGTCGCCACCGGCCGTGTTCTCGAGGTACACCGGCACCTCGGACTCGAGCTGCTCCAGGCCCTTGCGCCAGCGGGCGAAGCCGGCGCCCGGCTCGTCGTCCTCGGTGACGTGCCCGCCGTGGACGATCACGGCGCGGGCGCCGATCTCGGCGGCGGCGTCGCAGGTGTTCTGCA
>JBOGHG010000289.1:0-4719 GCA_050744525.1 Acidimicrobiales bacterium | reverse complement strand
CGCTCCTCACCACAGCACCCGCACACGGTGGCGTCCGTTCCGTTGCTCGTCGCCTCGTCGGTCACGATCGGTCCCCCTTGCGCTCACGTAGCACCCTCGCCACGTCGTCCCAGGCGGCCCGGCCCATGGCCGCAGCCTCGGTGACCGTGACCGCGGTCCCGGGCGTGCCGGCGCGGACCACGGACGCCAGGTGATCGGCGTCGCAGTACAGGTTGGCGTGGCGGCAGAAGTCCTCCACCAGATGGGCGCACTCCCCGCCGGGAAGCCACAGACGGTGCCGGCCCTTGTCCTGGGGCACCCCGGCTCGGACGACGACCCGCAATGCGGTGCCGCAGGCGGGGCAGGACGTCACTGCGGCCGCGTCGATCGCCAACGCCGCGGGGATCCCGACCGCATCGAACGCGCACCAGGTGTGCACCAGCCCGCCCGGATGCTCGATCCGGTGTGCCGTCGGGCGAGCGACCAGACCGTGCACGCCAACCAGCAACCCGTCCTCGTCGACCTCGAGCCGGCCGCCGGCCACCAGCGCCTCGACCATCGCCGCATCGTCGGTCAAGGCACCGACCCCGGGGCGCTCGCCACGCCACAGCGCCACGAACCCCCGCACAGCGAGCCCGCGAGCGGGCCCCGACGGCCCTGGCTCTGCGGGCGGGCCGTCGCCGCCGCCCTCACCCATCACGCGCCCCACGTCTTCACGCCGATCCAGCGCGTCGATCAACGCCGCGACCGCCGGCGCACCCGCCACGCCCGCGGTCGAGCGGTACAACCGGCACGACAGCGACGGCCCCTCGAGCCCCGACGAGAACAGGTCACCACCATCGACCAGGATCGTGGGCGAGCCGTGCATGCCAGCGGCAGCCGCCTCCTCCACCGTCGCGACCACCCGCTCGGTCACCGCCACGCCGACGTGTCCCGTCGCGTCCAGGGCCTCGCGCACCCCGGCGATCGCCTCGGCGCGGTGCGGGCAGTCCGAGACCGTCAACACCTCGATCTCCACGACCGTTAGCGTAAGGGTTCCTCCCCACTGGAAGGTCAACAGCCATGCGCATCGGCGAGCTCGCCGCCGCCACCGGCGTGCCGGCCAAGACGATCCGCTACTACGAGTCGATCCACGTCCTCGAGCCCCCGGCCCGCACCCCCTCCGGCTACCGCGACTACACGTCCGACGCCGCCGAGCGGCTCGCCTTCATCCGCGCCGCCCAAGCCGTCGGGCTCACGCTCGGCGAGATCCGGGGCATCTTCGCCCTGCGCGACCGCGGCCAGACCCCCTGCGGGCACGTTCTCGAGCTCATCCACACCCGCGCCGCCGACCTCGACCGACGCATCGCCGACCTGCAACGACTCCGATCCGAGCTCGGCCGGCTCGCAGACCGGGCCCGACACCTCGACCCCGCCGACTGCGATGCCCGCGGCGTCTGCCACCTCATCGACGCCGGCAACTGACTGAGCTACCGGGCCGCCAGCACCAGCCCAGCAGGGGTCCGCGCTGCACCGGCCGTGACGCCCACCGCCTGAGAGAGGTTCCCCAACGGCTGTCAAGAGTGATTCGGCCGTACGCTCGGTTCTACCGGCAAACAACCTTGACGTTACTCTCGTCGGTAGTATCGTCAAGTCAGATCCTATTTAGAGAGGCAGTCGTGACCCGACCGACGATCTACGGTGACCTCGAGGTACGTATCGCCGGCGTCGCGTCGCTGGCGGAACCCCGGCGACGTGCCCTGTACCGGTTCGTCGTCGCCCGAGGCAGCGCCGTCACGAAGGACGAGGCCGCTGCCGCCATGGGCATTGCGCGATCAGTCGCCGCGTTCCACCTCGACCGCCTCGTCGCCGACGGGCTGCTCACCACCGAGTTCCGCCGGCTCACCGGCCGTCAGGGACCCGGCGCCGGGCGTCCGGCGAAGCTGTACCGGCGCGCCGAGGGCGACCTGTCGGTGAGCCTCCCTTCCCGCCAGTACGACCTCGCCGCTGGGCTCCTTGCCGCCGCGGTCAACGACGCAACCCGTGCCGGCACCCAGGTCGGCGCGGCCCTCGCCAGGGTCGCAACCGAGCGAGGACGCGAACTAGGCGAACGGGCGCGGGAGGCGGCGGGGGAGCGGCCGAGCCGTCGCAGTCGCGTCGACGCCGCCCTCGCTGTGCTCGCTGCGCAGGGCTACGAGCCCCGAACCCGCGATCGCGAGGTCGTGCTCGCCAACTGCCCGTTCCACGCCCTGGTCGACGAGCAGCGCGACCTGGTGTGCGGCATGAACCTCGACCTGCTGTGCGGGCTCGCCGACGCTGTAGGCGACGACGTCTTGACCGCGCGCCTGGCTCCCACAGACGGCAACTGCTGCGTCCGCCTCGACGTCGGCCGGCATGCCCGGAAGGACGGACGATGACGGGGGACGGGCTCGCCGCCCCGGCAACCGGCTCTTGACATCGAGGCGCCGACCTCCAGCTCGAGCACCGCGCTGGCGGGCGAACGCCTGGTTGATCACGCGGCACCTCGTTCCGCGGTGGTCGGTGCCACGACACGCGTGTTTCGCTCTCGTACCGGTGCCGCTATGGCGATGACGTCGGGCTCGTCCGGTCGATCCGCGGCGCGGACGTAGGCCAGGGTTGCTCCGAGCATTCCCCCGAACCCCGGGCCTCCCCAGACGCCGGCGAACACGCCGAGTCCGAGTGAATCCGTCATGTCGAAACCCGTCGCAAGGGCCATGGCGGTACCGAGCGCGCTCATCACGACGAGGCCGATGAGTGCACCGAGCGCGGCGGCTCGGCCGACGCGCTGGTCGACCGTCCGACCCGGTGCGATCTCGGCGCCGCTGGCGTTGCCCGCTCCAGGACGGACCAGCGGTGTCTCGGACCGCGTGGCCACGGCTGCATCCATCACGACCTCGTCTCGCTCGTCGTCGCGGCGGGTTCCGGCGCTCATAAATAATCTAGCATTTTCTAGATAAATTCACCACGTGGGTCTCGGGTCGCCCACCGACCACCACGAACGGCAGGGACCGGCATCAGTGGGTCTCCGGGCCCTCGGTCCGGTCGGCCGGGACGAGGATGACGGGCAGGTGGGAGTGGTCGACCAGGTGGGTTCCGGGGTGGCGTCGCCAGCCGGTGTCGCCCAACCCGACCACGATGGCGTCCGCGTGGCGGTCCCGGGCGAACTGGGTGAGCGATGCGGCGACGTTGGTCCCCTCGAGGACGCGGCTGGTGAAGGCGACGCCGCGTCGGCGTAGCGGCTGGGTCCAGGGCCCTTCGAGGCTTCGGCGGACCTTGCTCCACATGCTGCCGGGGTCGGACCTGGGCACCCATTCGGCGGTGGGCTCGAAGATCGTCACGGCGGCGATGTCGGCGTCGAGGGCTGCCGCGACAGAGGCCGACCACACCGCGGCGGCGACGGCGCTGGCTGATGCGTCGAGACCGACGACGATGCGCCGGAGTGAGCGCCCGGCACCGGGGCTGGGGACGACGGCCATCGGGGCCGGGAGGCGTCGGGCGATGCGATCGCACAGATGGTCATGGTCGTGCGCGAGGCCGCTGCCGGGCGAGGCGCGGCCCAGCACGAGCAGACGAGGACGGGCGCCGCCCCGGGAACGGGCCGCCTCCACGAGCACGTGGTCGGGTTGACCCTGGGTGACAACGGTCCGGGCGTCGACCCCGGCGTCCCCGACCGGCCGGCACCAGCGACGAAGGTTGCGCAGCTCATGCCTCGCGGCCCGGTCCGAGCCCGACGACAGCTCGCCGAGCCCGGGCCGCCAGGCGTAGACCGCGGTCACCTCGGAGCCTGTCGAACGCGCCAGCCGGGCAGCCCAGCCGAGCGCCTCACAGGCGGCGTACGTGCCGTCCACACCGACGACGATCTCGGCGGGCGACGCGCCAACCGGTGCGTGCAGCCGTTCGTCTGGGTCGGTGCCTGTGCCGCTGCTCATGTCGGACCTCCTGGTGACAGCGCCGGGGGCTCCGATCCCGTTGCCCCGTCCCCGTCGAGCCAGCGCCGGTTCGGTGTCGCCTCCCAGTAGAGGCTGTCGAGGCGGGCGATCGGCTCACCCCGCGCGTACACGGTCAGCGGGCCGTCCTCGGAGACCACGAACACCACGGTGTCGCATTCGTCGAACGAGAACCGCCGGGCCGACGCGTGCCGCATCCCCCGATCGACATCGCCCTGGACCAGCCGATCGGCGCGTTCGGAGAACCTGAGCATGACGCCGGCCTCGCTGAGCGTCGCGTCACGGTCCAGGAGCACCGCGCCGTCGATCTGGCCGAGCAACGACCGGACCGCACTGTGCGACGACGGGTCCAGCAGCGACAGCGCCGGCAACACCATCGGCGGCCGCCGACGCCGGACATGACCCAATGCCTCGCCGCGACCGTGGCCCCGCAGGTACCACACCAGGATCGCACCGGTGGGGGCCGGGCCGACGTCGTGGACACAGAACTCGAGGATGGCCTCCAGCGCCCGCCGGGGACAGCCCGGCATGCACCGCACGATGTCGGCGACAAAGGCACGGGCGTAGGGCTTGTTGCGCCACCGCGTGCCATCCCAGATCACCAGCCCGTCGAGACCCAGGACCCGCACCAAGCCATCGGTCAGGCGCTGGACCACGACCATGCTGCGCCCATCCCGGCTCGCATCCAGGAGGCGGACGATCTCGGTCTCACGGTCATAGGCGGTGGGGAACATCACCAGACCGCTGCGCTGCCCACCGACCACCAGGTAGGACCGCCGCCCGTCAGCCATCA
>JBOGHG010000288.1:0-4721 GCA_050744525.1 Acidimicrobiales bacterium | reverse complement strand
GTGCCCTGGTGGCTGATCGCGGCGGGGATGCTGCTGGCCGTGTTCACGGCGACCGCGGCGTCGTGGTGGCCGGCCCGGGCGGTGGCGCGGCTGCCCGTGACCGCGGCGCTGTCCGAGCGGCCCCCGGCGCCCCGGCCCGCCCACCGGTCGGCCCTCGTGGCCGGCGCGCTCGTCGCGCTCGGCGTGGGAGCGATCTGGTGGGCCGACCCAAACCGCACGACCGTCGACGCCAAGCCGGTCAGGGACCTCGTCATGGTCGCCGGGGTGATCGCGATCTCCTTCGGGGTACTGCTCCTCGGCCCGATCGCCCTCCGGGCCGTGGGACGGGCGGGCCGGAGGCTGCCCGTCACAGGACGGCTGGCGCTGCGCGATCTGGCCCGGTTCCAGGCCCGCTCGGGGATGGCGCTGGGCGCGGTCAGCCTCGCCATCGGCATCCCGATCGCGATCGTGATCACGTCGGCGGCGAGGGACGGGAGCGCCGAGCGCGGCAACCTGTCCGACCGCGACCTCCTGCTGCGCATCGGCGACGCGGAGGCCGACATGGTGGAGGGCGCGACGCCGGACGACGTCGACGCGATGGCGACGCAGGTCGAGCGCCTGGCCCGCCGACTCGACGGCGCGGCGGTGGCGTCGCTGGAGATGGCGATCGAGCCGGGGTCGGAGGTGATCCCCGGCTTCGACGTCCGCCAGGCCGTGGCCGTCGGCATCCCCGTCGACGGCGAGACGTTGCGCGACGTCACGACGTACGTCGCGACCACGGAGCTGCTCGACCAGCTCGGCGTCGATCCTGCCTCGATCGATCCCGGTGCCGAGATCCTGACGGTGCGCACCGAGCCGCTGGCGTTCATCACCGTGGCGAGGCGCACGGAGCCCGAGACCGTGACCCGTCGGGCCCCGCTCGACGTCCCGCCCCATTCCTCTGCGCCGACCACGCTCATCACCTCCGACGCCGTCGAGCGGCGCGGCTGGGACACGGTGCCCGTCGGCTGGCTGGTCACCGCGCCCTCCCCGGTGACGAGCGACCAGGTGCGGGAGGCACGGGAGCTCGCCGCCGGCGCCGGGCTGACCCTCGAGGCGCGGCGCGACCGCTCGCCGACGTCCCTGCGGCGGGGCGCGATCGGCGCGGGGTCCCTGGTGGCGCTGGCGGTGGTGGCCATGACTGTCGGCCTCGTACGCAGCGAGGTGGCGGGTGACCTGCGCACGCTGACGGCCGCCGGGGCGACCCGTGCCATGCGGCGCGGGCTCACGGCCTGGACCGCGGGTGCGCTCGCGCTGCTGGGCGTCGTGCTCGGCGCACTGGGCGCGTACGTGGCGCTCGCGTCCGGCTACGCGCGCGATCTCGGCGTGCTCGGCGATGTGCCGTTCGGCGAGTTGGCCGCCCTGGCCGCCGGCGTCCCCCTGTTGGCGGTTGGGGCGGGCTGGGTGCTGGGGGGCCGCGAGCCGTCCTCCCTACGCCCGGAGACCTGACGGACGGGCCGGCCGGTCCGCTACGGTGGCGGCCAACAGAAACCACGCGGGAGCTCGGGCGACCGGGCTGAGAGGGCGCAGCAGGCGCCGACCGCCGAACCTGATCCGGGTAATGCCGGCGAAGGGAGTGATGCTGTATGGGCATCCGCCGCAAGTCCTACGTTGCGGGGACCCGCACCGACGTGCGCGTTCCGTTCTGCGAGGTCGTGCTCGACCCGCCCAACGAGCCCGTCCGGCTCTACGACACCAGCGGGCCCGGCAGCGACCCGCGCGCCGGGCTCGAGCCGCTGCGGGCACCGTGGATCCACGAGCGGGCCGATGTCGAGCACTACGCCGGCCGCGTGGCGACGTTGCGCGACGACGGCCGGGCCTCGTTCCGGGCCGGCCGCTCGGGCGCCGAGCCGTTCCCCGGCCCCGGCGCCGACCGCCCCCGCCTGCTGGCCGCGTCCGGGCGCACCGTCACCCAGATGCACTACGCCCGCCGGGGCGACATCACGCCCGAGATGGAGTTCGTCGCGCTGCGCGAAGGCATGGACGCCACGTTCGTGCGCGACGAGGTGGCGCGGGGGCGGGCCATCCTTCCGGCCAACGTCAACCATCCCGAGTCGGAGCCGATGGTCATCGGCGCCCGGTTCCTGACCAAGATCAACGCCAACATCGGCACCTCGGCGGTCACATCGTCGGCGGCCGACGAGGTCGACAAGCTCACGTGGGCCACCCGCTGGGGCGCCGACACGGTGATGGACCTGTCGACCGGACGTGACATCCACACGACGCGGGAGTGGATCATCCGCAACAGCCCGGTTCCCATCGGCACGGTGCCCATCTACCAGGCGCTCGAGAAGGTCGATGGCACGCCGGAGGAGCTCAACTGGGAGCTGTTCCGCGACACCGTCGTCGAGCAGGCCGAGCAGGGCGTCGACTACATGACGATCCACGCCGGCGTGCGGCTGCGCTACGTGCCGTTGACGGTCGACCGGGTGACGGGGATCGTCAGCCGCGGCGGATCGATCCTGGCGGCGTGGTGCCTGGCCCACCACCAGGAGAACTTCCTCTACAGCCACTTCGACGAGCTGTGCGAGATCTTCGCCGCCTACGACGTGGCGTTCTCGCTCGGAGACGGGCTGCGGCCGGGCTCGATCGCCGACGCCAACGACGAGGCCCAGCTGGCCGAGCTGGCCACGCTCGGCGAGCTGACCGCTCTGGCCTGGGCCCACGACGTGCAGGCGATGATCGAGGGGCCGGGCCACGTTCCGATGCACAAGATCAAGGAGAACGTCGAGCTCCAGATGGAGCTGTGCCACGAGGCGCCCTTCTACACGCTGGGCCCGCTGGCGACCGACGTCGCCCCAGGCTACGACCACATCACGTCCGCCATCGGGGCGGCGATGATCGGCTGGTTCGGCACCGCCATGCTCTGCTACGTCACGCCCAAGGAGCACCTGGGCCTGCCCGACCGCGACGATGTCAAGCAGGGCGTGATCGCCTACAAGATCGCCGCCCACGCCGCCGACGTGGCCAAGGGGCACCCGGCGGCACAGGCCTGGGACGACGCGCTGTCGAAGGCGCGGTTCGAGTTCCGCTGGCAGGACCAGTTCGACCTGGCCCTCGACCCCGAGACCGCCCGCGCCTACCACGACGAGACGCTGCCGGCCGAGCCGGCCAAGACCGCGCACTTCTGCTCGATGTGCGGTCCCAAGTTCTGCTCGATGGCGATCACCGACAAGGTGCGCGAGTACGCCGCCGAGCACGGCGTCACCGCCGGGCCCCAGGCGCTCGAGCTGGGCATGGAGGAGAAGGCGGCGGAGTTCGTCGCCGCCGGCGGCGACGTCTACCTCGAGGACCCGGCTCTCCGGGACCAGGCAAGCCCTACGGAAGGGGCCGCGGCTCCTTGAGCTTCGACGACGCGCCGGGGCGTTCCCTCGGACGGCTGCACGTGCTGGTCGACTCGCTGATCGTGGCCGAGGCGGCCCTGGAGGGCGGCGCCCCCACGCTGCAGGTGCGGATCAAGACGGGCACCGACGCCGACCGCCTACACCTGAGCGACGCCATAGCCGCGCGCTGCCGCGCCGCGGGCGCCACCTGCCTGGTGAACGACCGGGCCGACGTGGCGCTGGCGGTGGGGGCGGATGGCGTGCACCTGGGTGCCGAGGACCTGCCGGTGGCCGCGGTACGTCGGCTGGTGGGGCCGGACCTGTTCGTGGGGGGGACCGCCCGCGACCCGTCGACGGCCCGGCGCCTGGTCGAGGAGGGTGCGAGCTATCTCGGCGTGGGGCCGACGTTCGCCACCAGGTCGAAGACCGGGCTGCCGGAACCGATCGGCGTCGCGGGCGTGCGGGCGGTGGCGTCGGTGGTGTCGGTCCCGGTCATCGCCATCGCCGGGATCACCGCCCAACGGGTCGACGAGGTGATGGCGGCGGGAGCCTGGGGCGTGGCCGTGATCGGCGCGATCTCCGACGCCCCCGATCCCCACAGCGCCACCCACGAGATGATGCTGGCCGTCGCCAAGGCGGTCGAGGCGTCGGGAGGTGCGCCGGCGTGAGCCCTGACGTGGTCGTGGTGGGCGGGGGTGCGATCGGCCTGGCGTCGGCGTGGCGGCTCGCCCAGCGGGGCGCGGCCGTCACGGTGGTCGACCCCGAACCGGGGAGCGGGGCGTCCGGGGTGGCGGCGGGGATGCTGGCGCCGATCACCGAGGCCCGCATGGGTGAGGAGGGGCTGCTGCGGCTCAACCTGGCGTCGTGGTCCCGCTGGCCCGGCTTCGTGGCCGAGGTCGAACGCGCGGCGGCGGGCGCGGGGATCGGCTACCGCGCCGACGGCACCCTGGTGGTGGCGCTCGATGCCGACGACCGGGTCGCCCTCGACGACCTGGCCGCGCGGCACCGGGCCATGGGCCTCGACGTCACCCCGTTGCGGGGCCGCGAGGTCCGCCGGATGGAACGGGGACTGGCGCCGGGAGTGCGGGCCGGGTTCCTGGCCGCCAGCGAGCGCTCGGTGGACCCGCCGGCCCTGGTGGAGGCGCTAGGCCGGGCGGCCACGGCCGCGGGAGTCGGCTTCGTGGCGGCGCCGGTCGAACGGATCGCAACCGCGCCGCCGGGCGAGCGCGTGGCGGGCGTGGTGGTGGCCGACGAGGCGGCGTCCCGCCGGATCGACGCCCCGACGGTGGTGCTGGCGGCCGGGTGCCGCTCCGCCGGCATCGCCGGGCTTTCGGAGGCGGCGCGCCCGCCGGTCCGTCCGGTCAGGGGCGAGATCCTCAC
>JBOGHG010000287.1:0-4733 GCA_050744525.1 Acidimicrobiales bacterium | reverse complement strand
GCGCGGGCGAGCACGTCGAACCGGCCGTGGCGCCGGGCCACGGTGGCGGCCGCGACGAGGGTCGCCTCCGCGCCCGGATCGCCGGCGGCCAGCAGCGCCATGGCCAGGTCGGTGAGCACTTCCGCCCGTTGGCCGCCGTCGTCGGCCGGCACGTGCGTCAAGGCCTGGCGCTCCAGGCGCACGGCCTCGGCCAGCGCCCGGCGCTCGGCCGCCTGGGCGGCGGCTGCCCGTGACCAGCGCACCGCTCGTCGGTCGCCCCGGGGCGCGGCGGTCGCGGACGTGTGGTGCGCCAGGATTGCCGTGTAGTCCCGGAGGCGGTCGGACCGCCGCGACTCGATGGCGTCGGCCAGGCGGGCGTGCAGGGCGCGACGCCGGGCGCCGCTGAGCTGGGCAACGAGGGTGCGGCGCACGATGTCGTGCGGGAACCGGTAACGCTCGGCACTCTCCTCGCTGACCAATCCCGATCCGAGCGCGGCATCGAGCCCATCGAGGGTGGCCGGCTCGTCGAGCCCCGCAGCGGCGGCCACCAGGTCCAGCTCGAATCGCGCCCCCGCCACCGCGGCCGCCCGCAGCAGCTCGGTGGCGGCACCACCGAGTCGCCCGAGCCGGCCGGCGACCAGCTCCCGGACGCCGAGCGGGATCGGCGCATCCGTTGCGTCCAGCGGTGCCCGCAGCATCTCGGTGACCAGGAACGGATTGCCGGCGGTCTCCGCCACCAGCCGCCGGGCCAGCGTCACCTGGCCACGGGCGTCTGGCACGCTCGCGCGCAGGAGGACGCGCACGTCCGACTCCTCGAGGCCCCCCAGCGGCAGGCGCCGCACCCAGCCGTCGCGGTCGAGGGTGTGGATGAGGTCGCCCAGCACGCTGCCGGGGGCCACGTCGTGGTCGCGCGAGACGGCGACCACCAGCACCGGGGCATCGCCCGCGCGGCGGAGAAGGTGGCGCACGAGCAGCAGGGTGTCGTCGTCCGCCCATTGCAGGTCGTCGAGCACCAGCAGCACCGCACGATCAGCCGCCGCCGACGCCACCAGCGTGGTGACGGCGTCGAACAGCCGGGCTCGGCCGTCGGGGTCGCCCCCCGCCGTTCGGGGCCCGTCGAGCGAGGGCAGCACCGCCGCCAGCTCGGCCCGGGCCGCTTCGTCCATTGCGGGGAGCTCGTCGGCCGGTGTGGCGGCGACGTAGCCATCGAGCGCCTCCACGACGGGCTGGTAGGGCACGATGGCCTCCTGGTCGCAGCGACCGAACAGCACCAGTCCGCCCCGTGCCGACACGCGCCGAGCTGCCTCTGTGGCCAGGCGGGTCTTGCCGATCCCGGCCTCGCCGGTCACGACGACGACGTGGCGGGCGCCGGCGGCGGCTCGATCCCACGCGGCGTCGAGCAGGTCCAGCTCGGCATCGCGGCCCACGAACGGCGCCGGGGCGGAGACCCCACTTCCGGCATCGGCGGCGTCCCCGGGGTCGGCACCCTGCCCCGTCCTCGCCGCCCGAGCCGGCGCCGCCGGCCCCAGCAGCTCGATGTACGCCGCCTCGGTCTCGGCGTCCGGATCGACCCCGAGCTCGCCGGCAAGGACCCGGCGTAGGCGCTGGTAGGCGAGCAGCGCCTCGCCCCGGTTTCCGGCGGCGGCGTGGGCCGCCATGCGGGCGCGGTGTGCGCTTTCCCGCAGGGGTGCCCGCTCGACGGCCTCGTCGGCGAGACCCAGTGCCGCCGACACGTCCCCGCCGGCGGCCGCCGCCCGGCTCGCCACCTCGAGGGCCGCCACCAGCAGGTCGGTCAGGCGAGCACGCTGGTCGTCGACCCAGGCGCCGTGACGGCCCGCGAGGAACGGGCCCCGAAGCCGGGTGGCGGCGTGCGACGCGTCCCGGCATGCGGAGGCGGGGTCGCCGGAGGCCAAGGCTTCGCGGGCGGCCGTCAGCAGCTGCTCGGCATCCTCGACATCGACGTGTAGCGACACCCGGTCGGGCAACTGCCAGCGGTAGCGCCCGCCCTGGGCCACGATCGGGTCGGGGGCACCGGGACCGAGCGCCTCCTTGAGGAACGATCGGACGCGGCTCATGGTCATGCGCAGGGCGGAGCCCCAGGTCGCGGGCAGCCCGTCGGGCCACAGCGCCTCTGCCAGCCGCTCGGACGTGACGCCCTCGGCTCGTTCGAGCGTCAGCAGCGCCAGCGTGACCCGGGCGTTCGCTCCCGCCGGCGACCGCCGGGGCTCGTCGCCTTCGCCCCCGACCGCGATGTCGCCGATCAGCGTGATCTCGAGACGCACCTGCCTCCTCCCCAACGAGTCTGTCATCCAGGACGGAAAGCCCAGGTCACCTAAAGCATCAGCGGATAGGCACGTTGTCTTGGCTTACGGTGGTCAGCGCTGCCGGGAGGCCCAGCTGTTGAGCGGCGACCCAGGAGCAAATTCCCACGCGGGGGTGCCCTTCGGAGCGCCCGATCCGCTGCGCCTCTTATAGGTGGTGGGCGTTTGCGGGGCGCTCATCGCCGGGCGTTGCGCGGATGTTGCGCGGCCCGGCGCATCATGGCGCCCACGGAGCAACCGCGTGCCATCCCGGCCGACACGTGCGGCGGAAATTCGTGGCGGGAAGGGGTGAGCGCGGCGGGTGCACCCCGGCAGTGGGCCGGCCTGCGGCGGGGCCGGCCCACTTGCGCGACCGTGCAGGACAGGTAGCAGGCATCACGTAGGAAGGCTTGGGGACGGTGATCCAGATCGAACAGAGGTTGTCGCTCCCGCTCGACCGCCTGGGCGAGCGATACGAGGTCGTGGTCGTCGGCAGCGGCTACGGCGGCGCCATCGCCGCATCCCGACTGGCCCGCCTGGGCCGGTCGGTGTGCGTGCTCGAGCGGGGGCGAGAGCTCCGCCCCGGCGATTACCCGGACACCCCGTGGCGAGCCCTGCGCCAGCTCCAGGTCCGCACGCCCCGTCGCCACCTGGGGCCCCGGTCCGCCCTGTTCGAGCTGCACGCCGACGACGAAGTCAGCGTCATGGTGGGCTGTGGCCTGGGCGGGACGTCGCTGATCAACGCCGGCGTGGCGCTGCGCCCGCCCGCCTGGGTCTTCGACGACGAGCGCTGGCCGGCCGAGCTGCGGGGTCGTGGCAACGACGCCCTTGCCCCCTACTTCGAGCGCGCGGAGCACATGCTCGGCTCGACGCCCTACCCCGACGAGTGGCCGGAACCGGCCAAGCTGGCGGCCCTGGAGGTGGCCGCCAAGGGGGTCGCGGCCACGGTCGAACGTCCGAGGATCAACGTCACGTTCGAGGCGGGCGTCAACGCCGCCGGCATCCACCAGGGGGCCTGCACCCTGTGCGGCGACTGCGTCAGCGGGTGCAACCACAACGCCAAGAACACGGTGCTCGTCAACTACCTCCCCGACGCGGTCGCCCACGGTGCAGAGATCTTCTGCGAGACGCCGGTCCGTACCGTCCGCCCCGCCGCCGGGGAGCAAGGCGGCTGGATCGTCACGTTCGACGCTCCCGGCGACGGCCGGCGACGGCTCGGCGCACCGGCCTCCTTCGTGTTCGCGGACGTGGTCGTGCTCGCCGCCGGCACGCTCGGGTCCACCCAGATCCTCATGCGGTCCCGCACCGAGGGCCTGGCCGTCTCCCCCCGGCTGGGCACTCGGTTCAGCGGCAACGGCGACGTCCTGGCGTTCGCCTACGACGCCCAGGTCCCGGTGCACGGGATCGGCACCGGCCGCCAGCTCCCGACCCCCGAGACCAGCGTCGGTCCCTCCATCACCGGCATGGTCGATCTCACCGCCGACCGGTCTCGGGCGCTGCTCGTCGAGGAGGGCGCCATCCCCGGGGCCCTCCGGCCGCTGATGCCGGCGGCATTCGCGGTGGCGTCCGAGGCCGGCGGGGGTGGGAGCCCGCTGGCGTTCGCCCGGCGTGTGTGGCGCCGCCTCTGGCGCAACCCCCGGCGGCTGCTCGCATGGCGGGGCGGGGCCGCCGACCACACGCTGACCTACCTCGTCATGAGCGACGACGCCGGTGACGGCCGGCTCCGGCTCGAGGGTGACACCGTGCAGGTCGACTGGGCGGGCGCGGGTGACCGGCCGGTGTTCGACCGCAACGCCGAGGTGCTCCAGAAGATGAGTGCCTCCCTGGGCGCAACATTCGTCGGCAACCCCCTGTCGACGCCCCTGTTCAACGACTCCCTGGTGACCGTGCACCCCCTCGGGGGTTGCCCGATGGCCGACGACGGCGCCCGGGGGGTGGTGGACCACGCCGGCCGCGTGTTCAAGGGTGGCGACGGCGAGGTCCACGACGGCCTCGTGGTGGCCGACGGCGCCATCGTCCCCCGGCCACTGGCGGTCAACCCGCTGCTCACCATCTCGGCGCTGGCGGAGCGGGCGTCCGACGTCCTGGCCGCCGAGCGGGGTTGGAGCGGCCGCGACCCGGGTCCCGCTGGTCAGCGGGAGGCCGGCCCTCCGATCGGGCGACCAGGCGTGACCTTCACCGAGCGGATGGCGGGCTGGGCGGCTCCGTCTGTCGATGGTGACGTCGTGGCGGGGGAGCGGCGCGGCCGCGCCGAGGGCACGCCGCTGGAGTTCGTCCTGACCGTGGGCATCGACGACCTCGAGGCGCTGCTGCACGATCCCGCGACACCCGGGCGGCTGTCGGGGACCGTCACGGCTCCGGCCCTTTCGCCGCGGCGCCTGCGCGTCGCGGACGGGACCTTCCGCCTGATGCAGGAGGACCCGGCCCACGTGGACACCTGGCACATGCGCTACT
>JBOGHG010000286.1:0-4767 GCA_050744525.1 Acidimicrobiales bacterium | reverse complement strand
CTGCGGCGCGCCGGGCGGGCGGCGCTGTGCGGGGCTGGCATCGTGCTGCTGCTCTCCCCACTGGTGGCCGAGGCCCGCGACACCGCGGTGAGCGACCAGGAGGCCGGCTTCGTGGAGGGCGCCACGAACAAGCGGATCGTGTGGTCGCCGTACTACCGCATCACCTCGCTCGACAATCGCGACGGCGGCAAGAGCGTCTTCGTCAACCAGACCCCCCACTGGCACCAGTTCCTCACCGGCGGCAGCCCGCTCTACGAGCGGGTGTACGAGCGAAGCGGCGACCCCACCGGCGGGGACGTGCTGGTCATCGGCGCCGGGTCCGGCAACGACGTGGCCGCCGCCCTGCGCCGGGGCGCGGCGCAGGTCGACGCCGTCGAGATCGACCCCCGGCTCATGGAGATCGCCGAGCGCAACCACCCGGAGGACCCGTACGGGGACCCCCGGGTCGACACCCACGTCGACGACGGCCGGGCCTTCCTGGAGCGGTCCGACCGGCGCTGGGACCGCATCCTGCTGGCCCTGCCCGACTCCCTGACGCTCGTGCAGGGCCAGTCGTCCGTGCGGCTGGAGAGCTACCTGTTCACCGAGGAGGCCGTGCGATCGGCCCGGGAGCACCTGGCGCCCGGCGGCGTGTTCGCCATGTACAACTGGTACCGCCAGGACTGGCTGGTCGAGCGCTACGCGGCGACCCTCGCCGGCGTGTTCGACCAGCCGCCGTGCGTCAGCCGGCTCGGCAACAACCTCGCCGTGCTCGTCGCCTCCGACGAGGCCGCGGCGCTGGACTGCCCGGCCGAGGAGGTCTGGGCGTCCCCGCCGGGCGCCCCCGAGCCCGTGTCCGACGACCGGCCCTTCCCCTACCTGGAGAGCCGCTCGGTGCCCACCCTGTACGTGGGCAGCAGCCTGCTGGTCCTGGTCCTGTCGCTGGGGGCGGTGGCCGGCGTCTCGCTGGTCGGCCAGCGGGACAAGGCCCGGGCCGTGCGCGACGTGATCGGCTACGCCGACCTGTTCTGCATGGGCGTGGCGTTCATGCTGCTGGAGACCAAGAGCGTCGTGCAGTTCGCCCTCCTGTTCGGCACCACCTGGCTGGTCAACGCCCTCGTCTTCCTCGGCGTGCTGGGGAGCGTGCTCGTGGCGGTGGCGATCTCCCGGCGGGTGAGCTTCCGGCGGCCGGCGCGGCTCTACGGCGTCTTGCTGGTCGCGCTGGCGCTCGCCTGGCTGATCCCGCCCGACCGGCTTCTCGACCTCGACCTGGTGCCCCGCTTCCTCGCGGCCACGACGCTGGCCTTCTTCCCCATCTTCACGGCCAACCTGGTCTTCACCCAGCGCTTCAAGGACACGTCGAGCTCCACGATGGCGTTCGGCGCCAACCTCGTCGGCGCCATGGTGGGCGGCCTGCTGGAGTACGCCGCGCTCATCACCGGCTACCGCAACCTGCTGATCGTGGTGGCCGTGGCCTACGGGCTGGCGTTCCTCGCCGGCCGCCGCCACCTGTCACCAGAGAGCGCGACGGCCGTGGCGCCCCCGGCCCCGGAGCGGTTGGTGACGTACGCAGCCCGTGATTGATGCCGGGACAGATGGAACGGCACTGATGGCCGCACCGGCCGCCGAGACGACGGTCGATCCCCGTCTCCCGCAGGGCCGCCGCAACCTCCTCCGCGTCCTGACTCGACTGGCCCCCATCGCCGTCGTCGCCGCGGCGTGCGTGCTCCCGCTCGTCGAGCTCTGGCGGGCGCCGGGGTCGCCCATGGAGGAGGGCTTCATGCTCGTCTTCCCCGAGCTGGTGCTGGAGGGCCAAGTGCCGAACCGGGACTTCCTGCACCTCTACGGGCCCGGGAGCCTGTGGGTGCTGGCAGGCGTCTTCGAGGTCTTCGGCACGACGCTGGCCGCCGAGCGGGTGGTCGGCTACCTGCAGCTGGTCGGGGTGGTGTTCGGCGTCTTCGCGCTGGTGCGCCCCTGGGGGCGCTGGGTCGCGGCGACCGGCGGGGTCGTGACCGCGGTCGTGCTCCTGCCCCCCGCCGGCCTGGTCGCGCTCGCCTGGCCCGGCGGCCTGGCGCTCGGTCTCTGGGCGCTGCATGCCGCGTTGAGCGCGCACGCCGCCCCCCCGACGTCACGGGGCCGGTCGCGGCTGTTCAGCCTCGCCGGTGTCCTCGGCGGCCTCGCCCTGCTCTACCGGCCCGATCTCGTCGCCGCCATCGGCCTCGCCGCGGTGGCGCTGTGGTGGGGCCTGGATCGCAGCGCACGGCTGCGGTTGGCGGCCGGTCTCGCAATCGGCCTGTCGCCCTACGTGGCCCATGTCGCCATGGCGGGTGTCGGCAACGTCGTGGAGGGCCTGATCCTCGACCCGGTGTTCGAGCTCCGCGCCGGTCGCAGCCTGCCGTTCCCGCCGTCGTGGAGCCACTTCGACGGGTTCCTGCAACGGGTGGGGGCGCTCATCGAGCCCTCGTGGCCGTTGCCGGCGCCCGGCAGTCCCGCCCAGCTCACGCTGTGGGTCGGACTCCTGTTCGCGGTCACGGCCGCGCTCGTCGCCGCCGGGGTCGCGGCCACGCGCCGGGGCGACCGCCGCCTGTTGGTCCTGGCGCTGTTCTGCGTCGGGCTGCTCCCCCAGGCCATCCAGCGGGCGGACTCGACCCACCTCGCCTGGGTGAGCTGCGTGCCGCTCGGCCTGCTGCCGGCCGCCGTGATCGAGGCCCAACGGGCCTGGCGGCCGACCGGGGCCCGGCGCCGCACCGCCGCCATCGCCGCCGCGGTGCCGGTCGTCGCAACCCTGGCCCTCGTTCCCACCTTCATCTGGGCCGTCTACGCCGACTACGTGGGACGGAGCTTCGGCGTCGCCCCGATCGAGATGGGCACCATGCGCCGCGGCGACCGCGTCTTCCACTACGGGCGCCCGGAAGCGGTCGCCGCGGTCTACGCCATGCTGCCGGACATCGAAGGCATCACCCAGCCCGGCGACAGCCTGGTGGTCGGTACCGGTGACCTCCGCAAGACGCCCTACAGCGAGGCCTACCTCTATTACCTGATGCCCGAGCTGGAGCCGGCGACGCGCTACATCGAGATGGATCCCGGCATCGCCAACGCCGCGGACTCGGGCTTGGCCGACGAGCTGCGCCGGGCCGACGTGGTCGTCCTCTCGTCCATCAACGACATCTGGGACGAAGCCAACGACTCACGGAAGTTCGGGCCGAACGAGCCCAACGAGGTGATCGAGGAGGAGTTCTGCCTGGTCGGGTCCTACGGCGAGGGCTACTTCGGGCGTGGCCTGTTCGAGCTCTACCGGCGCTGCTAGGCCGGCGGTCACGACTTCTGAGCCGGGCGGTCGAACGAGGTAGGTTGCCCGCCCGACGCTCGACCCGGGGGCACGACACTGGACATGAGGACCCTCATCATCATCCCGACGTACCTGGAGGTGGAGAACATCGCCGACCTCCTCCGCCAGGTACGCAGGTCGGTCCCCGACGCGGACATCCTGGTCGTGGACGACAGCAGCCCCGACGGCACCGCGGCGCTGGCCAAGCAGATCGGCGACGAGGAGGGCCAGATCGAGACGCTGGTCCAGCCGGAGAAGACCGGCCTGGCCGCTGCCTACCGGGCTGGACTCGCGCAGGGGTTCGCCGGCGGCTACGACGTCATCGTCCAGATGGATGCCGACTTCTCCCATGATCCGGCGATGCTGCCCGAGCTGCTGCGGCAGGTGGACGCCGGCGCCGACGTGGTCATCGGCTCGCGGTACGTCGCCGGCGGCAGCATCACCGACTGGCCGACCGTGCGTCGGTTGCTGTCCCGCGGCGGGAACATCTACGCGTCGACGTTGCTTGGGCTGGGCGTCCGCGACGCGACC
Organism: Acidimicrobiales bacterium; assembly: GCA_050744525.1. Taxonomy (GTDB): domain Bacteria; phylum Actinomycetota; class Acidimicrobiia; order Acidimicrobiales; family VFJN01; genus DASQUK01. Next base: position 929 of record JBOGHG010000286.1, on the reverse strand, counting down.
TCGGGCTTCCGTGCCTACCGCGGCGGGGTTCTCAAGGTCATCGCGGCCGGCGCGACCCGAGCCACCGGCTACGCGTTCCAGGTCGAGCTCGCCTACCGGGCGCACTGCCTGGGGGCGCGCATCGTCGAGGTGCCCATCACCTTCAACGACCGCGTCCGCGGCGTGTCCAAGCTGTCGTGGCACATCATCGGCGAGGCCATGTCGCTGGTGGCGTGGTGGAGCGTGCGCGACCGGCTGCTCCGCAGGAGCCCGCGACCCGAGGCCACGGCGGCTTGAGCAGGCGGACCGTGGGTCGAGTCAATACGGCCAGGTCTCGCCGTCGTGGCCCAGGGCCCGGGCGAGCCGGCCGAGCCGCGCCACGAGCAGCGCCTTGATCGCGAGGTTGCGGGCGAACCACGGCAGCTCGCAGAGCTGGCGACCCACGTTGCGAAGCCGCGCCCGACCGACCACCGGCTCCCGCCGGTACTCGGCGAGAGACCTGCTGCGACCGACGTAGCGCCATCGGGGCGACAACAGCAGCTCGGCGCCGATGGCCGCGGTCACACCCAGCGACGAGAACGCATCGTGGACGAGCATCGACCCCCCCGGTGCCACCCGGGCCCCCCAGCTGCGGAGGTCGCGGCGCGCGGGTCCCAAGCGGTGGGCGCCATCGATGTGCAGCAGGTCGACCGGCCCGGCCACGTCGTTCAACGCCTCGTGGCTGAAACGGCGCACGTAGGTGACCCGGTCCCGCACGCCCGCCCGCTCGAGGTTGTCGAGGAAGACGTCGTGGTCCTCGGCGGCCGCGCCCGCGAACCCGTCGAGCTCCTGCGGCCCCCGATCGTTCCCGGCATGGGGGTCGATGGCGACGATCTCGACCCGGGGCCGTGCGGAGCGGGCGATGGCGATCGTCGACCGGCCCCGGAAGCTGCCGATCTCGACGATGCGCC
>JBOGHG010000285.1:0-4772 GCA_050744525.1 Acidimicrobiales bacterium | reverse complement strand
GGTAGGTCGGAGTCCAGGACCAGGCCCGACCCGATCGTCGCCCCGGCCGCTACCGAACCGACCGCCGACACGGGAAACGCGACCGCCACCCGGCCGAGCGGCACGCCCGCCGCCGTGGCCATGCTGACCTGACTGGCCGCCTGCACGGCACCTCCGGCCGGGAGGTACTTGGTCAGCTGGGAGACGTAGTAGTTGCCCTCGAACCGGAGCCGGTGGGCGCGATCGTTCAGCGTGTTGTGGAAGAGCGCCACCCAGGCCCGGCCCGAGGTGAGGATGGCAACCAGCGACAGCCCCGCGGCCGCGGCCAGGGCGGACGGCGCCGGCAGGACCTGGTCCCGGGCGTCGTCCAAGGTGCGGGCGACGGCCACGGCGAGCCCCGCCAGCCCCACGACCAGGACCCCGGTCTGGAACAGCCGGCGGCCGGTCACCGGCGGGCGACGGCGTCGTTCGGAGCTGGAGAGACCACTGGCACGAGACTCCCTGGGGGACGCAATTGACCGATGGTACTGGTGACGGATCGGTTCCCTGTAGGCGCCGCGCTTCTCTCACCGCCGCTGGCCACGCTTAGCATGTCGTCCCATGCCGTCCGAGACGACCCACTACGAGCGAGAGAAGATCTACTGGGATCGGCGAGGCAGCGAGGACTACGCGACGTTGTCGTCGTTCGACCGCGAGCGCATCGCCGACTGGATCGGCTGGACAGGACACGGGCGCATACTCGACGTCGGCGGAGGGGCGGGCATGGTCAGCCGCCTCATCAAGGACCAACCGGAAACCCGGGTCACCTGCGTCGACATCTCGGCAGAGATGCTCCGCCACGCCCCGGTGTCGGCCGTGCAGGCCGACGGGATGCGGCTCCCGTTCCGATCCGACAGCTTCGACATGGTCGTGGCCGCGGCGTTCCTCCACCACCTACCGGGCCTCGAGTCGAAGGTCCTGGCGGAATGCCACCGCGTGACCGTTCCGGGAGGTCGGGTCATCGGTTATGACCCCAATGGGTGGAGCGTGCAAAACCGAGTCTTCATGGGCGACGGGCCATTGCGCCTCAAGCGCTTCACACCGGACGAGCGACCGATAGTCCCCAGGAACGTCGCGACACAGGCGATCGAACTTGGGTTCAAGTCATTCGACTACGAGCTGTTCACGTTTCGGAATCAAGCAAAGACACCCTTCGAATTGATGCAGACCTATCTCTTCGATCCCGTATCGCGAGGTCCACTCAAGAAATACCTCGAGCGCTGGTTCCTCTGGCGAGCGGTCAAGTAGGCCCGAGGGAGACGACGTCCGCCGGGCTCATTCGGTCGCCGCCTCGTCCTCGTCCACATCCGGCGTTGTCATCTGGGCTTGCCGGAACGCCGGCAGGTCCACGGCCTCGCCGGTGCGAATGCTCTCCTGGGCCGCGAAGACGCACAGCGTCGCCAGCGACGCCTGCTCCCAGGAGAGCAGGGAGTTCGCCTCACCGCGGATCGCGGCGACGAACTGCGTGAGCTCCTCCTTGTGCCCCATGGAGGCGCCGAGCGTCACGCCGAGCTTGCGGACGCGCTTGCCGTGGACCGAGAGGTGGGCGAAGTCGTCGAGCGCGACCACCTTTCCCTTGGCCAGGACCGTGATCCTCTCCTGCGGGTAGCCGACCGCCCCGCTCTCGTTGAACACGACGTTGGCGACGGCGCCCTCGTAGTGGACCGTCAGCGCGTAGTTGCACAGGGTCCGCACGTCGTCGGGCGGCTTCCCCAGCGCCCGGGCATAGACGGACAGCGGCGGCCGGTCGATGAGGAGGTGGCACAGGTCGAGGAAGTGCTCTCCCTCGCTGATCAGCCGCCCGCCTCCGTCGATCGGGTCAAGCGACCAGTGGTCCGGCGGCACGAACGGGCGGGTAACCGAGTAGTCGACGGAGTCGATCGGGCCGCCGGCGGCCTCGCGCAGCCGTTGGACCATCGGCGAGTAGCGGCGGTTCAGGCCGACCGTGAGGAGCACGGGCTCGTCCTCCATGCGGCGCAGCAGATCGCGGAAGTCCTGGAGGCGGGTCACCATCGGCTTCTCGACGAACACCGCCTTGCCCGCCTCGACCGCCCTGCAGACGTGCCCGTAGTGCTCGGGCTGCGTGGATCCGATGACCACTCCGTCGGTCCCGGCATCCTCCAGGAGTTCGTCGACGTCGGTTGTGATCATGGCGGCGCCGACCTTGTCCGCGACGGTGGCTGCGTTCCGCGCCGTGGCCGAGGCGATCCCCCGGATCTCCACGCCCGGCATGGCCCTCAGGTTCGGCAGGTGGGTGGCCAGCATGTGGTTGCCCAGTCCGACCAGGGCGATGCCCACCGCTCCGTCCTTGCGGGGCCGGGAATGAATGCGCCTCGTACGACTGCGGTCGGGTTCTTCGGTGCCGTAACGGATGAGCGCCGCGATCCCGGGGAGCTCGCGGTTCCGGATGGCGTCGAAAGCGTCCTGGGCGTTGTCGAGGTCGTAGACGCGGGCGATGAGCGGTTCCAGCGACACGGAGCCGGATGAGACGAGCCGCACGAACTCGGCCAGGTTGCGCTTCTCGGTCCAGCGGACGTAGCCGAAGGGGTAGTCGAGCCGGCCCTTCTCGTAGCCCGTGTGGTAGCTGCCCGGGCCGTAGGCCCGCGAGTACCGCAGGTCGATCTCCCGGTGGAGGAAGTTCTTGGGGTGGATGTCGAGACGCACGTAGCCGACGAGCACGACGCGCCCCTGGCGACGAGTGATCTCCATCGACGAGTTGATGATCTCGGGTGAATCCGAGCTGGCGCACACGATCGTGGCATCGACACCGTGCTTGTCGGTGAAGTCGGTGAGCCGTCGCTTCCACTCGGGATCGCGAGGGTCGGCGACCAGGGATGCCCCCGCTGACCGGGCCAGCTCGTTGGCCCGGGGATTGATGTCGATGCCGACCACCACGCAGCCGGCGGCGAGGGCGATCTGGGTGCACAGCTGGCCGACGAGCCCGAGGCCGTAGACGGCCACGGTCTCACCGAACTGCAGATCTGCACGGCGCAGCGCCTGTATGGCGATCCCGCCCACCGTGACGAACGCCGCGTGCCGCAGGTCGACGTCGTCGGGGACCGGCACGACGTGATTGATGACCGGGGCCGCGATCTCGGCGTGCCCGGTCGCGGCGTAGGCCACGGTTTGGCCGATCTTGAACCCCTCGACGTTGTCGCCGAGGGCGAGGACCGTGCCGGCGCCGCTGTAGCCGATCTCGCGCGGCGTGACCATCTCGTGCCAGACCCGCCGAACCGTCTGGGCCGGGCCGGTGGAGAACACCGTCTGCTTCACGACGTTGCGCATCCACGGATCGGCGAGCGTCTGCTTGGCCAGCTCGACCGGGGTCTTCGACAGCGTCGTCGTCTCGGTGCCCGAGCTGATCAAGGAGTAATGGGTCTGCACGAGGACCTGGTCGGCACCGAGGTGCGGTTCGGGAAGGTCGAGCACCTGGACCCGACCTCGCCGATCGATCACCCGTCGGACGACTTGTTTCATTCTGGGATCCTTCGCTACCAGGGCCTACTCGATGACGACCATGTCGTGCGGCAAGCGACCGATCGTACTCGGGGGGTGCGACGCACTGGCCAGTCACGTGCTCACACCGCGGGGCCGAACGCGGAGCCGACGAGGGCCGCCCGAACTTGTCGGGCGGCCCTCCTTCATGGCGTGGTTCAAAGGGGGCGTTGCGCCCCCGGCCTCCTCGATTGGTCGCGCGCTACCCGGCGGTCGCGGCGTCCCTGAGCCGTTCGACTGCCCCCTCACCCACTGGTGTGACTATGACCTCGACAGCGCAGTTGATCTGCACGGTCCCCGTGATCGGCACCCCGTCGTTCCGCATGATCCGCAGTCGGGTGTCCGCGGCCCCCAGCTCGGTCACCACCTGCCCGGGGACCGGCGGTCCGCCGCCGCGAGGAGACGCCCCGGTGCACGCGATGCCCAAGATGCCGGCATCGCTGCCCTCCCCCAGACTGGCATGGCCGTTGCTGACGGCCATCGGGATACCGCTGAAGACGAACGTAGCCGAAACCGGTTCTTGGGCATCGGCACCAGGTAGAGCCCTGAACCCGAACACACCCAGTGCCACCATGAGCAGGACTAAAGCGACCGCGAGGCGTCGCCACGACAGACTGAATGACATCGTGCCCCCCTGCCGGCTAGGTACCTTCGTCGGCGGCTCCTCGTTGAGAGCCCGTGTGCCCGCGGGGTACCCCGGCGGCGGGATGATGCTCGAACCGTGAGCGGCCGTCAACCACGACCGGAATGGACTCCGCGCCCATGGCGAGCAAGAACGGACGCGGTTGATCAACCCGCCGCCGGCGGGGCGATGGGATGCGGCATGCAGAGCTCGTCGTACTCGGCGATCACGATGCGCTCGGGATCGATCGAGCAGGTGGGGCACTCGGGGTCACGCACCATCCGGTAGGTGCGGAACGACTCGTCCAGCGAGTCGTACGCCAGCAGCCGGCCCGAAAGGTCTTCCCCGACGCCGAGTATGAGCTTGATCGCCTCGACCGCCTGGATCGATCCCACGATGCCGGGCAGCACGCCCAGCACCCCGGCCTCGGCGCAGGATGGGGCCAGCTCGGCGGGCGGGGGCTCGGGGAGGAAGCAGCGGTAGCAGGGCCCGTCGTGGGGCTTGAAAACCGTGACCTGGCCCTCGAACCGGAAGATCGAGCCGTGCACCACGGGGATCCCGAGCTTCAGCGCGGCGTCGTTGAGCAGGTAGCGAACGGGGAAGTTGTCGGCGCCGTCGACCACGACGTCGTAGCCCG
>JBOGHG010000284.1:0-4777 GCA_050744525.1 Acidimicrobiales bacterium | reverse complement strand
TACGGCGCCTCGGCCGCCGACGAGCGGGCCCGCGAGGCCCACAAGCACCTGGCGCTCGGAGACCGGATCTGACGCCCGCTCAGCGCCCGTGCCAACGGCGCTCTCAGCCGACTGCGGCCTCTTCGAGCGCCTTCCTGAGTCGTCGGTTGCCGCCGAGGATGCCGGCCCATCCGAGGAGTCGACCGTCGACAAACTCATGCCGAGGCCGCGATGCCGTGCTCGCGCTGTGGACGCCCGCTGCCGCGAGGCAACGTCGGGATGATGCCCGTGCGGCACACCGACCAAGAGTTGTGCTCGTACTGCCTCACGGGCCACGGCCCAACCTGGCAGGAGTACCCCGAGCCTGACTGGTGGTTCGGCCGCTGGCTCATTCGCACGCGGCTGGGGCGATGGATTCTCCGCGACCAGCCATAACTGCCGATCCCGCGCCTCTGAACGAGGAGTGGTACCACCACCGGTACGCGGTCCGGGACCTGGACGCGATCGAGGCAAACGCGTCCTGACCCGGGCTCGAACCACGGCAGGGGCTCGTCGTGCGCGCGGCCGAACGTTTCGCCGAAGTAGCCGAACTCGACGCTCGCGACGTGCTGGACGAGCCGCAGGAGGTTCGTGCCGGTCGGGACCATCGGGCGGCAGACGTCGTACTCCGAGAGGCCGTCCAGCTTCTACAGCAGCGCGTCGCGCGCAGCCTGGAGACACCGGTGGAGATCCGCCTTCGGCGACTCGGGCATGCGCGACAGCTTCTCATCACCCGGCCGCCTCCTCACGGGTACGATCGGCGCGATCGGTCCTCAGCCTAAGGACCGGCCGAGCTCGAGGTGTCCAGATGGCTCGTATGCGCTTCGGCATCTTCATGGCGCCGTTCCACCCGGCGGGTGAGAACCCGACGGTGCTGCTGCACAACGACCTGGAGCTGATCGAGCACCTCGATCGGCTGGGGTTCGACGAGGCGTGGATCGGCGAGCACCACTCGGCCGGCACCGAGATCATCGCCTCGCCGGAGATCTTCATCGCCGCCGCCGCCGAGCGCACCAACCACATCAAGCTCGGCACGGGGGTCGTGAGCGCCAGCTACCACAACCCCCTCTGGGTGGCGGAGCGTGCGGTGCAGCTCGACCACATGACACGCGGGCGGTTCATGCTCGGGCTCGGGCCCGGGGCGCTGCCCAGCGACGCGGAGATGATCGGCCTTGACATGCCGCAGACTCGCGAGCTCCTCGAGGACGCCGTCGACGTCATCGTCAGGCTCATGCGCAGCGACGATCCCGTCTCGTTCGAGAACGGTCGCTGGTCTCTACGAGACGCCCGACTCCACCTCCGGCCCTACACCCATCCGCACCCCGAGATCGCCATCGCGGCGGTCGCGTCGCCGTCGGGGCCGAGGCTCGCTGGCCGGTACGGCCTCGGCCTTCTGTCGGTCGGCGCGACGACCGCCGCGGGCTTCGACGTGCTCGCGCTGCACTGGGACGTGATGGAGGAGCGGGCTGCCCACTACGGCGTCTCCGTGGACCGGGACGCCTGGCGGCTCGTGGGGCTCATGCACCTCGCGGACACGCGCGAGCAGGCCTACCGCGACGTCGAGCACGGCATCGCCGCGTGGTTCGACTACTTCCAGCACACGGCCGCCTTCCCTCAGATGTCCGTCGGCGAGGGCACGAGCGTCCGCGAGTTCATCGACTTCGTGAACGAGTCGGGACTGGGCACGATCGGCACTCCCGACGAGGCGGTCGAGCAGATCGAGCGACTGGCCAAGCAGTCGAACGGTGGCTTCGGCTCGTACCTGCAGCTCGCACACGACTGGGCACCGCCTGCCGCGAAGTGGCGCAGCTACGAGTTGTTCGCCCGCCATGTCGCGCCGCGGTTCCAGGGACAGGCGACGCCGACCCTCGACGCCAAGGCGCGGGCCCGGGCCCGCCGGCCCGAGCTCGCCGAGAGCAACCTCAAGGCGGTGGAGATGTCGACAGCGAAGTACGAGGCCGAGCGCGACGCGGCCGCGAAGGAGCGCGGGTAGGCGGTGCTCGCTCAGCGTGTTGCCGAACGCCACCGGCGACGACAACAACCGCTTCTTTAACAGCAGTGTCGCGAAATCCACCCTGCCGTCCGCCGAATGCTCGTCCGCCCTGCCACAGACAGCGGTCACGCAAGGGGCTTCGTCCTTGAGTCGGTGGGACGGTTTCGCGCATTCGGGCGGGGACCTCTCCCGAGGTCGAGCAGTACGAGGAGGGGTGCCCATAACTGCGTACCCGACAGCGGAACCAGCGGCATGGTCGAACAGTAGGACAGCGGTCGCGCCAGATCTGCCGCTCGGGACTCGACGGACGTATGCATGGGAAGCAGACTCGACAGATGATCTTCGGTTCCCACGTCGTCCTCTTCAGCACGGACGCGGACGCCGACCGCGCCTTTCTCGACCGCGTCTTGAGACTCGAACATCTCGACGCGGGCGGCGGCTGGTTGATCTTTGACCTGCCACCTGCCGAGGCCGCGGTGCACCCGTCAGATGTGGGAGGCGCGCAGCTGTACTCCATGTGCGATGACCTCGAGGCCGAGATTCGCCGACTCGCGGAGATCGGTGTTCAGTGCTCGGCCATCGAGAACGCGCGCTGGGGGTCAGTAACGATGATCCGGCTTCCTGGAGGCGGCTCCGGTGGCGTCCCAGGAGCGGTGTAAATGGCTCGGGGCGCAGGCTCCTGGATGATGTTACGCGGCGGCTGTGACGGTCTCGCTGTTGACCTCCTGGGGGGTGGGTGGGTGGAGTAGCTGGCGGCGCAGGTCCTGCAGGAGCCGCAGTCCCTTGGGGGTCATGGTGAGGCCGCGCCAGCCGTGGCTGGCTCGGTCGAGCACGGCCCACACCAGCGACAGGCACGAGGTCTCGCCGGGGAGCCTGCCGATGACCTTCACGCGGCGGCGGGTCTCTCCGAAGGTGCGTTCGATGAAGTTCGAGTGCCGGATGCGCTTCCAGTGCTCGGCAGGGAACCGCAGGTGCACCGTCAGCGACGCGAGGTCGTCGGTGACGCACGCCACCGCGGACGGGTAGCGGCTCTTCCACTTGGCCGCGAACTCGCCGGCCTGCCGGGTGGCGACCGCGATCGCAGCGTCGCCGGGCTCGGCGTCGCCGACGTCGAAGATGGTCCAGAAGTCGGCCTTCACCTCGTTCTGGTCGTGCCTGGACACCTTGGCGATCACGTTCCGGCAGCGGTGCACGAGACAGCGCTGCCGCAGGCTGGTGCGGAACGTTCGATCGAACGCGCCACAGAGACCGGGGGCGCCGTCGCTGATGCCCAGCAACGGTGGCCGCAGACCACGGGCGACGAGATCGGCGAGGAAGTCGTCCCACGCGTCGGTCGACTCCGAGCTCGCTGGCGCGAGGCCCACGAACACGGGGCGGCCGTCGGTGTCGATGCCCCACGCAGCCAGCACCGGCTCGGCCGGCGCGCCCGGGTGCATCTTGAAGTGGGAGCCGTCGAGGAACAGGTAGTCGAGCCGCACGCCGGACAGGTCCCGGGTGTGCCAGGTCTCGAACTCGGTCCGGATGCGCTGGCAGATCCGGGACACGGTCGACTTCGACAGCGCCGCTTCCGCTCCGAGCACCTCGGCCAGGGCAGCCTCGATGTCGCGGTCGGACAGGCCACGCACCCAACCGGAGATGACCAGTGACTCCAGCGCGTTGGTGCGGGTCACGCCGGCACCGAACAGCCGGGAGCAGAACGCCTCGTCGGTGCCGCGCAGCTTCGGGCGTTGCAGCTCAACGGGGCCCATCGTGGTCTTCACCGCCGTCGGCGGCTGCCAGCCGTGATGGCGCTCACCGGCCGGTCCTCGTCGTCGCGCCGCTCGTAACGGACACGACCGAGGAACTCGTCGACTTCGGCCTCGACAGCGACCTGCATCATGAGGCGCACGCTGAGCCGGGCGACGTCCTCGAGGATCGAGGACAGCTCGCGGTCGGAGCTGAACAGCTCATCGATGTCGGCACGCAGGCGCGCCGTGGGCGATACTCGCTTCGACACGGGTGTAGGTCCTTTCGTGAGTTCGTAGCTCTTCGAAGGAACCTACGCCCGTCGTCATTTACACCAGCGGACGGACGCCACCGAGGCGGGGCGACGTGGGGCTCTACCAGCCGACGCATCTCACAATGGTCGAGCGCCACTAGCCGCATAACCGATCCCGCGCCCCGTCGTTCTGTGTTGTGAACCGCCCCGGCGTTCCGTACTGGCGATTCGGCAGGCGAGGGTCCGCTCGCAGCGGGCATTATGCGCCGGTGCGCTTCGACGTCGACGAGTGGGGAGATTGGATCTACCGCGTTGGGGACGCGTTGGGTCGCTTCGAGCTGGCGTTGGCCGTGGTCATTGTTGCCGGCGGCGTTGGCGCTGGTGTTGCCATCCTTCTGGTGTTGCCATTGTGCGGGCGGCTCTCGTCGGTGCCGCCTTGGGCGGGATCGGGCTCGTCGTGATCTGGATACGCGCTCGACGCCAGGGAACAACGGTCTTTGGCGACGACTAGGCCCAATTCTGCCGCCCGGCGTGCGCGGCGTTCTGCGGCTGCCCGCTGACCGAGCGGGGTGCACGCGGTTCGCGCAATCTGTGCGGACGTGGAACCAAGCTCTGGGCTCCGACGTCCAAGCTGTGTGAGGTCCGCCGAGTGGCTGTTGCCGTTGGCGCTGTTTGCTGCCTGCGGCGACGACCGACCAGCCGGTCAGGTCGTTGAAGCGGAGAAAGCGATAGCGACGATTCCGTCGGCCAGCGGACTAGAGCTTGCACTGGCGTTCGGCACGACTGAG
>JBOGHG010000283.1:0-4778 GCA_050744525.1 Acidimicrobiales bacterium | reverse complement strand
GCGTCCAGGTGGTGGAGGTCCCGCACGGTGGCCTGCATGGCGGCCTCCCGGGCGATGTGCGTGATGAACACCAGGCGGGCCTCGTCGCCCAGACCCTCCTGCTCCATCGAGCGGATCGACACTCCATGGGCCCCGAACACCCCGGCGACCGCGGCCAGGACGCCGGGACGGTCGAAGACATCGATGTTGAGGTAGTAGGCGGTCTCGACCTCGTCGATGGGGCGGATCCGGGCCTTGCCCAGCACGCCGATGCTGGCGTGGCTGCCCCGGGCGCGGTTGACGGCGGCGTCGATCAGGTCGCCCAGCACGGCGCTGGCCGTAGGGAAGCCGCCGGCGCCGCGGCCGTAGAACATGAGATCGCCCACGGCCGCGCCCTCGACGAACACGGCGTTGAAGCTCTCGCGCACCGAGGCGAGCGGGTGCTCGGCGGGCACCATCGCCGGGTGTACCCGCACTCCCACCTCGGCCACGTCCCGCTGCTCGGCGATGGCCAGCAGCTTGATGACGTAGCCCATCTTGGCGGCGTAGTCGATGTCGGCCCGGGTGATGTGGGCGATGCCCTCGTTGGTCACGTCGCCGGCCACCACCCGCACCCCGAAGGCGATCGAAGCGATGATCGCCGCCTTGGCGGCGGCGTCGTAGCCCTCGACGTCGGCGGTTGGATCGCGCTCGGCATAGCCCAGGCTCTGCGCCTCGCTCAGGGCATCGGCGTAGGACGCGCCGGCCTCGGTCATGCGGGTGAGGATGTAGTTGGTCGTGCCGTTGACGATGCCCATCACCCGGTCGATGCGTTCGCCCGCCAGCGACTCCCGCAGCGGCCGGATCACGGGAATGCCGCCAGCGACCGCGGCCTCGAACAGCAGGTCGACGCCGGCGTGATCGGCCGCCGCGAACAGCTCGGCACCGGCATTGGCGAGCAGCTCCTTGTTGGCGGTGATCACCGGCTTGCCGGCCTTGATGGCGTCCAGCGTCAGCTCCCGGGCGGGCTCGATCCCGCCGATGACCTCCACGACCACGTCGATGGCCGGATCGGTGACCACGCCGGCGGCGTCGTGGGTGAGCACGCCCTCCGGTAGCGCCGCCGAGCGCTCCTTGGTGGTGCTGCGGACGGCGACCCGTGCCACCTCGAGGGCGAGGCCGGTGCGGGCGGCGATGTCGTCGCCCCGGGTGCGGATCAGCTCGACGAGCGCGGCCCCCACGTTGCCGCAACCGAGGAGTCCGACTCGCACGGGTTCGGGGGTCATGGGCGCAGCCCCCGAGGAGGAACGGTCATGGGCCCAGCCCATGACCCGTCGACCGAGCGACCGCCAGGGAGCCGGGCGACGATGGGGTGCGGGGGCGCAGCCCCCGAGGAAGCACGGTCATGGGCCCAGCCCATGACCCGTCGACCGAGCGACCGCCAGGGAGCCGGGCGACGATGGGGTGCGGGGGCGCAGCCCCCGAGGAAGCACGGTCATGGGAGGGCCATCGTAGGGGCGCGGGCCACCACCCCCCGATTCCGGCGTCATTTCGTGCGGTACACGCGAGGTAACGGCGCAGGTCGGGGCTGGAGCGGGCGCCAGGCGCCAACAGCCGGGTCACAGGTCGTAACGGAGCAGGTCGTCCTCGGTCTCGCGGCGCACGACCAGGCGGGCGTCACCGCCCGACGCGAACACCACGGCGGGGCGCGTGACCTTGTTGTAGTTCGACCCCATGGAGTGGCCGTAGGCCCCGGTGACCGGTGTCGCCAGCAGGTCACCGACGCGTACACCGTCAGGCAGCCGGGCGTCGCGCACCAACATGTCCCCCGATTCGCAGTGCTTGCCCACGATCGTCGCGGTCCACGGGCGGGGGGCATCGACGGCCCGGGGTAGGAACGCCTCGTAGCCGCTGCCGTAGAGCACCGGGCGGGGGTTGTCGCTCATGCCGCCGTCGACCCCCACGTACGTGCGCACGCCCGGGATGTCCTTGATGGTCCCGACCGTGTACAGGGTGACGGCCGCCCGGGCGGCGATGGCCCGGCCGGGTTCGGCGGTCACCCGGCTGCGGATGCCGGCGCCGCGGCAGGCGTCGAGCACCGTGCGCCCCCACTCGGTGATCGAGGGAGCGTCCTCGCCCACCACGTAGGGGACGCCGAGCCCACCGCCGATCGACAGCTCGGGCAGGTCGAGGTCGCGCACCCACGGGGCGATGACCTCGATGGCCTGGTGGAAGAAGTCGGCCACGAACACCTGGCTGCCGATGTGGGCGTGGACGCCCACCAGCTCGACCGCCGGCGAGCCCAGGGCCCGCTCGACCGCCTTGGCCAGGTCGTCCGAGGCCACGCCGAAGCCGAACTTCGAGTCGATCTGCCCGGTGCGCACGAACTCATGCGTGTGGGCCTCGACCCCGGGCGTCGCCCGGACCAGCACGCGGGGCGCCAGCCCATCGGCGGCGTGGAGCCGGTCGAGCCGATCGAGCTCGTCGAAGCTGTCGACCACGGTGCGGCCGACGCCAACCTCCCGGGCCCGCCGGAGCTCGTCCCCGCTCTTGTTGTTGCCGTGCAGGACCAGCCGGTCGGGCGGCACGCCGGCCGCCAGCGCCACGTGCATCTCGCCGCCGGTGGCCACGTCGAGGTGCATGCCCTCCTCGTGGACCAGGCGGGCCATGGCCAGGCACAGGAACGCCTTGGTGGCGTAGGACACCCCGTCGCCGAAGGCCGCCACCGCCTCGCGGCACCGGGCGCGGAGGTGGTCCTCGTCGTAGACGAACAGCGGGGTGCCGAACTCGGCGGCGAGATCGGCGGCGGCGCACCCGGCGATGGCCAGCGACCCGTCGGCCAGCACCTCGGCCGAGTCGGGCAGCAGGCGCCGGGGGAGCGGATCGGTGGCCTCCTCGAAACCTGCCGCGGTTTCGGTGGCGAGGGGCACCAGATCCGCGGCAGGAATCTCGGGCAGGCGGCTCACATCGACTCCGGGGCCGTGACGCCCAGGAGGTCGAGGCCGATGGCGAGGCCGATCCGGGTGGACTCGACCAGCCACAGGCGGGCCTGGGTGGCCTCGGGTGGCACGTCGTCACCCAGCACGCGGCAGTCGTGGTAGAAGCCGTGGAAGCGGTCGGCCAGTTCGCGCACCCAGGCGGTCACCTTGTGGGGCGCCCGCTCGACACAGGCCAGCTCCACCACCTCGGGCAGCGTGGACAGCGTACGCAGCAGGTCGAGCTCGCGCTCGTGGGTGAGGGGCGCCAGGTCGACGTCGACCAGCGGCTCCCGGGCCACGCCCAACTCGTCCGCCTTCTTGCGGATGGAGTGGATCCGGGCGTTGGCGTACTGGACGTAGTAGACGGGCGATTCCTTGGACTCGGCGCGCACCTTGTCGAGCTCGATGGTGGGCGACTGGTCGATGGAGCTGACCAGCGACAGCAGGCGCGTGACGTCGGCGCCGATCTCGTCGACCAGGTCGTCGAGGTCGACGGCGTTGCCCAGCCGCTTGCCGATGCGCCCGCTGGCCAGCGAGACCATCTGGCCGATGCGCACCTCCAGCCGGCCCTTCTCGACGCCGAGGGCCTCGACCCCCGCGGTCAGGCTCGACACCTGGCCCTGGTGGTCGGCGCCCCACACGTCGATCACCCGGTCGAAGCCCCGCACCACGAACTTGTTGCGGTGGTAGGCGAGGTCGCCGGCCAGGTAGGTGTAGTCCCCGCCCTGGTCGGCCGACTTGCGGAGCACCCGCTTCCCCCGGGGGTCGCCGTGGGAGGAGGTGTTGAGCCAGAGGGCGCCGTCCTCCTCCCAGACCAGCCCCCGGTCCTGCAGCTCGGCGATGGTCTCGACGACGGCGTCGCTCTCCTGGATCGAGGCCGCGCTGAACCACTCGTCGAAACCGATGTTGACCGAGGCCATCTGGTTCCTGATGAAGTCCAGGATGTGCTCGGCCGCCCAGCGCCCGGCCTGGTCGACGTCGTCGGGCCCGTCGTAGGCGCTGGCCAGTCCCTTCACGAACCCGCTCGGGTATCCGCCCTCGGGGACCGGCACCCCGGCGCGCCGCGCCAGCACGCTCGCGCCCAGGCGATGGATCTGCCCGCCCGTGTCGTTGACGTAGTACTCGCGGCTGACGTCGTAGCCGCAGCGGGCGAGCAGCCGGGCCAACGAATCGCCGTAGGAGGCGAACCACCCGTTGCCCACGTGGATGGGCCCGGTGGGGTTGGCGGACACGAACTCGACCTGCACCCGCTCCCCGGCGCCGAAGCCGGGGCGGGCGTACTCGTCCTCGCCGGCGTCGACCACCTCGCGGAGCACGTCGTGCAGCCAGGTGGGCGCCAGGTGGAAGTTGACGAAGCCGGGACCGGCGATCTCGACACGCTCGACGTGGGCGGACGGATCGGCGTCGAGCACCTCGGCGATCCGGGTCGCCAGCTCGCGGGGATTGCGCCCCGCCGCCTTGGCGGTGGCGAGGGCGACGTTGCTCGACCAGTCCCCGTGCTCCCGCCGCGCCGGGCGTTCGAGCGTGATGCTGCCCGGCGGATCGAGACCCACCTTGTCGAGGGCGCTGCGCAGGGACGCTTCGAGGACGTCGCGGATCATGGTCCACCGGATCGTCGTTGAGGGACGGGGTGGATCGATCGTAGCGACACGACCCGCCGGGCCCGCACGCGTTGCCCGGCGCGTCGTGTTCGCTGACTCCGGTCACCGCGCCTGCGAGGCGCATGCCCGGACCGGGTCACGACGTGCGGCCGGTTCGGCGGAGAAGCGGGTGGGCGCTACCCTGTCCCCTCCTGCCCTCGTAGCTCAGGGGATAGAGCATCGGCCTCCGGAGCCGTGTGCG
>JBOGHG010000282.1:0-4785 GCA_050744525.1 Acidimicrobiales bacterium | reverse complement strand
GGCCCGCCGAGCTGTCGGGTGGGCAGCAGCAGCGCGTGGCCGTGGCCCGGGCGCTGGCCAGCCGGCCCTCGGTGATCTTCGCCGACGAGCCCACCGGCAACCTCGACTCCCGCAGCGGCGGGGAGATCCTCGCCTTCATGCGCCGGGCCGTCGACGAGCTCGGCCAGACCATCGTCACGGTCACGCACGACCCGGTGGCGGCGGCCCACGCCGACGCCGTCGTGTTCCTGGCCGACGGCCGCGTCGTCGACCAGATGGCCGCCCCCACCGCCGAGCGCGTCCTCGAGCGCTTGAAGCGGTTCGGGAGCTGATCCTCATGTGGAAGACGACGCTCAAGAGCATCGGCGCCCACAAGCGGCGCCTGCTCGCCACCAGCTCGGCCGTGGTGCTGGGCGTGGCGTTCCTGTCGGGCACCCTCGTGCTCGGCGACACGATGGAGACCGGCTTCGGCGACGTGTTCAGCGAGGCCAACGCCGGTACCGACGCCGTGGTGCGGAGCAGCACCGAGGTCGGCGATGACGACGTCACCGAGCGGGGGCTGCTCGACGCCTCGATCGTCGACGACGTCGCCGCCGTCGACGGTGTCGCCGCGGCGGTCCCCGAGATCGACGGCATCGGTCAGATCGTGGGATCCGACGGCGATCCCCTCGGGGGCAACGGTCCCCCCACACAGGCCGGCAACTGGATCACCGATCCGGACATCAACCCCTGGCGGATCGCCGACGGCCGTGCGCCCGAGGCGCCCGCCGAGGTGGTCATCGACCAGGCCTCGGCCGACGAGGGCGACCTGGCGGTGGGCGACACCACCACCATCCGCACGCCCCAGCCCATCGAGGTGACCGTCGTCGGCGTCGCCACCTTCGGTGACGCCGACAGCGCGGGCCCGCAGACCTACGCGGCCTTCACCACCGGGTTCGCCCAGGAGATCCTGTTGCCGGAGCCCGGCCGGATCTCCGACGTGCTGGTGGCGGCCGACGATGGCGTGAGCCAGCAGGCGCTGGTCGACCGGCTGGCGCCGGTCCTGCCCGACGGCTCGGAGGCCCTCACCGGGGCTGCGCTCACCGACGAGCAACAGGCCGACCTCGAGAGCGACTTCCTCGGGTTCTTCGAGGCGTTCCTGCTGGTGTTCGCCGGGATCGCCCTGGTGGTCGCCACGTTCAGCATCTACAACACCTTCTCGATCCTGGTGGCCCAACGCACCCGGGACTCCGCCCTGCTGCGGGCCCTGGGAGCGTCGCGCCGGCAGGTGCTCACCTCCACGGTCGTCGAGGCGCTCGTCGTGGGCGTGCTGGCGTCGGCCACCGGTGTGGCGGCCGGCGTCGGCCTCGCCGCCGGACTGAGCGCGCTCACCGAGTCGGTCGGGTTCGCAGTGGCCGGCACCGCCCCGGCGGTGGAGATGTCGGCCCTCGTGCTGTCCGCCGTCGTCGGCGTGGTCGTCACGCTGGTCGCCAGCGTCGCCCCGGCCGTCAAGGCCTCGCGCGTCGCACCCCTGGCCGCCCTGCGGGACGTCGCCGTCGACCGGTCCGGCGCCTCGTGGCTGCGCGGCCTCGTCGGCGTGGTCGTCGCCGGCGCCGGCATCGCCGCAACCGTCGGCGGCACCGCCGGCGATGGTTCGCTGCCCATGACCGGGCTGGGTGCGCTCCTGGTGGTGGTCGGGTTCGTGCTTCTCGGCCCCGTGGTCGCCCGCCCCGTCGCCGGTGCGGTGGGTGCCCCCCTGGCCCTCCGCCGCGGCGTGAGCGGCAAGCTGGCCCGGCGCAACGCCATACGCAACCCCCGCCGTACCGCCGGAACCGCGTCGGCGCTGATGGTCGGCGTCGCCGTCGTCACGCTGTTCACCGTGGTGGCGGCGTCGGTGAAGCAGTCGATCGACGACACCGTGTCGCAGCAGTTCGCGGGCGACCTCGTGATCGCGCAGACGGACTTCAGCGGCGCCGGGCTCGCCCCAGAGCTGGAACCCGCCGTCGGAGGCATCCCCGAGGTCGAGGTGGCCACCGGGTTGGGGCTCGCGCCCATGGTGGTGGACGGCGACGACACCGTGGCCTCGGTCATCGACCCGGCGTCGTTCCGGCGGGTCCTCGACCTGGACGTCTCCCAGGGCTCCATCGACGACCTCGGCGACCGGGAGGTGGCGCTGTTCGCCGACTACGCCTCGGACAACGGCCTCGCCATGGGCGACCCGGTGCCCGTGTCGTACTCGGACGGGGCCCGCGACCAGCTCACCGTCGGGGCGATCTTCGACAGCGACGAGCTGGTGGACAGCGTGGTCCTGCCCAAGGCGGCGTACCAACCGCATGCCGCGACCCGGGCGAGCGACGTCGTGCTGCTCGTCGACCTGGCCGACGGTGTCTCGACCGCCGACGGGGAGGCCGCCATCCAGCCGGTCGCCGACCGGTTCGGGGCGCCCGACGTGCAGGACCGCCAGGAGTACGTCGACTCGGTCGCCGGCCAGATCGACCAGATGCTCAGCATCATCTACGTGCTGCTGGCCATGGCCATCGTGATCGCCCTCATGGGCATCGCCAACACGCTGTCGCTGTCGATCCACGAGCGCACCCGGGAGCTGGGATTGCTCCGGGCCGTGGGCCAGAGCCGGCGGCAGCTCCGCAGCATGGTGCGCGGCGAGGCGCTGGTGGTGGCCCTGTTCGGCACCGTCGGCGGGCTCGGCCTGGGGACGTTCCTGGGCTGGGCGATGGTGAAGACGATCGAGGCCGCCGAGGGACTGGGGGCGTTCGCCGTCCCGGCGGGGCAGCTCGGCGTGGTGGTGGCGCTCGGCGCCATCGTCGGGGTGGTCGCGGCGGTCCGCCCCGCCCGCCGGGCCGCCAAGCTCGACGTCCTCCAGGCGATCGCAACGGACTGAGCGGTCGCCCGGCGACAACCCGTTCCGGCGTCGGTCTTGCGCGAGGACCGGCAAGGTTCGACGCCGGTTTGGGTGGCCTCGGGTCGCCTCACCAGCTACCGCCGCCGCCCCCGCCGGCCCCGCCGCCGACCGATCCCCCACCGAAGCCGCCTCCGCCGCCGCTGCCGCTCGACGACGGGGCGGTCGCCGCCGAGGTGGTGGACGACAGCAACAGCGGGGCCATGAAGGCGTACGACAACCCGGCCGTCTCGGGCGCGATCGAAGCGCTCGAGACCGCGCGCCGCCACCGGTCGATCTCGCCCACTGCCACCGCCCAGGCGGTGTACTCCCGCAGCACCCCGCGCTTGGCCGCCTCCTCGGCGTGGTACGCCTCTGACTCCGCCAGGAACCGACGGAACGACTCGACCCGCAACCAGGCCGCCGAGCCCGCCGGGGTGCGAACCCGCAGCTCCCAGGCCCGCAGCGCCGCCGCCAGCCCGGCGCCGGCCACCAAGCCGCCCACCGCCGACAGGACCAGCCAAGCCGGCCCCCGCTGGTTGGCCAGCGCCCCGCCGGCGACCGCACCCAGCGCCCCGACCACCACGCCGATGATGCCGAGCACCCGGGTCGCGGTCTTGCGGGCGCCCCCGTTGGGGTCCCACATGCCGCTGGTGTCGCGCCACGCCTGTAGCTGTCCCTGGAGGTGCCGCCACGCTCGGGCGAAATCCGAGTCGTAGCTTCCCAGCTCGACCTCGTCGCGCCCGGCGAAGGCGGTGTCGAGGATGGCGGCCGCCTCGGGAGTGCCGTGCCCGGTGCGTACGAGACGGAGATCGTCGCCGCCGTTCCAGGGCATCGAGGAACCGCCGGGGCTGTCGAGGGCGGCTCCGTTGGCGCCGATGTCGACGGTGCCGTCGACGGCCATCTGGATCAGCCACGCGACCTTGTGCTCCGGGCGCACCTCCTCGGTCAGCACGATGCCGCCGCGAGGCGGGTCGAGCTCGGCCGGCGGCGCGAACTCGGTGGTGGCCATGGCCTCGAGCTCTTCCTGGTCGACGCGGGTCCAGCTCGTCGATGCGCCGGGGCCCGCCCACGCGGCGTCGGCCGGGCCACCCGCGGCCACGCGCTCACGTCCCGCCCGCCTCACCAGCCACGCCGTCGATCCCGCCGCCAGCAGCGCCCCGGCCGCAGCGGCACCCGCGGGCAGCGCAAGCCCCGTCCCGGGGTCGTCGGGGGGCGTGGCCGGCGGCTCGGGCGGCGCCGGCGGTGTCGCC
The DNA here is from genome assembly GCA_050744525.1 of Acidimicrobiales bacterium. Classification (GTDB taxonomy): domain Bacteria; phylum Actinomycetota; class Acidimicrobiia; order Acidimicrobiales; family VFJN01; genus DASQUK01. The sequence continues at coordinate 678 of JBOGHG010000282.1, read as the reverse complement.
AGGTCGCTGCCGGCCCTGGCTTCGATGGACACGCCCTCGCCGCTTTCGAGCCCCTCCACGGTGGTCATCACGTGACCGGGCGCGACCTCGCTGACGTCGCAGCCTCCTTGCGAACCGGTGGTGCCCACCGAGCAGGTTGCGTCCAGCAACTCGAACGGGGCGACCACATGGATCTCGGCCTCGTCGATGCCGACGTCCCAGCCGACCCCGACCGCCTCCCAGTCGATCGTGGTGCCGCGGGCGACCCCGGGCAGCGGGTAGCCGATGCGGTAGCGGTGGCGGCCCGAGACGGTGACGTTAGGGTCGCCGATCCGGATCCGGGCGCCGTCACGGCCGCCCAGGGCCTCGCGCGTCACCTGGATGGCGTCGGGGGCGTCGGGCGAGTCGACCCTGATGGGTGCCTCCGGGGAGAGGTCCCACACGTAGCGGAAGATGCCGTGCTTCTCGCTGAGGGCGCCGAAGTCGTAGTCGATCATCTCCGTGACCTGGGCCGATCCGTCGTCCGCCAGCTCGGCGGAGGTCCACAGCCGTTCGACCCGCTCGGTGTCGCCGGCGACGGCGCCGACCAGCGACACGGCCCCGATGGCGAGGCCACCACCGGCCATGAGCGCCGTGTCGAGCCGTCGCCGACTGCTGGTCCGCATGGCGCTCGACGGTAGCGCCCGCCGGCCGGACGAC
>JBOGHG010000281.1:0-4851 GCA_050744525.1 Acidimicrobiales bacterium | reverse complement strand
CCTTTTCCCGCTCGGTCTCGTGTTCGGCGAAGTCCGGCATCACCTTCGTCGCGAAGAGCTCCAGCGACTCGCAGATGTGCTCGTGGCGGTTGCGCCCGGCCTGCGACACGAAGATCACCTGGTCGACCCCCGCGTCCTCGTAGCCGCGCAGGAGCTCCCGCACCTGGTCGGGCGTCCCGATGGCGCCCCGCAGCGCGCCCAGGCCCTGCTCGAAGAGCTGGGCCCCCAGCGTCTGGCCCGTCTGCGCCGCGGTCTGCCGGCGGAACCCGAACAGGTCGCGCTTCTCCTCGAACTCGCCCCATACGTTGGTCCGACCCGGCCGATGCGTCCCGAACACGTAGTAGTGGCCCAGGCTGAAGCCGAAGAAATGGGCGCCGTCGAGACCCCGCTCGATCGCCGTCTCCTCGTCGGAGTGGCACATCATGGGCAGCACGACCGCCACGTTGGGGTTGACGGCGAAACCGCCGGGAACGCACTCGTCCGATGCCAGCGTGGCGTAGTAGTTGTCGACCCACGCCTTGGCCTCGGCCGGCTCGATGAAGCTGAAGCTCAGCGCACCGATGCCCTTCGTGGCGGCTAGGTGGATCGTCTCCCGGCGGCTGCAGGCCACCCAGAGGGGCGGATGCGGTCGCTGCAGCGGCCTCGGCACCACGCCCCGCACCGGCATCTCGAAGAACTGACCGTCGTAGCCGGCGAAGGGTGCCTCCACGAACATGCGGGTGACCGCGTCGAGGGCCTCGTCCCATTGCGCCCGCTTCTGCTCTCGGTCGACGAGGAAGCCGCCCAGCTCGGCCTCGGACGACGCCTCGCCCGTCCCGAAGTCGACCCGGCCGTCCGACACCAGGTCGAGCGTGGCGATGCGCTCGGCCACCCGGGCCGCGTGGTTGAAGTTGAAAGGCAGCTGGACGATGCCGTGGCCGAGCCGGATGCGCGACGTGCGCTGGCTGGCGGCCGCGAGGAACACCTCCGGGGCCGAGGAATGTGAGTACTCCTCGAGGAAGTGGTGCTCGACCTCCCAGACGTAGTCGATGCCCAGCCGGTCGGCCAGCTCGACCTGCTCGAGGGCGTCCTTGAGCAGCCGGTGCTCGCTGTCGTCGTCCCAGGGGCGGGGCAGCTGGTGCTCGTAGAAGATGCCGAACTTCATAGGGTTCCTCCTGGAGGCAAGGTGCCTACGCCAGAGCGTCGATCAGGTCGTCGAACGAACGGAACAGGGCGGGTCGGTTGTGCTCGGTGCGGATCTCCAGCGCCAGCCGGCGGCTGCGCACCAGCAGGTCGCGGGCTGCCCCCCCGGGCCAGCGATCGGGGAGCAGCTCCGGGGGGAGCAGGGGATCGTCGTCGAAGCAGGCTTGATACGCGAGGCCCATGGCCAGCGCACCGGGCAGGAATGCCGAGTCGGGCAACCTCTGGTGGCGGCGCCGCATGCTGGCCAGGTCGGCGGGAACGTGCCCCCAGCGGTCGACGAAGGACCCGTAGCGGGCGGCCAGCCGCTCGATCGGCCACAGCCGGGCGGCGAGCGCCGTCGCTTCGGACACGCCGCCCACGGCGAGGTCGTCGGTGGCCGCCAGGGTGACGTGCGCGGACACGCCGAGCCGTTCGGCCACGCCGGCGACGTCCTTCTCCCAGGGGTGAGGGCTGACATAGAGGCCGTTGTGGACGGCGGCGCCGCCCAGGCGGCCGAGCTGGTCACGCAGGGCGTCGCGGGCCCCGCGCCGCGCCTCGGGGATGGCGAAGGCGGCCAGGTGCCAGCGGCGGTCCCAGACCCGCCCAGCGCTGTCCTGCATGTGCGCGAGCCGGGCGCGGGCGGTGCTGGCCCCGAGCGCCGCCAGACCGTCCTCGGTGGCGCGATAGACGGCCCGCTGGCCCTGCCCGTCGCGGGTGAACAGCCCCTCGGCAACGAGGCGCCGGAGGCAGGAGCGGACCTGCTCGGGCGAGCGGCCGCAGGCGTCGGCGACCGGGAAGGCATCGGCGGCGAGAATGGACCCGTCGTGACGGGCCAGGCCGAGGACGAGCATACGTGTGGGGAGATCGCCACCGCCGATGCCGTGACCGGGACCGGTGGGCGCCGCATCGGTCGCTGTGGCCCCGGTCGTTTCAACCACGACCGACAGTCAATGCGACCGGCGGGGCCGATGTCAATCGACCGCGGCGCCAAACAGCGCGGATGTCGCCGCGCCGGCGGGTAGCTTCGGCGGGATGACCCGGCGACCGAGTCCCACGGCTGTCATCGCCCTGGGATGGTTGGCGGGATCCATCCCGTTCTCCAACATCGCGGCGCGGATCCGGGCGGGGGTCGACCTGCGGGACGTCGGAGGCGGCACCGTCTCGGGGACCGCGCTGCACAGCGTCGCCGGGTTCGGGCCGCTGGCGGTCGCCGGGGTGTGCGACATCGCCAAGGGCGCCGTCGGCCCGGCGTTGGCCGGGCGCGACCGGCCGATGCTGGCGGCCACGGCCTCCGTCGCATCCGTGGCCGGGCACAACTGGTCCCCGTGGTTGGGCGGTGCCGGGGGACGCGGCATCTCGGTCGCCATGGGCTCGCTGCTGGTGCAGGGCTGGCCGGGAACGGTGGTGCTGGCATCGGGTCTGGCCGCCGGCCGCCTGTGCCGCCAGACCGGTCTCGGCAGCTTCGTCGCCGATGTCGCCCTGGTACCGGTGCTGGCGCGGACGCGGGGACGGGCCGGGCTCCTGGCCGGTGCCGGGGTGGCCGGTGTGATGCTGGCCAAGCGGTTGGCGGGCAATCGCCCTCCGGCGCGCCCGGGCAGCGAGGTGTACCTTCACCGGCTCCTGTACGACCGCGACCCGGGCGCCGAGGCCACCACAGCATGACCGTTGATCCTCGGGGGCTGCGCCCCCGAACCCCATCGCCGCCCGGCTCGCTGGCGCTCGCTCGATCGGCCGGTCAGAAGCTGCGCGCATGACCGTCACCGTCGTCACCGACAGCGCCGCGGCGCTGCCTCCCGATCTCGTCGCCCGCTATGACATCCGGGTTGTCCCGCTGGTGCTGCAGGTGGGCGCCGACCGCTACCGCGACGGCGAGATCAGCCTCGACGAGCTGGTGCGCCGGTTCGACGAGCCGATCAGCACCGCGGCGCCTTCGCCGGGAGAGTTCGCCACCGTCATGGCCGATGCGCTGCGATCGGGACCGGTGGTCACCCTCACGCTCGCCGCCGGCATGTCCTCGACCCACGACTCGGCCAAGCTGGCGGCCAAGCTGCTGACCGACGACGACCCACGGTCGCCCGCCGACGGTGGGCCCGATGTCGCGGTGCTCGACACGGGCACCGCCGCCGGGGCGCAGGGGCTGGTGGTGCTGGCGGCGGCCGGGGCTGCCGCCGAGGGCGCCGACCAGTACGAGGTCGTCGCCACCGCCGAGCGGGTGGCGGGACGGGTGCGCCTGGCGGCGAGCGTCGCCGACCTGGAACGCCTGGCGCGCTCGGGTCGGGTACCCGACGCCGCCCGCTGGATCGGCGACCGGCTCGGCGTTCGACCGCTGTTCGAGTTCCGGGACGGCCGGGCGCGGCCGCTCCGGCCGGCCTTCAGCGCCGAGGCCGCCCTCGACCGCATCGTGCAGCGCTGCGCCGGCGGTGCCCGGAGGGGCGCGCGCCTGCACGTGACCGTGCTGCACGCGCTCAACCCCGACGGCGCCGCCATCCTGGCCGAGCGCGTCCAGGCGCTGGAACCGGCGTCGTTCCTGGTCGGGCCGTTCAGCCCCGTGATGGTGGCCCACACGGGCCGAGGCCTCGCCGGCCTGGCCTGGTGGTGGGAAGACTGATGTCCGGACGGAGCGACGCGGCGACGACGCTCGAGACCGGCGACGGCGTACGGCTGGCGGCCCGTTGGTGGGAGCCGGCGTCGGCCAACGGCGACGCTGTCGTGGTCGTGCACGGCTTCGCCGCCCACAAGGACCAGCCGGCGGTCGAGCAGGTGGCCCGGCACCTCGTGGCCGCCGGTCACGCGGTCCTGACCTACGACAGCCGGGGTCACGGCGAATCCGGGGGTCTGTGCACCCTGGGGGAGCTCGAACGGCTCGACGTCGACGCGGCCGTGAGTGCCGCCGCCGGCCACGCGGACCGGGTTGTCGTCGTGGGCACCTCGATGGGGGGCGTGGCCGTCCTCAACCACATGGCGGCGGCCACCGGTGAGATCGTCGACGGCGCCGGCGCCCGCGGGGCCGTGGTCGTGGCCACGCCGGCGCGCTGGGAGATCCCGCGCACGTGGCGGGGAGCGGCCTCGGTGGTCATGACCCAGACCGGCGCCGGGCGGGCGATGGCGGCGCGCCGCTTCCAGACCCGGCTCGCGGTGCGGCCCGACCGGGGTGCCCCACCGATCGAGCGCATCGGCCTTGCGGCCCGACCGGTCGCGGTCGTCCACGGGCTGGCCGACCGGTTCCTGCCGCCTGCGGCGGCCACCGCCCTGTTCACCGCGGCGCGCGACCCCCGGCGCCTGGAACTCGTTCCCGGGATGGGTCACGGTTTCTGCGCGGCTGCGCTCGATCCCGTCGAGTCAGCCGTAGCCTGGGCGATGCGCACGGCACTGGCGGGCACGGGCTAAGGGGCCGAGCGGATAGGCACGCAAGTGGGCACCGAACAGTACGGCATTTGCAGCGCACGCCCAGACCACACAGCTCGGCCTCCCGGCAACACTGACCACCGTTGGCCGAGACGACGTCCCTATCCGCGCACCCTCTAAGGAAGCATGAGCGACCAGCCTCGCATCGCAGCCTTTGACATAGCGGCCGCCCCCACCGAGCGGACCGAATCTCGTCGGCCCCTGCGCGACCTGCTGGTCGGCCAGGCCGTCTCGTCGCTCGGCGACTGGATGGGGACGGTGGCGCTGATGGCCCTCGTCCTCGAG
>JBOGHG010000280.1:0-4970 GCA_050744525.1 Acidimicrobiales bacterium | reverse complement strand
TCAGCTTGGCGATTGTCTTCGGTGTGATGACCTCTGAGCAGGCCGTCGCTGGAGGCATTGACGGCGGTACGGGTGCCGACGCCACGCAGGACGCCCAGGGGAACCCCACCGTCGTCGCCTTCAGCGAACTCGACCGTCCCGACCTGCCGGGGCGGCGGGCGACCGGGGTCGTCACCTGCGCGTGGTTCGAGCCATCCGAATCCACCCAGTTCGACGCGAGCAAGACGCTGCCGGGTCCGCCGGTGCCAGCCGGTGCCGCTCTCGTCGACGACCACGTCTACTACCGCGCCTGCGAGAACGGTGACGGCGAGGTCGTCTTCCGGGGCTGGACCCGCTGGACCGCCGCCGAGATCCAGGTGCTGGCCGCCGACCTCGCCTACGAGGCTTCCCGGGAGCTAGCGCTGCCCCACCCCCACCCCGCCCTCTCCCCCGCCATCGGCACCGACCAGCTCGTCGGGCTCTCGACCTGGCTCTGGTTGGAACCCGGGTCCTGGGCGACGCTCGAGGCCACGGCCAGCGTCCCCGGGCTGTCGGCGACCGCCACGGCGAGGCCGACCCAGGCGCGTTGGGACATGGGCGACGGGACCGTCGTCACCTGTCACGGTCCCGGCGTCGCCTACGACCCCGCCCGCGACGACGACGCCCAATCCACCGACTGCCAGCACACGTACCGGCATGTCTCGGCCGGCGAGCCGAGCGGTTCCTATTCGGCCACCGTGTCCATCGACTGGGCGATCACCTGGAGCGCCACCAACGGCCAGGGCGGCACACTGCCCGGCACGAGCCGCGGCACGTCCTTCCCGGTGCCCGTGGCCGAACGCCAGGCCGTGGTCTGCTACGGCGGCCCCGACGACTGCTGACGCGTCCGGGGCCTCGGTGCTCCCGCGGCACCGAGGCCCCGTCCGCTGTGGTGGGACCCCGCCCGATGCCCCGCCGACCATCTCGTGCGGCACGCCGATGGCGACCCGCCTGTGACCGCCCCGACCGCCATGTTGCATGAGTAATCGACGTTCCGAGCGCTTGGCACTCCCCAAAGTGGGGGGATGTTTGCCCGGTGTCTCACGCCTGCTCGACCCGCAGCAAACCGAGGCGGATCGCCTCGAGTACCGCTGACATCGTCGTCGGACGATCGAGCTTGGCCCGGATCGACTTGATGTGGTCCCGGACGGTGTACGTGGTGATGTCGAGCGCCCGAGCCGCCTGCGCCGGGCTCAGGCCCGACGCCAGCAGTCCCAGCACCTGCCGCTCCCGGACCGACAGCAGCCGGTCGGTGGGCGAGCCCTCGACGTGCCAAGCCGGCAGCTCGTCGATGCAGTCGGGCCCAGCCTGGAGGCAGGTGATGACCGCGGAGAGCGGGGTCTGGCGGGACGCGACCACGATGCCGCGGGTGTCGACCGACGGCTCGTACGGTCCGTGCTCGGCGACCAACACCACCGGGCCTCCGGCCCGGGTCGCGGCCTCGAGCATGCCCACCCAACCGTGGCCGAGCGACCGGGCGGCGATGACGGCGGCGTCGATCCCGTCGCGGGCCTGCGCGCCCGAGGCAACGGCGTCGACCGCCACCAGCCCTGGTGCGGTGTCGATGGCCGCGACCAGCGCCTGCCGCACGAGGCGCTGGGGCTCGACGACGAGGACGGTCCGACGGAGCCCGTTGGTCGCCTTCACAGCCCGGTCCGCTTGCTGAGGGCGCCGACGGGCGCGCCGGCGAATGTATGCAGTGGCATGGGAATCCTTCCCGTGTTCGTGGGTGAACTGGCTGATCGACGTGAGACGTCGGTCAGCCGGGAAGGCGCCCAGGCCCGTGGACGAGGCCGATCAGCCGCGCCGCACGGTCGTGCACCACGCCGCCTCGGGCGAGGCCCAGCCCGGGCAACCCGCCAGCGAGAACGGCTACGAGAGCCGAAGGTCCGGCGCCGCCACCGGACACCGATCCGCCCAGCCCGCCGTACACGGGGGACGGCACCGCCAATGCCGGCGGACCGGGTGGCACACCACGTGCTGCGCCCCCACCCATGGCGTCGCCACGCGTCGACCTGAGCACGGGGACGAGCACGTCGCCGTCACTCCCGAGCTGCCGCGATGGGCCGGAGACCGCCAACGGTGCCGCACCGGTGCCGATCGGCGCCGGCGGTCGCCCCGCCGACGACGGGGCGCGATGACTGGCGTCGCCGAGCGACGATGTCGCCTGGTCGGATCGATCGGTCGGGGGACCGGTCCCCCCGCCGACCACCGGATCGATCACCGCAGCCACCACCGGCGCCACCGCCTCCACCACCGGCCTGACAACCGGCGCCACCGCCTCCACCACCGGCCTGACAACCGGCGCCACCACCTCCACCACCGGCCTGACAACCGGCGCCACCACCTCCACCACCGGCCTGACAACCGGCGCCACCACCTCCACCACCGGCGTGACAGCCGGCATCACCGCCCCGACCACCGGCGCCACCGCCGGTGCCACCGCCTCGACCAGGGGGGTGGTCACGGGCGCGACGGCATCCACGATCGGGGCAGCAGCGGCGGCCAGGGGGCTGGCGGCGTCCGCCAGCGGTGCCGCGACGGGCGCCGCGACCTCCACCACGGGCGCGGCGGCTTCGACCACCGGCGCAGCGGCGTCAACGGCGGGGACCAGCGACTGCGCGACCGGCACCAAGGGCCCGACGACGGGAGCGAGCGGTTCGGGTGCCGGGGAATCGAGTGCCGGGGCCTTGTCCGGCGGCGCAGCCGGCAACGCGCCTGCGGGTGCACCCGGAGTGGCCGAGGTGTCTCCCTGCAGCGCCGCCGACACCGGGTCGACGGCCTGCTCCACCGTGCCGACCACCCCGTCGACCAGGCCCGGGGCGTCCGCGGCCGCCGGCTCGGCGAGCAGCTGCTGGACGGCGAGGACGATCAGGCCGAGCCCGAGGACGCCGGCGCTCCAGATCAGCGCGCGCACCGGCCACGGGGCCCGCGCGGCGGAGCGATCCACCAGCATCGACCTGCCGTCTAGTCGCGGCGCAGCTTGCACGCACCCCCCAAAGTTGGGGACAGAGGATTAGGGGTGTGTCCCGAGCGACGCGGACGTTACCCGCTCCCAGGGGGTGGTATTCGGTTCACCAGTGGCGCGCCCGCGACAGCAGCGACCGCACCGACGGGCGCCGGCCCGACCGGTTGCGGGGCACCGACCGCAGCAGTCGAGCGTCGTGCAGCAGCGATTCCCGGTGCTGCTCGGCCAGGGTGATGGTGTCGAAGTGGTTCATGGTGTCCTCCTCGTTGACCGCCTCGATCGTGCGCCTGACCAGGTCTTTTGACATCCGTGGCCACCACCCAACGGGCACTGAACGAGCACGGATCCACCACTGACCCATCACGTATGTACGCCCCCGCCGTTACGCTCGACGGTGTGTGCCGGAACATCACCACCCTGCGCGGGCTCGAGCCCGAGGCGACCCCCGAGGAGATCGAGGCTGCGTCCCGTCAGTACGTCCGCAAGGTGAGCGGCGTGCAGGCCACCTCGACGCAGACCGCAGAGGCCTTCGAGCTGGCGGTCCACCGGGTCGCCGAGGCCACGACCGACCTGCTCGCCAGCCTGCCGCCCCGCCGCCAGCCGCCGCCGACGCTCCCGCCGCTCCGACGCCTCCGCGGCGGCAGACAGACCGCAGCCGTGGCGCCGGGCTGACGGCGCCCGCCTGAGCCGCCCGTACGGCCCTCACAGGGGTAGCGAGGCGTCGCCCCCGAGGTCGTAGAGCACTGCCCCGTCGACGACCCGAGCACCGTCGGTCACCGCGTGTGGCGCGCTGCGGCCGTCGTGGAACAGGTGTCGAACCGTGCCATCCCGGGTCAGCACCACGGCGTCGGCGAGCAGCCTCCGGTGGCAGCGCCACCAGACGCTCTCCGCGCACATGACCGCGGTCCGGCGCTCGGCGGCCGAGGCCAGCACTTCGTCGAGGGCGACATTGAAGTCGGCGGTCCCCATGTGGTCGGCGTAGGCCCGGAACGCGTCGTTGTGCAGCGCCACGTGCGGGCTGTCGGGCGAGACCGTGCGCCGCCCACCGAGCCGGCGCTCCCAGCGGTAGTCGATGCCCGCATCGGGCAGCCACCGCTCGAGTTGCTCCCGCCCGAACTGCGGGTGGCGCCGGCTACCGGGGTAGGACCGCACGTCCACCAGCAGCGCCACGTGCGCATCCCCCAGCAGCGCCGCGAGCCGGTCCGCGGACAGCGTCCCGTGGCCGACGGTCAGCAGTTCCACACTCGCCACGGGCTGTAGCCTGCCGCAAGTGCCTGGGGATGGGATCGCCGCCGGTGCGCCCAGAACGGGCGCTCCCGACCCCGCCACCGAGAGCCCCGCCGACGCCGCCGACGCCGCGGACCCGATCGATGCCCGGACGCGCGAGCTGCTCGACGAGCTCACCCTCCACGAGAAGCTCCACCTCCTGTCCGGCGACACGCCCCCGGTCAGCGGCCTGATCGGCCTGGTGCGCCACTACAACGAGGAGCCGTACGTCGCCGGAGCCGTCCCCCGGCTGGGCATCGGCGGCATCCGCTTCAGCGACGGCCCCCGGGGCGTGGTCATGGGCCATGCGACCGCGTTCCCGGTCCCGATGGCGCGGGGTGCGAGCTTCGACACCCAGCTCGAGCAGCGCATCGGCGACGCCATCGGCGTCGAGTGCCGGGCGCTCGGCGCCAACCTGTTCGCCGGCGTGTGCGTCAACCTGCTGCGCCACCCGGCCTGGGGGCGTGCCCAGGAGACCTACGGCGAGGACTCCCATCTGCTGGGCGAGATGGGCGCGGCCCTGGTGCGGGGGGTCCAGCGCCACGTGATGGCGTGCGTCAAGCACTTCGCCTGCAACTCCATCGAGGACATCCGCTTCCGGGTCGACGTGCGCGTCGACGAGGACGACCTGCGCGACATCTACCTGCCCCACTTCCGCCGCGTGGTCGACGAGGGCGTGGCGGCGGTGATGACCGCCTACAACCGTGTCAACGGCAGC
>JBOGHG010000279.1:0-4980 GCA_050744525.1 Acidimicrobiales bacterium | reverse complement strand
GAACCGCTTGCCCCAAGTCGCCTCGCACCAGCTCGGCATTCCAATCGACCCCGCTCAGCGTGCTCGACACGACGTACTTCTTCGCCCGGTCGATGGTCTCGGCGAACGGGATCTCCCACTCATCCATCCAGTCAGGCCACGTGCCCGTGGCCGGCTGCCGCCACGCCGACTCCATCATCTCGTAGGTCACCCGGCCGAATAGCAGGGCATCGGCTCGTTCCATCTCAGCGGTCCAGTAGCGCATCGACTCCTCGTCCGGCGGGAGCCCCGCCTCGTGATGGCAGCAGCCGTCGAGCGTGACGTTGATCGAGTATCGAAGTGGTCTCATCTCGTTGCTCTCCGTTGATGCGCGCCGCGCGTTCCCGGACCGTAGTCAGACGACTCCGGCGCCATTTATCATCGGCGCCCCGATCGCACCTACTCAACACTGTCGTGGTGCGAAACAGACCGCAGACCGAGCGCGCGACCGATTCGGCGCTGCGGGCGGCCACGTTCGCGCCCGAACTGCGCCCCACAACGCGCGTCGGCGAGGCGTGCCCAAGCCGACACCTACCGCCGGCTCGGTGACGGCTGTCGTGCCCACGACAGCGTCCGCCCGACCACACCGCGCTTCGAGCAGCAGCGTCACGACCGCTCGCCGAGCTCCAGCCGGAGCTGCGAATCGGGCGCGTGCCCGCCGCCGATGTCGACCGGGCCGTAGACCGCGTCGAAGATCCGCGGTGCCTCGTACACACGACCGCGCTCACGACCTGTGACCTCGTGGAGGTCACCTCGTTCGACGAGCGCGTCGATCGCCGCGTGGGCCGTAGGTCGCGTGACGCCGAGCAGCGACTGGGCGCTCGCCGCCGTGAGGATCGGCGTGGAGAACAGGTGCTCGGCCAGTCGGACCACCGAGTTCGGTCGGCCCTCCTCGAGCAGCTGGTTGCGCATCTGGTGCTGCAGCTCGACCAACCGAACCGTTCGCTCCTCGGCGTCACGGGCCTGCCGGCGCACACCGTGCAGAAAGAACGTGAGCCAAGGAAGGAGATCGCCGCGCTGGCTCGTGAGGAGCAGGTGGTCGTAGTACTCGCTGCGGTGCTGCTCGAAATAGGCGGAGAGGTAGAGCAGTGGCTCGGGCAACGCGCCGCGGAGGACCAGCATCAGGGGGATCAGCAACCGACCGATGCGCCCGTTGCCGTCGAGGAACGGGTGGATCACCTCGAACTGGTAGTGCGCGAACGCCAGCTGCACCAACAGCGGCAGGTCGTGCTCGTGCAGGAACCGTTCGAGGTCCGCCAACGCCACGCCCATCTCCTGCGGGGGCGGGGGCACAAACACCGAATCGGTCAACGAGTGGCCGCCGATCCACACCGGACTGGCCCGCAGCTCGCCTGGCCGGCGGTGCTGGCCCCGTACGCCGCTCAACAGGAGCTCGTGCATCTCACGCAATAGCCGAATCGAGACCGGGAAGCCGCCGCGCACCCGGTGGAGCCCGTGCTCCATCGCGACCACGTAGTTCCTCACCTCGCGCGCGTCGTCGGCCTCGTCGGGCGGAGGCGCCTGCCCCGCCTCGAAGCGGAGCAGCTGGCTCACATCCGTCCTCGTGCCCTCGATCCGGGAACTGAGGACGGCCTCGAGTCGAAGGTGTGGGCCGATCAACAGGTGTGGGTTCGGGATCAGCCGCCCGACGCCACCAAGGCGGTGGACCGCCCCCGTGGCCTCGTCGAGCAGGACCATGGTCTCTACTGGCAGCTGGATCCGCCGCGGTACAGGCTCGGGGAAGAACGCGACGAAGCCATCGACGGTTTTGCGGGCGACCCCCCGCTCGGTGGACACGAAGGCATCAGGTTGCATCGGGCTCCTGACGAAGGCGAGCTTTCTGTGAGCTGAGACTAACTAAAGAAAGTCGCAATTCGCTTTACTTGCGCCGCGTGCGGAGCAGGTTCTCTTGAACAACCGGTTCCAGTCCCTGCGGTTCCAGTCCCTTGCGGTTGCTGCCACCGTTGCTGGCTATACCGCCTGTGACCAGGGCGGTTACCGAATCCCACTCCCTCCGCTCAGCGCTTTCACTGGCTGGGACGGCCACGCCCGTCCGGCACAGTGGCTCTGACCTGGGGTTCCTACGGTGAGTGCACAGGCAGATCTCACAGTCCGGAGTCGTTGCTGGCAGCGTTGCTGTCACGTGGCGAGCTTCGGGGGAGCGCCGTAGCCATCGGGTTGACGGCCTCGCTGCCGAGGGGTCTGCAGCGATGCGAGCGACGCCAAGGCCACGTGCCCGTGTTCTCGTCGCACCGGATCGAGAGCACAGCCGGCGTGTCGCCATGGTTCGCGATGTGCGGAACCAGCGGCATTCCGAACCTACGAACCCATCCGCTGCAACCGATCCTCAATGCGGCTCCGCCGCCGTCACCGCGCACGCTCCCTGGAATCGCGGCGCTCGGGGGTCGCGGACCCCGGTTGTGGGCGGACAGCAGGCGCTGCTCCCGTGGCGGCCGGGGGTCACAGTCCACTGACGCCGTGACGTCACGCAGTGTGCTGGCCGCCGGCAGCCGATGCTGCGGCGACGCCGTCGCCGACCGGCACCTCGGGTCATGCCACAGGGCCCATGGCGCGGTGCTGATCGGTGTCGAAGTCTGGAACGTCCCGGTGGCGATGACGAGCCGGAAGCCATTCCCGACCCCTGCGTCTCGTAGGTGAGCCACATCGCCGATGATGACGCTCGTCGCAACGCTCTCGGAGGTCAGCCGCTTCCGGGCGCGCTCGACCGACTTCGGGGCGAGATCGATGCTTGTGACGTCCCGACCTCGCGGGCGAGCGCGAGGCCCCGCTACCAGTCCCGACATCGAGCCCGCGACCGTGCGGCCTCTGCCGGCCTCCTCCCCTTCGACGAGCCTGAGAAACCGGCCCAAGAAGCCGGGGCAGTGCTCGGCGTCCTCCCTCCGGCCGATGCGGGGCGCAGCCGAGCGGACACGCCGACCGTCGTTCTGGCGCCGTTTGACCGCGTGAGCACCCTGCCGTTGGTCATGGCCAGGCGGTGTGGTCTGGCACGGACGATCATGGTTCCATGGGAACATCGGTCGAGCGTGCGCGAGCGGCCTTTGTCAGGCGTGCGTGGCGCGAGGCTTACGGCGAGTTCGCTGGCGCCGGGGAGCTCGGCGACGTCGAGGACATCGAGCAGCTCGCCGTCGCCGCTTATCTGATCGGTGCGGACGACTGGGTGGAGCGGTCGGCCGATGCGTGTCGCGCTCACGAAGAACGTGGAGAGCAGAGTCGCGCCGCTCGATGCGCGTTCTGGGCGGGGTTCGGGCTGTTGAACGAGGGCCAGGTCGCGCTCGGTGGCGGATGGCTGGCAAGAGCGCACGAGCTCTGCGCAGGAGTCGAAGGCCCGTGCCCGGAGCGCGGTCTGTTGCTCATCCCTCAGGCGATCGCGTGCTGTGACGACGACCCGAACCAGGCCCTGGAGCTCTTCAACGAGGCTGCGTCGGTCGGTCGTGCCCACTCAGACAACGATGTTCTCGCCATCGCGCGGATGGGCCAGGGCCAGGCGTGGTTGGCGTGTGGTGCCGTGCGACAGGCGTTGGCAGCGCTCGACGCCGCGATGCTCATCGTGACGTCCGAGCGCGTATCTCCGCTCGTCGAGGGCATCGTCTACTGCGGCGTGATCGACGCCTGTCAGCGGGCACTCGAGCTGCGGCGTGCCGCCGAGTGGACCGCGGTTCTCAGTCGTTGGTGCGACAGTCAGCCTGACCTCGTGCCGTTCCGAGGCCAATGCCTCGTGCACCGCTCGGAAGTGATGCAGCTCCAAGGCAACTGGGCTGATGCCATGGACGAAGCGCGGCGTGCCCGGGCACAGGTCGAGGGGACGGCGCTGGCCGGCGACGCGGCCTACCGAGAGGGCGAGCTCCACCGCTTGATGGGGTCCGTCGCCGAAGCCGAGGCGTGCTACCACGCAGCAGCGGAAGCCGGGCGTGACCCTCAACCGGGCCTGTCGCTATTGCGGCTGGGAACGGGTGACCCTGCGGCGGCGGCGAAGGCGATCGGCCGCGCCAGCGCCGAACCCGGTTCGGGCGCGAGGCGGGTCGAGGTGCTCGCGGCAGCAGTCGAGGTGCACCTCGCTGCCGGCGACATCGAGGCTGCGTCGGCGGCCGCCGATGCGCTGCGGGATGTCACGGCGACCCTGGATGCGCCGTTCGCACGCGCGGCCACACTGCATGCCGACGGCCAAGTGCAGCTCGCGAGGGGAGAGCTCTCTGCCGCCTTCGGCAGCCTCCGTCGGGCATGGCGCCTGTGGCGGGAGCTGGCGGCGCCGTACCACGCGGCGCGGACGCGGGTGGCGCTCGGACTGGCCTGCCAGGCCAGCGGAGACGACGAGACCGCGGCCATGGAGCTCGACGCAGCGCGACTGGCGTTCTCCGCGCTCGGCGCGGGGCCAGATCTCGCACGGGTGGAGCATGACGTGAGTCCCTCGGAGGCGGCGGTGGCGGTCCCTAGTGGCCTGTCGGCACGCGAGCTCGAGGTGCTCACGCTGGTGGCCGCCGGGCACACCAACCGGGAGATCGCCGCAGCGCTCATCGTGAGCGAGCACACGGTGGCGCGGCACGTGCAAAACATCTTCACCAAGCTCGGAGTGAACACTCGAACGGCTGCTGCCACAGTGGCGCACAGGCACGGCCTGGTCTGAGGCGCCTCTTTGGCGGCGAATGGTCAAATCTGGCGATGCCTCGGGCGCCGCCGCCAATCCAGGCTGCGTCCATGGAGCGATCGGAACTGCGAACCCGCATGCTTGCCGGTGTCGACGCGCGCACCTACGACCTCGACGTCGCCGGGGTAAGGACCCGGGTCATCGAAGCCGGCGACGGTTCGCCGCTCGTGCTGCAGCACGGGGCCATCGAGTGCGGAGGGATCATGTGGACGCCGGTGATCACCGCCTTGGCGCGGCGTCATCGGGTCGTCGTGCCAGACGCACCTGGGTTGGGCGAGTCCGAACCGGTCGACCGTCTC
>JBOGHG010000278.1:0-5018 GCA_050744525.1 Acidimicrobiales bacterium | reverse complement strand
GTGTCCAGGGCCTCGGTGAGCGACCCGATCTGGTTGACCTTGACCAGGATGGCGTTCGCCACGCCGCTGTCGATGCCGCGCCGCAGCCGTTCGACGTTGGTGACGAACAGGTCGTCGCCGACCAGCTGCACCCGGGCACCCAGGGCCTTGGTGAGCTCGGACCAGCCGTCCCAGTCATCCTCCGCGCAGCCGTCCTCGACGGACACGATCGGGTAGCGACCGCAGAGCTCGACGAGCAACCCGACGAGGTCGGACGGGGACAGGTCGCGGCCTTCACCCACGAGCGCGTAGCGGCCGTCGGCGAAGAGCTCGCTCGAGGCGACGTCGAGGGCCAGGGCGAGGTCGTCGCCCGGCTGGAACCCGGCCCGCTCGATGGCCTCGACCAGCACCTGCACGGCTTCCTCGTTGGACCGGAGGTCGGGAGCGAAGCCCCCCTCGTCACCGACCGCCGTCGACAGCCCCCGCTCGTGCAGCACCGCCCTCAGGGCGTGGTACGCCTCGACCCCCCAGCGCAGTGACTCCCGGAAGCTGGCGGCGCCCACCGGCATGACCATGAACTCCTGGAAGTCGACGTTGTTGTCGGCGTGGGCGCCACCGTTGAGGACGTTGAGCATCGGGACCGGCAGCACGTGTGCGTTAGTGCCCCCGACGTAGCGGTACAGCGGCAGGGCCAGCTCGTCGGCTGCGGCCTTGGCCACGGCCAGGGACACGCCGAGGATGGCATTTGCGCCCAGCCGTCCCTTGTCGTCGGTGCCGTCGAGGTCGATCATCTGCGTGTCGACCTCGCGCTGCTCGCTGGCGTCGAACCCGATCAGCGCGTCGCGGATCTCGCCGTTGACGTTGTCGATCGCCTGGCTCACCCCCTTGCCGCCGTAGCGCGCCGCCCCGTCGCGCAGCTCGACGGCCTCGAACCGCCCGGTCGACGCCCCCGACGGCACCAGCGCGCGGCCCTCGGCGCCCGAGGCGAGGTAGACCTCGACCTCGACCGTGGGGCTGCCGCGGGAATCGAGGACCTCGCGGCCGACGATGTGCTCGATGCTGGACATCGCTGGGGTGTGTGGCTCCTGTGACGGGTGTGGTCAACGTTACTTGCGTTCGACCCGTCGAAAGCGGTCGCGCACGTGTTCTGCAGCGATCCGCAGTTCGGTCTCGGGATCGTCGCCGGCCGTTCGGGCGTCGTCCACCAGGGCGAGCAGGCGTCGGCCCCACTCCCCCAGCGCAGCGTCGTCCTCCAGCAGCGTCCGCCAGTCGACCCCCTGCGACGCAGCCTTGCGCTGGACCTTCAGGGCGTACGCCAGCGCCGGCAGCGTGGCGGGGATGCCGTCCATGACACTGGACCTACCCTTTTCCGCCTGCTTCAGCCGCTCCCAACGTTCCGCCACCTCGTCGGCGTCGTCGACCATGCTGCCCGCTCCTGCCGCTGCGCGGCGGGCCGCTCGGGCCACGGTCTCGCCTGGCGGCTCGCCCTCTGGGACGTCGCCGAACACATGGGGATGGCGGCCGATCAGCTTGTCGCTGATCCCCCGGACCACGTCGGCCAGCGTGAAGCGGCCCTCCTCGGTGGCGAGGGTGGCGTGGAGGAAGACCTGGAACAGCAGGTCACCGAGCTCCTCCTCCAGGGCGTCGAAGCCCTCGCCGGCCTCGACGTCCAGGTGGTCCAGGGCCTCGAGCACCTCGTAGGCCTCCTCCAGCAGGTGATGGCGGAGGCTGTGGTGGGTCTGCTGCCGGTCCCACGGGCACTCGGCCCTGAGGCGCCGCACCACCTCGGCGAAGGCAGCCATGTCGGCGGCCAGCGGAGCCGCCAGGTGGGGGACGTACAGCGAGGTGAGGTGGTCGGGTCGCACCTCCCGATCGAGCTCGTGCCACGGCAGCTCGACGATGTGCTCGTCGGGCAGGCCGAGGCGCTGGAGCACGGTGACCGTGACCTCGCCGCCGCTGGCTTCGGCCGCCTCGCCGAGGGCGAGCTTGACGTCGGACAGCACCCGGCGGTCGTCGCACTGGCCCACCAGCAGGGGCCCCCGCTCCCCGGCCGCCTCGACCTCGAACCGATGCCCATCCACCAGGCGAACGCCCCGCGCCACGGGATCGACGCCCAGCCGCACCCACGCCAGGTCGACGAACGACAGCGCCGGCAGCAGGTCCACGTCGACCCGGTCGTCGGCCAGCAGCAGCTCGACCGTGCGCTCGGCGACCGCCGGCGACCCGGGCACGGCGTACAGCGCCTCGCCGTGTTCGACGGCCGCCGCCACCAGCTCCTCGACGATGCCGGAGTAGACCGCGTCGATGCTCTCGGCCGCTTCGTACAGGCGGTCGAACGCCGTGGCCCCGGCGACGACGCCCGCCGAAAGGTGCCACGCCGTACGCAGGAAGCGGTGGGGGACGCGGGCGACGGCGTCGAGCGTGGCGCCGTTGACGAGGTCGGGCCCGGCCGGGCCCAAACCGCAGACGACGATGCGGGGACGCAGCGCCGGCGCGGGCGTGGCGGTCACCCCCCGCCGCTGCGCGTGTCGCCCGGACCTTGACTCGGCTCCGATCCGGCAGGGCCCTCCGGCGGCTCGATCGTGCGCTGGTCGGGGTCCCACGATCCGTAGTGGGTGCTGACCTCGATGTCGGTGGCGTCGACGGCCTCGAGCAGCGCGCGACCGTATTCCTCCTCCCCGAGCTCATCGATGAGTCGTGTGCGCCGCGCCACATCCTCGATCAGCGAGCGACGCAGGTCCCCCGGGACGCCGTCCAGCTGGTCGCCGGCCTGGTCGGTGAAGTCGGCTATGTCGGCGTCCGTGAGCTCGAGGCCCTGCTCATCGAACATCTGCCCCGCAAGGATGAGCTCGATCCGCTGGCCCAACGCCGCGGCCACGAACTCTTGCGTGTAGCTGCCGGCCAGGTCCCCGGTCACAGTCTCCCGGCCCTGCAGCTCCGCGAAGGCGTCGAGCTCGTCCTCGAAGTCCGACTGCGAAACCACCGTGTCCCCCACGCGG
This sequence comes from Acidimicrobiales bacterium, assembly GCA_050744525.1. Classification (GTDB taxonomy): domain Bacteria; phylum Actinomycetota; class Acidimicrobiia; order Acidimicrobiales; family VFJN01; genus DASQUK01. The sequence goes on along the minus strand of JBOGHG010000278.1, from coordinate 2,040 downwards.
AGCGCGGCCGACTGCTCGGAGCACCCGGCTCCGACCAGACCGGCGGCCGCGATCGCGGCGACGAGCAGTGTCAGGCGTGGACGGGTCGGCACGGGGGCAGATCGTAGGGACTCACCAGATCGGCGCACGAACTTCAGCCCGACGACGCCAACAGGTCGGCGACGCGGGTGAGCGTGGTCCGCAGGTTGTCCACGCCGACGAGTGCCGCCGCTTCGTCGACGGTGAGCCAGCGCAGGGCAGCCGACGGCGACTCGGGCGTCAACTCGTCCGGCCTGCCCGTCGCCAGGATGTAGCGCAAGTCGGCATGCTCGTGCTCGGGCTCACCCCGACCCGCGGGCACGGGGACGATGACCACGTGCACCAGCGCCGGCCTCGCCCGGTCGGGCCACGCCGCCAGGTCGCCCAGCCCGCTCTCCTCGCGGGCCTCGCGCACCGCGATGGCGAAGGGATCGGTCTCGCCGGGATCGCCGTGGCCGCCCAGGTGCCGCCAGCCCTGCATGCGCTCGTGCCAACGGAGCAGGATCCGCCCGCTCTCCGGGTGGACCACGATCGCCGACCCGGTGACGTGCACCGGCGACGACCGGCTCCAGGGCTCCCCGCCGCGCACCAGCGAGCGGATCCGGGCCACGTCCGCAGCCTCTTCGTCCGTACGCGGCTCGAACCCGGCCAGCGCCGCCATCACGCCGCCCCCCGGCACGACCATGTCCCGTGATCGCTACGCCGCGGCCTGGACGGGGAACAGCGACTCGAGCAGGTCGACGAGCTCGAGCGCGACGCCGCGCCCACCCTTCACCGGCACGACGAGCTGGCTCAGGTCGGGCTTGTGCACGGCCTTGGGCACGAGGCGCTTGAGGCGGATCTCCTCGGACACCTTGAGCCTCACCGGCGAGAGTCGGGCGGTCCACGTCGGGGCGCCGAAGCCCGTGGTGCGGACCACGTTCACCTCCCGCAGGTCGAGCCGGGCCGATTCGGCCCGCAGGCGGGCCACCTCGAGCAGGGCCGCGGCTTCCTCGGGGACCGGCCCGTAGCGGTCCTCCCACTCGACGCGGATGTCGGCGACCTCGGCGTCGGTGGTCACCGCCGCCAAGCGGCGGTAGGCCTCGAGCCGCAGCTCCTCCCTGGGCACGTAGGCCTTGGGCAGGCTGGCATCGAGCGGCAGGTCCAGCTTGATCTCCGCCGGTTCGCGCGCCTCCTCGCCCTTCAGCTCGGCCACCACCTCGCTCACCATCTGGCAGTAGAGGTCGTAGCCCACGGCGGCGATGTGGCCCGACTGGCCGGTGCCCAGCAGGTTGCCGGCGCCGCGGATCTCGAGGTCGCGCATCGCGATCTTGAACCCCGAGCCCAGCTCCGTCGCCTCGCCGATCGTTCTCAGGCGCTCGTACGCCTCCTCGGTGAGCGCCCGGTCGCGGGGATGGAACAGGTAGGCGTAGGCCCGCTGTCCGGACCGCCCCACCCGGCCGCGGATCTGGTGGAGCTGCCCGAGCCCCAACAGGTCGGAGCGGTCGACCACGAGCGTGTTGACGGTGGGCATGTCGATGCCCGACTCGATGATCGTGGTGCAGACGAGCACGTCGTACTCGCCCTCCCAGAAGTCGAGCACCACCCGCTCGAGCGATCCTTCGTCCATCTGCCCGTGGGCGACGGCAACCCGCGCCTCGGGCACGAGGTCGCGGACGCGGGCGGCGGTGTGGTCGATGTCCTGCACCCGGTTGTGCACGAAGAACACCTGCCCCTCACGCAGCAGCTCCCGTCGAATGGCCTCGGCGATGGCGCGCTCGTCGTGCTCGCCCACGTAGGTGAGGATCGGCTGCCGCTCGGCCGGCGGGGTGTTGAGCAGGGTGAGGTCGCGGATGCCGGTGAGGCTCATCTCCAGCGTGCGGGGGATGGGCGTGGCCGTGAGCGTGAGCACGTCCACGCCCGTGCGCAGCTGCTTGATCTGCTCCTTGTGGCTGACGCCGAAGCGCTGCTCCTCGTCGACGACGAGCAGGCCCAGGCGCTTGAACGTGACGTCGGCCGACAGCAGCCGGTGCGTGCCGATGA
>JBOGHG010000277.1:0-5034 GCA_050744525.1 Acidimicrobiales bacterium | reverse complement strand
CGGTGGCGACGAGGTCGAGGCGGCCCTCATCGTGTCGATCGAGGACGCGGGGCTCGACGTGCGTGACGACTGCAGCAAGACGGTCTCGGCAACCCCGGCGTCGGCGGACCGGGTCGCCGACCTGACGGCCGGCACGCTCTCGGCCTTCCTCGACGAGATCGGCCGGGCCCCCTTGTTGAGCGCGGCGGAGGAGATCGAGCTGGCCAAGCGCATCGAGGCGGGCGACCCGGTCGCCAAGGATCGGATGGTCTTGGCCAACCTGCGGCTGGTGGTGTTCTGGGCCAAGCGCTACCAGCACCGGGGGCTGAGCCTGCTCGATCTCATCCAGGAGGGCGTCTTCGGGTTGATCCGCGCCGTCGAGAAGTTCGACCGGCGCCGGGGGTTCAAGTTTTCGACCTACGGGACCTGGTGGATCCGCCAGTCGCTGCAGCGGGCCCTCCAGAGGCAGGCCCGGGAGATCCGCATCCCGGAAGGGATCGCGGAACGGGGACGTCACCTCGAAGCCGCGCGCCAGGAGTTGCACGAACGCCTCGGCCGCGATCCGAGCGACGACGAGATGGCGCAGGAGACCGGTCTCACGCTCGACCAGGTGCGTCAGGTCCAGGATGCCGCACGTGTGGTGACCAGCCTCGATCTCCCGGTCGGCGACGAGGGGGACATCACCCTCGGGGAGCTGTTGCCCGGGGAACAGGGGATCGAGGAATCGGTGGTGATAAGCCTGCAGGAGCGCGATGTCCACGACGCCGTGGCCGCGCTACCGGAACCGCACCGAACGATCATCCGGCGCCGCTATGGGCTCGAGGGCGAGCCCGTGGGCTACTACCGGCTCGGCCGCGACCTCCGCATGGCGGACCGGACCGTCCAGAAGGTGGAACGCGAGGCCCTGCAGATGCTCGGCCTGCGCCGCGAGCTCAGCGCCCTCGAGCCGGCCGCCTGACCACACCCGCGTCGCCGCTCAGCAAGTCGATCGTCGCCGATCCCTCGGCCATCACAGCCGGCTGGCGCAGCGGCAGGTTCGCCACGTCCGGAACGCACGACGGCTGACATCCCGTCACGGGGGCGGTTGCGTTGCCGCCCCAGGGGGTCCGCCCGGTACGTTGTCAACCGGGCGCAACGGGGTCCGCGCCCAACGGGAGGGACGATGAAGACCCACGCTGCGGTCGTGTCCGGCGCGAATGCGCCATTCGAGATCGAGGAGATCGATGTCGGCGAACCGACCTTCGGCGAGGTGGGCGTCAAGCTCGTCGCATCCGGGGTTTGCCACACTGACCAGGTGGTGCGCGAGGGGTCGTACCCGTACCGGTTCCCGGCCGTTCTCGGCCACGAGGGGACCGGCATCGTCGAGTCGGTGGGGCCCGGCGTCACCGGGGTATCAGAGGGCGATCACGTGGTGCTGTCGTTCAACTCGTGCGGGCGGTGCCCACCCTGCCTATCCGGCCACCCCGCCTACTGCACCGACTCCTTCTTCCTGAACTTCGGTGGCGTCCGGGCCGACGACTCGACCGCCTTCTCCCGCCTCGACGGCACCGCGGTCGCGTCCCACTTCTTCGGCCAGTCCTCGTTCGCCGCCCACACCATCGCGTCGCGGCGATCGGTGGTGAAGGTCGACGACGACGTCGACCTCGTCCCGCTGGGGCCGCTCGGCTGCGGCATCCAGACCGGTGCGGGCACGGTTCTGAACGCGCTCGATCCCGAGCCGGGCTCGAGCATCGCCATCTTCGGCGCCGGCGCGGTCGGCCTGTCGGCGCTGCTCGCCGCCAAGATCGCCGGGTCGACCACCATCATCGCCATCGACCTCCACGACGACCGCCTGGCAACGGCCCGCAACCTCGGCGCCACCCACACGGTGTCGGCCCGCGCCGATGACGTCGTCGCCGAGGTCACCGACATCACCGGCGGCCGCGGCGTCCAGTACGCCCTCGACACCACCGGAGTCCCGGCCGTGGCCCGCCAGGGACTCGACAGCCTGGCCACACAGGGACAGATGGCGCTCGTCGCTGCGGCCCGGTCGGGCACCGAGGTCCCCGTCGAGGTGGGCGACTCGCTCGTCAAGGGCTGGACCATGCAGACCGTCATCGAGGGCGATGCGGTCCCCCAGGACTTCATCCCCCGACTGGTCGATCTCTGGCAGGCCGGACAGTTCCCCTTCGACGAGCTGGTCAAGACGTACCCCGGCGACCGGGTCAACGAGGCGTTCGACGATTCCGCCTCCGGCGCCACCGTCAAGCCGGTCCTCGTCTTCGACTAACCCGGGGCCGATGGGTTTGGCCTCCTCGCTCCCCGGGGCCGACGGAGTGACCCCTGAGGCTGCCAGGTAGGGCCCGCACGATTCGGCGAGGCGTCATTCCCGCGGCGGCAGGCTGCGTGGGCGGCGTCGTGGTCGCGCGCTGGGCCGGGCGGCGAAGGTTGACCGGAGGAGCACTCCGAGGTGCTCGCCGAGGCGCCGTTGCGACCAGCGCCGGTCGACGAGCAGGCCCTCGATCATTCCGTACCGTGCCCGCGCCGGAAGCGACGAACATCCACGCGACCTGGCCCTATCCGCAGGCCGCCGCCGTCATCGACGCCTGGCAGCACTGGGCGCCGCATGACCCGACGAGCTCGCGGCGAGCCTTACAGGCTCAGAGGATAGGTGTCGGGGTTGGTGACCAGCGGTTTCGCCAGTCGATGAGTGTGGCTGCAGCAGGCACGTGACGGCGAGGGCGAGCTGTGCGGGCCGGTGGATGATCTTGGGGTCGGTGTTGCGCAGAGCTGGCCGTAGTTGGACAGCCGTGACCCCCTCGGCCGACGCGGCCCTGTGGCCTGGACATGACGGCGGAGTCGGTGCGCCGCCGCCTCACCGGCGTCGTCGTGGCGCTCGACCCCTCGCGAGCCTCGGGTCCGGCGCGTTGTTCCTGGGTCCTCAGGTGTCTCAGGTGTAGAGGGTGCCGTCCTGGCAGAAGCAGAGGTCGTTGCCCCAGGGGTCGACCACGTAGAAGCAGCGCTCGCCCCAGGGGCGGTCGAGCACGTCGCCGGCCGGTTCGCCGTGCACCTGGTAGGGCGCCAGCACGCCGAGACGTGACGCCCGGTCGTGGACGGCGTCGAGGTCATCGACCGCGAAGTACAACGACTTCGGGCCGGGGGTGGGCGTCATCCCACCTTGGGAGACGTCGAGGACAGCGAGGATGACCCCGCCGCAGTCGAAGTAGTGCCGGGCGCCGGGGTGGCGCTTGCCCTCGATGTCGAGGAGGTCGCGGTAGAGGTCGGTGGCGCTCTCGAGATCGGCGACCTCGAGGGTGACGCGGAACAGCTTCGGGGCGGTGCTCATGGGGTGGTTCCTTTCGTGGCCGAGCGCGGGCCCGACGGCGGCCAGGTCTGCTCGCTGGTAGGTGGGTCGAGCTGCGCCAGCCAGCCGCCGACGACGTGCCGCAGGCGGTCTCGCTCCAGCCGGTAGACGCACCTCCGCCCGTCACGTCGCACGCTGACGATGCCTGCCGCCTCGAGCACGTGCAGGTGACGGGTCGTCGTCGGCCAGCTGTGGGTGAAGCGCTTGGCCAGGTACCCGGACGGCATCTCGGGGCCGTAATGGGCCAGGAGCTGGACGATGTGGCGCCGGGCTTCGTGGGCCAGCGCGTCGAAGACGACCTCGACCTCCGGCAGCGAGGGAAGCCCGTTGCCCGGCCGGCCCTGAGCGGCAACCATCGGCATGAAGATTAGCGCACAGGCTAAGAGACAGCGCTGCCTCCTAAAGGGCTCAGCGGATAGATGCCGGGCTGGGTGACCAGCGGTTGCCAGTCGATGAGTTTGGCGGTGAGCAGGAATGTGACGGCGAGGGCGAACGGGGCGAGCCGGTGGATGGTGCTGCGGTCGGAGTTGCGGCGGAGCTGTCCGTAGTTGGACAGCCACGAGTTGGCCCAACTTGGCGCGATCGGTCGGGTTCCCCCCGGGTTCCCTCCCCGCCAGCGGGGGATCGGGACGGGTCTTCCAGAACTTCGCCGACCCCGACCTCGAGGAATGGGCCGAGGCCTACTACGGAACGACCTACGACCGCTTGGTGCGCATCAAGGCCCGGTATGACCCCGAGAACCTCTTCCGCTTCCCACAGGCGCTCCCGACCAGGTAGGTCGCCACGAACCATCGGTCGCCATCGGCGCCGCGTCGCCTGCACTCGGACCGACACCGATCGGCCGCGCCCAGCTGGCGAGCGCCCATGTCGACATCGTCGACGTCCCCGGTCAGGCGATCGACGAGCTGCGGGCACGGCCGTTCCTCTCCCCGTAGCAGGGATGGTCACCAGACCGCGGGGCGTTCGTTGCGTGTTCGCCGTCCACTTGGAGGCAGCCCGTCAGGGCTCAGGTGCCCCGACGAGCGATCGAACCACGTGCGGCAGGATGCCGCCGTGGTGGTAGTAGCCGAGCTCCATCGCGGTGTCGATGCGGACCTCGACCTGGAACTCGCGACCGTCCGCGCGGACCGTCACGGTCGACGGCAGCTCCGCTACTTCCACACCGGAGAGGTCGAACTGCTCGCGGCCGGTGAGGCCCAGGCTGGCGGCTGACTCGCCGGCGGTGTACTGCAACGGGAGGACACCCATGCCGATGAGATTGGAGCGGTGGATCCGCTCGAAGCTCTCGGCGAGCACGGCCCGGACACCGAGCAGCGCCGTGCCCTTCGCGGCCCAGTCGCGTGATGACCCTGAGCCGTAGTCCTTGCCGGCGAGGACGATCAGCGGGACGCCCTCGGCTCGGTAGCGGATCGAAGCGTCGTAGATGGACATCTCCTCTCCGTCGGGTAGGTGGACGGTCACGCCGCCTTCGTCCCGGGCGAGCCGGTTGCGGATCCGGCCGTTGGCGAAGGTCCCGCGCATCATCACCTCGTGGTTGCCGCGGCGGGACCCGTAGGAGTTGAAGTCGCCGCGAGCCACGCCCTGTTCGAGCAGCCACCGGCCCGCGGGGCTCGCGGGCGAGATCGCACCGGCTGGTGAGATGTGGTCGGTGGTCACGCTGTCGCCGAGGTGAGCGAGCACCCGTGCGCCGACGATGGTCGCGCTGCGAACCG
>JBOGHG010000276.1:0-5042 GCA_050744525.1 Acidimicrobiales bacterium | reverse complement strand
GCTTCGACGGCAAGGAGCAGCTCGTGCTGCCCAAGCTGGGGTACGGGCAGGTGTCGGAGTACATGCCCCTCGCGGCGGGCCTGTACGCGTTCTCGATGCGCCCTGCCGGATCGCCGGCGACTGACGATGCGGTGCTACGGGTCTCCGCCGACCTCGCCGCCAGGACGTCGTACACGTTCGCCGCCTTCGGGCGTCAGGCGGAGCTGGCCACCGACCTGCTGACCGACGACCTCTCCGCCCCGCCGGCCGGCGAGGGACGCGTGCGCCTCATCCAGGCCGCCATCGACGCGGGCCCGGTCGACGTGAGCGCTGCGGGTGGCCCCATCCTCGCCCAGGGCGCCGAGCTGGGGAGCGTCGGCAACTACATGGCCGTGCCCGCCGGTTCGTGGGCGATCACGGCCGAGGGCGAGTCGGCGGACCCGGTCGTCGAGAACCTCACCGTCAAGGCCGGCGCGGTGAGCTCGCTGGTGGTGCTCGACGGCAACGGCACGGGCAACCTGCAGATCATCAGCGTCACCGACGCCGCCAGCGCCACCGGATCCGCGGGTGCCGCGCCGACCGGCGGCGTCGACACCGGCGGCGGAGCGCTGGCGGACGGGGTCGCCACCGCCGCCGATCCGGCAGCCGCCGGCGGCGCTCTGCTGGCCACGGTGGCCGGACTGCTGGCGATCCTGCTCGCCGTCGCCGCCACGCACACCGTGAGACGGTGGCGGCCGTAGGCCGGCGCCGCCACGGGGTGGCGGGCGGGGGTCGGGCTGGAGCCGGCGGCGTGAGCCTTCGAGGGCGGAGACTCGTCGGCCGCCGGGCCCTCCCCCTGGCCGTCGCCTTCCTGTGCGCATTGACCGCACCGGTGCTGGTGGCCCACGCGGTCGACGGCGGGGGCTGGCCGACCGAGCCGGTCGACACGAGGACGGCGGGAGCGGCGGCGTCCCGGGTGGCGGGCCCGGGCGCCGCCGGGGTGCCGGGGCCGGTTCCCGGGTCGACCATCCGCGTCGCCGAACGGCCGCCGCCGCTGGGCGTCCCGGCGGCGGAGGCCCGGCCGGCGCCGCCGGCCGCCCTGGCGATTCCGTCGATCGGCGTGGAGAGCCGAGTGGAGCACGTGGCGGTGCGCGACGACGGGAGCCTGGCGGCCCCCGCCGATTTCGGGCGGGCGGGTTGGTTCGCGGAGGGTCCCTCGCCGGGCGAGCGGGGCCCGGCCGTGATCATCGGCCATGTCGATTCCCGAGATGGGCCGGCCGTGTTCCGCCGCCTCCCCGAGCTGGGCCCCGGCGATCCCATCGACGTGACGCGCACCGACGGCACGGTCGCGCGCTTCGCCGTGACCGAGACCTTCGAGACGACCAAGGACGCCTTCCCGACCGAGGCCGTCTACGGTCCGACCGCCGGTCCGATGTTGCGGCTCATCACGTGTACCGGCGCGTTCGATCGTGACGCTCGCCACTACCTGTCGAACCTTGTCGTTTCGGCGGTCCCCGCATGACCGTTCATCCCGGGCCGCGCCCCCGCGCGTCCCGGTCGTCGCCCGGGATCAGCCGAGGCCCCTCGCATCCTGCTTGAGGGCGGTGTCGACGCCGAGGGCGGCTGCGACCACCAGGCTCCGCAGCGGATCCTCGAGCGGCCTGTGGATCTGCACCACGTAGTTGTCGGCCGTGGTGAGCAGGGTCTTGGCCAGGCCCTCCCACGACTTGGTGATGCGGGCCACCTCGGCACCGCCATGGTCCCGGATGTTGAAGTTCCAGGCCCGCCAGTTCTCGGCGTTGATCGATCCCCGGATGTCGCCGCCGGACTCCAGGGCGAAGCGGATCTTACCGATGGCGTTCTGCTGCACGATCTGCCCGACCTCGTTGCCGCGGCCATCCTGCACGATCACCCGGGACTTCAGGAACTTGGCCGGACGGGTGAGCGCCAACAGCACGTTGCCCCGGGTGTCGACCACCTGGAGCTTGTGGGTCATGAACTGGTCGTACGAGCCCAGCACCCGCATGACCTTCTTGGCCATGCTCTGCCCGACCTGACGGACGGCCCCGATCTGGCGGCCGTGCTGGTCGAAGATCGCGTACTCGTTGTTGACCTCGAAGACCTTGACCTTCTGGTTCACCACCAGGACGGGCTCGGTGAAGATGCTGCCGTCGCCCCGGTGGCCGGTGGCGGCGCCGGCCTTGTTCACGTCGCGGACGATCTTCTCGGTCGACCGGTTGACGGTGGGGATGTGGCCGCCACCTGCGGGTTGGTCGACGGCCTGACGCCCGTGGGACGCAACGTGCTCCGTCCAACGCAGGCCGTCCCACCAGCGGGTCTCGTGGCGGCCGAACGGGTCGGGGTACCAGCCCGCCGGATGCTGTGTGGGGGCGCTCGCCACCCGGGATGGCGTTTCGGGCATCGCCGGATGCTATCGCCGTGACCAGGAGCGCCGATGCAGGAGGCTGGCCCTACCGCCCCTGAAGGACACCACCGACGACGTAGCGCAGCCGTTGCCGCGGATCGAGAGCCGGGTGGTCGGTGCGGGCGTGTGCTCCCCGGCTCTCGGTGCGGGCCAGGGCGCTGGTCGCCAGCGCCCAGCCCACCGTGGCCAGGTTGGCGAGCTCCCAGTCGGCACCGTCCGGGGACGGAGCCCGCCGGGCGCGGACGAGCGCCGCAACCGCGGCGCCCCGGGCACGTTCCAGCGAGTCGGCGGACCGCAGCACGCCGGCGTCGGCGGTCATCGCGCTCTGGAGCGCGGCTCGGGCGGCCTCCCCGTGCGATCTTGCGGTGGCGACGTGGGTCGTCGCCGCCGCGTCCGTCGCGGGTCCGGAGGGCAGCGGCGCCACCAGCGGTCGTCCCGGGATGGCGTCGTCGTCGCCGTCGAGCACGCACCGCATGGCGCCGGTGGCCGACGGTCCCTCCGTGCCACGCTCGACGGCCTCGACCACCCGGGGGCCGAACACCATTCCGTCGAGCAGCGAGTTCGATGCCAGCCGGTTCGCGCCGTGGACGCCGTTGCAGGCGGCTTCGCCGGCGACCCACAGGCCGGGGAGCGACGAGGCGCCGTCCAGGTCGGCAACGATGCCACCGCAGATGTAATGGGCCGCGGGCGCCACCGGTAGCCAGTCGGTCCGGGGATCGAGGCCCACCGCCGCGAGCGAGGCGGCGATGGTCGGGAAGCGTTCGCCGAACAACTCGAGCCCCGTGGCGTCGAGCCACACGTGATCGGTTCCCTGCTCGGCGACGCACGCCATGATCGCCTGGCTCACCTTGTCACGGGGCAGCAGCTCGTCCACGAAGCGCTCGCCCTCGGCGTCGCGGAGCACGGCGCCGTGGCCCCGAAGCGCCTCCGACAACAACGGTCGGGGCATGGCCGGGTGGTGGAGGGCGGTGGGGTGGAACTGCACGAACTCCAGGTCGGCCACCGCAATCCCCGCTCGGAGGGCCATGGCGAGGCCGTCGCCGGTGGACTCGAACGGGTTGGTCGTCACGGCGAACAGCTGGCCGGCGCCGCCCGTCGCCACCAGCACGTGGCGCGCCCGGACCTCGTCCCGTTGACCGGCGGGCCCCAACGCCACCACGCCACCGCAGCGCCCGCCCTCGATGAGCAGGTCCAGCGCGAACCAGTGCTCGTACACGGCCGCCGCCGTCTGCTGGACCGCGGCCACCAGGGCCCGTTCCACCTCGACGCCGGTGGCGGCTCCGCCGGCGTGCACCACGCGGGCGTGAGAGTGCCCGCCCTCCCGCGTCAGCAGCAGCTCGCCCTGCGAGTCGCGATCGAAGATGGCACCCAGGGCGATCAGCTCGTTGACCCGCGCCGGCCCCTCGTCGACCAGCACGCGCACCGCATCGGGGTCGCACAACCCGGCGCCGGCCGCCAACGTGTCGGCCAGGTGCAGATCCGTGGAGTCCGGGTCGTCGGCGAGCACCGCCGCCACGCCGCCCTGCGCCCAGCGGGTGGTCGCCTGGTGCAGCTCCGCCTTGGTGAGCACGCCGACCCGCATGCCGTGGGCCTCCGCCGCCCGCACCGCGGCCGACAGCCCGGCCACGCCCGATCCGAGCACGAGAAGGTCGAGTGGTGCGACACGATCCATGGGACCTCCCCGATTCTGGCGTCTCTCACCGCGGCTTTTCGGTCTGAGGGACGCCAGAACCCAGGGCGGGTCAGCCGGTCGCGAGCTGCTCCGCTGTCGCGGTGTCGACCCGGCGGTTGGCGGTGTCCACGTGGACGACGCGGGGCTCGTGGAGCTCCAGCTCCGCCGGCTCGTACTCGGCGTACGAGATGACGATGATGCGATCGCCGGGCGAGACCAGGCGGGCGGCGGCACCGTTGAGGCACATGTCGCCCGAGCCGCGGCGACCGGAGATGGCGTAGGTCTCGAAGCGGACGCCGTTGTCGATGTCGACCACGGCCACCTGCTCGTGCTCGAGGATGTCGGCGGCCTCGAGCAGGTCCGGATCGATGGTGATCGACCCGACGTAGTGCAGGTTGGCGTCGGTGACGACCGCACGGTGGATCTTCGACTTGAGCATGCGCCGACGCACGGCGGTCAACCTCCCTGGGTGGGTGCCGGAACGGTCACCCCCACGTTGTCGATGAGCCTCGCTCGCCCGAATCGAACAGCTGCCAGCAACCGCAGATTCCCGACGAGCGGGTCCGGGACGCGGAAGGAGTCTGCGTCGACGACCTCCGCGTAGTCCAATTGTGCCAGTGGTTCTGCCTCGATGATCTGGGCCATCAGCGTGCGGACGGCGACGGGGCCGCGTTCCCCGGCCAGGACGGTGGCCGCTCCCGCCCGCAGGGCGCGGTAGACGACCGGCGCCGCCTCCCGTTCCTCGGCGGTGAGGTAGCCGTTGCGGGACGACAGGGCCAGGCCGTCGAGCTCGCGCACCGTGGGACACCCGACCACCTCGACGGGGAACGAGAGGTCTCGAGCCATCCGCCGCACCACCACCAGTTGCTGGAAGTCCTTCTCGCCGAAGTAGGCACGGCACGGACCGACGATGGCGAAGAGCTTGGCCACCACGGTGGCGACGCCGGCGAGGTGCTGGGGGCGGGCGGTGCCCTCGAGCGGTTCGGA
>JBOGHG010000275.1:0-5048 GCA_050744525.1 Acidimicrobiales bacterium | reverse complement strand
CCGCCTGGACGGCCCGGTGCTGGAGGGTGCGGATCATCTCGAGCCCGGTGCGATCGCCCACGTGGGCCAGCCGGGCATAGCGGTGACCGCCGAAGTCGCGCTGGAGGATGCGGCCGTCCGCGGTGCGGTCGAACAGGGCCCCCCACTCCTCGAGCTCGAGCACCCGCTCGGGCGCCTCCTGGGCGTGGATCTGCGCCATGCGCCAGTTGCTCAGCATCTTGCCGCCCCGCATGGTGTCCCGGAAGTGGATCCGCCAGTTGTCCTCCGGGTAGACGTTGGCCAGGGCGGCGGCGATCCCGCCCTCGGCCATCACGGTGTGCGCCTTGCCGAGCAGCGACTTGCACACGATCGCCGTCCTGGCGCCCTGGGCGGAGGCCTCGATGGCGGCCCGGAGCCCGGCCCCGCCGGCCCCCACGACGACCACGTCGAAGGCGTGGGTCTCGTAATCGGCCATCAGAAGAACCTCGGATCGCTGATGGCGCCGGTGGCGACGAGGCGGACGTACAGGTCCGTGAGGGCGACGGCGGCGAGGCTCACCCAGGCGATCGGCATGTGGCGGGCGTTGAGAGCCGAGACGAGCCGCCAGAGTCGGTGCCGCCCGGGCGACCGCGAGAACACGTCGACGTGGCCGCCGCACAGATGGCGGCACGAATGACACGACAGGGTATAAGCGCCCAGCAGCGCGGCGTTGGCCAGCAGGATCACGGTGCCCATGCCCATGCCGAACCCGTCGGGGAAGTCGAAAGCCCTCAGCCCGTCCCAGAACAGGATGATCGGGAACGGGAGGGTCAGGTAGAAGAAGTACCGGTGGACGTTCTGGAGGATGGCGGGAAACCGCGCCTCGCCGGTGTAGCGGGGTCGCGCATCCCTCACTGCGCAGGCCGGCGGGGACCAGAGGAAGGCCCGGTAGTAGGCCTTGCGGTAGTAGTAGCAGGTGAGGCGAAAACCCAGCGGGATGGGAAGGATCAACAGCGCGGGTGAGAGGCTCCACCAGTCGCCCACGACGTCCCAGGTGGTGTGCGCGCAGTTGGCCGCCAGGCAAGGTGAGTAGAACGGCGAGAGATACGGGTCGACGTAGTAGTCGGCGTTGACGAACGCCGCCCAGGTGCCGTACACGACAAAGGCACTCAACACCACGGCGGTCACGAGCGGCGGCAACCACCACGCGTCGGTCCTGCGCGTCGCGTCGGTCCTGCGCGTCGCGTCGGTCCTGATCGTCACGTCGACGGATGCCATCACCTACTCCAGCAGCTGCTCGGGTTCCTCGGGTCGCGGTTGGAGGTTGGCGCCGCGAATCGCGCGCACACACGCGTTCCACCTGAGCAACGCCTCGTCGTCTCCGTCGGGACGGAGGGCGGCGGCCTTCTCGAACCGATCCATCGCCTCGCGGAAGGCGTCGTAGGCGGACGCTCTGGCCATCCCTCGGCGGAGGTAGGCCCAGGCCTGCCGCTCGCGAATGATCCCGCCGTAGTAGTTGCGCTGATATTCGTCGCCGAGGCGCGCAAGTTCGGATCCCGCCCGCTGAGCGCTGCGGGAAGCGCCGACCGTGCCGAACTGATCGGTGAGCGCCAGGATCAGGGTCACCAGGGCCCGCTGGTTGGTGGGGTCAGCGTCGAGGACGTCGAGGCAGATGCTCTCCGCCTGCTCCGGCTCGTTCAAGAGTCGGTAGCGCTCGGCCTTCTCCAGTGCCTTCGGGACGGAACCGATCGAGATCGGCTTCAGGTCGAAGGGCTCGGCCATGGCGTCCCCCTCCCTCTCGGCCGGACGTCGGCACGTCCGACATGACGCATGGTACGAGGCGTGGCGGCCTAGCGCGGGGGAACCCGTTGCGCTGCGGCGTCGGGGCCGTTGCACCTCCCGCACGGCGTTGATCACGCCGTCGACCCGCTCGGGCGAGGTGACGATGCCGACGCGGGCCAGAATCGCGCGCGTGCAGGATGAGCCCGACGAGCGCCGTCCCCTCGACGATCCCGTCGACGCCACGGCGTTGGCCGGCCACGCGACCGCGCTGGCCGACCGCATCGAGGAGGCGATCCCGGGGTGGATCGACCGGTCCGTGCGTCGCGTCCTGGCCGACCAGGGCATCGCGGTCGACGACGCCGTCACCGCGCGCATCGGCGACGCCCGCCGCGCCGCCCGGATCGAGGGCGGGCGCAGGGTGCGGGCCCTGCTGTCCACCGACATCGACGCCCAGGCCGGCAACCCGCTGGCGGTGCTGCGGTCGCTGGTGCCCCACGCAACGACCGTCCTCGAGGCGGCCGGCGCACGGCCGGTGACCCGCGACGAGTTCAGCGTGCGGAGCTTCCCGGACGACGTGTACGACCTCTCCCCGGCGTCGTTCGTCGACGTCGACCCGGCACTCCACGAGCCGGGGCTGGTGTGGGGGGCGGCCAAGGCCCACGTCCACCTGGCCCGGCGGCGCCGCGAGGGCAAGCGCTAGCCACCGTGCTAGGTGAGGTGCCTCAGTTAACCGGCAAGAAACAGGCCGGAATCGCCGGTGCAATCTTCTGTCGTCATCCTTTCGCGCGTCTCTAGCTGGGCGACGAAAGGATCACCATGGATGCGGGCAACACCGCCTGGGTGCTGATCGCGACTGCGCTGGTGCTGTTCATGACCCCGGGGCTGGCGCTCTTCTACGGGGGCATGGTCCGGGGCAAGAACGTCCTGGGCATGCTCATGCAGAACCTCTTCGCCATGGGCCTGCTGGCGGTGCTGTGGGTGGCGGTCGTGTTCAGCCTGGCGTTCGGCGACGCCGGCAACGCCGGGTTCATCGGCAACTTCGACTACGCGTGGCTCAGGGATGTCGGGCCGGAGCTCACCGACCAGGAGTTCCTCAGCTTCCTGACCATCCCGTTCGTCCTGTTCTGCGCCTTCCAGATGACGTTCGCGATCATCACGCCGGCGCTGATCACCGGGGCAACCGCCGATCGCCTCAAGTTCGGCGCCTACGCCGTCTTCATCGGCGTCTGGCTGGTGCTGGTGTACGGGCCGATCGCCCACATGGTCTTCGCCGGCGGCTGGCTGGCCGACATGGGCGCGCTCGACTTCGCCGGCGGCGCCGTCGTCCACATGAACGCCGGCGCCGCGGCCCTGGCCCTGGTGCTGCTCGTCGGGAGGCGCAAGGGCTACCCGGACACGCCGATGCAGCCGCACAACCTCCCGCTGAGCGTGCTGGGCACGGGGATCCTGTGGTTCGGCTGGGCCGGGTTCAATGCCGGTTCGGCGCTGGCGGCCGACGGCATCGCCGGCCAGGCGATCATGAACACCTTCCTCGCCGCCTCGGCGGCGGTGCTCGGCTGGTTGGTGGTCGAACGCCTCAAGGACGGCCACGCCACCACCCTCGGCGGGGCCTCCGGCGCCGTCGCCGGGCTGGTGGCCATCACGCCGTGCGCCGGTTTCGTGGGCGGCATGGCGCCCGTCTACATCGGCCTGGCCGCCGGCGCCGTGTGCTACCTGGCGCTGGGGCTCAAGAAGTCGTTCGGGTTCGACGACAGCCTCGACGTGGTGGCCGTCCACCTCGTGGGGGGCCTGGTGGGATCGCTGCTGCTCGGCTTCTTCGCCGACGCCGCCATCAACCCGGCGGTCACCAACGAGGGCGTGTTCCTGGGCGGTGGCGGGTCGTTGCTGTGGGACCAGATCGTCGCCTCGGTCGTGACCCTCGCCTACTCGTTCGCGGTCAGCCTCGCCATCGGCCTCGCCATCGATGCCACGATGGGCCTGCGGGTCGACGACACCGCGGAGGACGAGGGGCTCGACCTGTCCCAGCACGCCGAAGTGGCCTACGCCGACTAGCGGGAAAGGATCGACGTGAAGCTCATCACCGCCATCGTCAAGCCGTTCAAGCTCGACGACGTGAAGACCGCCCTCAAGGATGCGGGCGTGACCGGCATGACCATCACCGAGGTGCAGGGCTTCGGCCGCCAGTCCGGCCACACCGAGGTCTACCGGGGGGCCGAGTACACCATCGACTTCGTCCCCAAGGTGCGCATCGAGGTGGTGGCCGACGTGTCCGATGCCGAACGGGTGGCCGACGCCATCGCCGCGGCCGCCCGCACCGGCAAGATCGGTGACGGCAAGATCTGGATCACCGAAGTCGACCGGGTCATGCGCATCCGCACCGGCGAGGTCGACGCCGATGCCCTGTAGCTTGACCTGACGGCGCACTCGACGATCACGACGACGCGGGCCCAGCTCGCCGCCGACGACTCGCTCGTGGGTGGCGAGCTGTGCCGTGCGTGGTCCGACGAGGTCGACCGTTGGTTGGCGGACCTCGTGGGCGCCGCAGTGCAACACCGGCCCCCGACCGGGCTCGCCGTGGTGGCGTGCGGTGGCTACGGGCGCCGGGAGCTGTCCCTGCAGTCCGACATCGACGTGGTCCTGTTGCACTCGGGGGGACACGACGACATCGGTGCCGTCGCCGACCGCATCTGGTACCCGATCTGGGACGAGGGCCTCAAGCTCGGTCACTCGGTCCGCAGCGTCAAGGAGGCGCTCGCCCTCGCGGCCGACGACCTCGACACGGCCACATCGTTGCTCGACGCCCGGCACCTCGCCGGCGACCGGTCCCTCACCGACCAGCTTGCCGACAAGGCCACGCTCCAGTGGCGCAAGCGGGCCAAGCGCTGGCTGGCGGCGATGGCCCAGCGCGTGCGCGACCGCCAGGCCCAGGCGGGCGAGGTCGCGTTCCTGCTCGAGCCCGACCTCAAGGAGGGACGGGGCGGGCTGCGCGACGTGCAGGCGCTGCGCTGGGCCCAGGCGGCGCGCACCATCCTGTGGGACACCGACGGCGCCAGCCTCGACGCCGCCTACGAGCGGCTGCTGGCGGTGCGGGTCGAGCTGCACCGGCGCACGGGTCGGCCGGGCGATCGGCTCCTCCTCCAGGAGCAGGACGCCGTCGCCGATTCCCTCGGCTACGAGGACGCGGACGCCCTGCTGCGCGCCGTCGCCCATGCCGCCCGCACGATCGCCTGGACCAGCGACGACTCCTGGGCCCGCATCGAGAGCTCGCTCGCCGGTCCGTTGGGACGCCTCCGCCGCGAGCGGCCACT
>JBOGHG010000274.1:0-5071 GCA_050744525.1 Acidimicrobiales bacterium | reverse complement strand
CCCGGCCAGCGCCGACCGGCGCCCCAGGATCTCGACCTCGACGGACCGCAGCTCGTCGGCGGTCGTCGCCGCGTTGACCCGCACCCGAGCCTCGTGCTCGATGCGCTGGATCTGGCGGGTGAGGTCACCCGTCGGGTCGTCGGTCATAGTTCGGTGCACCCTGCCCCCTCCGGCCGCGTCGAGTCCAGTCGGTTGCGCCGGTCCGGGGGCGGATCGCGGTGGCGGCGCTGGCGCAAGGATTCGAAGCAGAGGATCGTGCCGGCCATCCCGACGTTCAGCGACTCGGTCCGTCCGACCATGGGGATGGTGACCGTCCGCACCACGTGCGCCGCCACGTGCTCGGGCAATCCGTGGGCCTCGCTGCCGAGGACCAACGCCACCGGGCCGGCGAGGTCGGCCTCGTCGTACGACTGGGCGCCCCGGACAACCGTCGCCACCGTGCCGAGCCCGGCGGACGCAAGGCGCCCCAGGGCCTCACCGGCGTCCGCCGAGCGGGCCACCGCGACCCGGAACACCGACCCAGCCGAGGCCCGCACGCACTTGGGCGCGTAGGGATCGACCGACCCGTCGCAGAACAGCACGGCTCCGGCACCGGCCGCCTCGGCCGAGCGCAACAGCGTGCCGGCGTTGCCGGGATCGCCGACGCCTACCAGCACCAGCGCCAGCGGGCCGGCCGCCGAGGCGGCGGCCGCGGGCGACACCTCCGCGAACCGGCCGATGGCGGCCACCGGCTGGGGGGTGACCGTGTCGGTCACCCGGGCCAGCACCCCGTCGTCCACCGACCGCACCACCGCCCCGGCCGCCTCGGCCCGGGCGAGGAGCTCCACCGGGCAGCCCGGCTCCGCCACGACCTCGTCCACCGGCACGCCCGCCTCGAGGGCGTCGCGGAGCAGGGTGGGGCCGTCGATCACGAACGCGCTCTCGGCCGAACGCGCACTGCGGCGCCCCGAGAGGCGCCGCAGCCGCTTGATCGTGGGATGCCGGACCGAGACGTGACCGGGCACGTCGTGAGTGGCCTCAGGCCGGGGCGTGTTCCGCTCCGTCGTCGAGCGCCTTGTCGGCCGTGGCGGCCAGTGCGCTGAAGGCGTCGGGATCGGTGACGGCCAGGTCGGCCAGCACCTTGCGGTCCACCTCGATGCCGGACAGGCGGAGGCCGGCGACGAACCGGCTGTACGTGGTGCCGTTCTGGCGGCAGGCGGCGTTGATGCGCTGGATCCAGAGCCGCCGGAAGTCGCCCTTGCGGGCACGGCGGTCGCGGAAGGCGTACTGCAGGCTGTGCATCACCTGCTCGTTGGCGGCGCGGTAGGAGCGGCTCTTGTTGCCGTAGTAGCCCTTGGCACGCTCGAGCGTGACGCGGCGCTTCTTCTTGGCGTGGACGGAACGCTTCACCCGGGCCATGGGGAGCTCCTTTCGTCGATCTGGGGACGGGCGGGGCGGCGGGCGGGGTCAGCGCCCGAGCATGCGGTTGATGCGCGCCTCGTCACCCGGGTGCAGGGTCTCGGGACGGGCCAGCCGGCGCTTGCGCGACGAGGTCTTCTTCCCGAGGATGTGGTTGAGGTTCGCCTGGCGGCGCCGGACCTTGCCGGTACCGGTGATCTTGAACCTCTTGGCCGCACCGCGGTGGGTCTTCATCTTGGGCATGGGGGAACCTCTGGTGTCGGGCGCGAGCCACAGCCGGTCGTGGCTCGCACTCCGCAGGTAGTCAGATGCTGTCGGTCGTCAGCGGCTGCGTTCGGGCGGCGGCGCGGCGCTGACCGTATGGGGCGGTGTGGCGGCGCCGGCCGCCTGCCCGTCGGTGCTGTCGGCACTGCCCGTGCTGCTGGTTGTCGGTGTGCTGTCGTTGCTGTTCGGGCTGTTGGTCGGCGTTTCGGCGGCTCGGATGGCCTGGCGCCGGGCCCCCCGATCGCGTGCCGCCTGGGCCTTGCGATCGGGCGCCAGCACCATCGTCATGTTGCGGCCGTCGACCCTCGGGAAGATCTCGACCCGGGCCAGGTCCTGCACGGCCTCGACGACTTGGTCGAGGATGCGGCGCCCGAGCTCGGGGTGGTGCATCTCCCGGCCACGGAACGTCAAGGTCACCTTGACCTTGTGCCCATCTTGCAGGAACCGCTCGACCTTGCGGGTCTTGGTATCGAAATCGCCCCTCGAGATCTTCGGTCGGTACTTCATCTCCTTGATCGAGACGTTGCTCGCCTTGCGCCGGGATTCCTTGGCCTTTTGCGCCGCCTCGTACTTGTACTTGCCGTAATCCATGATCCGGCAGACGGGCGGATTTGCCTGGGCCGCGACCTCGACCAGGTCGAGATCGGCCTCCCGGGCGGTGGCCAGGGCCTCGGGCAAGGGAACGATGCCGATCTGCTGACCATCCGGACCGACCAGTCGCACCTCGCGAGCGCGGATGCGGTCGTTGATCCGGGGTTCGTTGTTGGCCGGCGTAGCTATCGCCGCTCACTCCTCATCGATGCGCAGACACCTCCGTCGCATGTGTTTCCGGGGATTCGCCACCTCGCACCCGAGCCCAAAACGACGACACGGACGCCGGGAAGCCGACGTCCGCCACGGGCAGGCCCGCTGCGACCGATCGACCCGGACGCACATGGCCCGCAACCGGACCGGTGGCCGGGTGGGGACCTCGACGCAGATCGAGATCTACTGCAGGCCCCACTTCCCATGAGGTTGTCCGGCGTAGGGTACCAGCGGGGAACCACCTGTCCACACCCCAGCAGGAGAACGGCCGCAAAACCGTGAACCAGCGCAAGCGAGCCAACCCATGAGCCTCTGGACGCCTTCCGGTGAGCATCCGGTCGACCGCCCGGGCCGCTCCGCGCCCGGCGATGCGACGCCGCCGCCCCCCGGTGCGCCCACCGCCCCACCGGCCACCGGCCCCACGTCCCTCGACGACCTCTCACCCGAGGACCGCGCAGAGGCCGAGGAGCTTGCGCGCCAGGTCGACGCCGCCCGGCGACAGCTGCTCGACGCCCCCGCCGGCTCGGTCGTCGCGCAGCAGGCCTTCCAGTTCTACGAACTGGCGGCACTGCACCTGTCACAGCCCCAGCCCAAGCTCGACGACGCCCGCGTGGCCATCGACGCCTTCGCCGCCGTGGTGAACGGCCTGGGGTCGCGCCTGGGCGAGGCCGAGCAACCGCTGCGCCAAGCGCTCAACCAGATCCAGTTGGCGTTCGTCGAGGTGTCGCGTGCGCCGGGCGCGGACGACGCAGCCTCCCGCCCATGAGGCGAACTTGCGGCGCTTAGCGCCCCCATGACGTCCGTAACCACCGCACGTTCGCTTCGGGTTCGTCAGAGCTTCTCGATCAGCGTCGCCTCCCAGCGACCCGATAGGCCCGGCACCACGCGGAACTGCACGCGCCGGCCCGCGTCCACCGTGCGACTGCGGTCGGCGATCGCCGTGCAGTGAAAGGCCAGGACGTCGCCGTCGTCGGCGACGATCGTTCCCAGCCCGCGCCGCTCGTCGAACTCCTCGACGACACCCGCGCCCCATCCGAAGACCATCGGTCGACCGGTCAGTGGACGATCTTGGCCAGCGGCAGCTCGATGATGTCGGTGGCGCCGGCGTCCTTGAGCGCGGGTATGAGCGTGTTGATCACGGACTTGGCCACCACGGTCTCGACGGCATAGCCGCCCTGACCGAACAGCTCCGACACGGTCGGCGCCTTCATCGACGGCACCAGCCGGATCACCTCGCCGAGGCGGTCGCCGGCGACGTTGAGCTTCACCAACACCTTGCCCCGGGCCTCGAGCACGCCATCGAGGAGGACCTTGAGCTGCAGCATCGCCTGCCGCTTCGCCGGGTCGTCGTGCGAGGTGGGGTTCGCGATCAGGGCCGTGAAGCTCGGCAGGACCTCGCCGATGATCCTCAGGTTGGCGGCGCGGAGCGCCCTGCCGGTCTCGGTGCCGTCGACCACGCAGTCGACGATGTCCGGCACCTTCGCCTCCGTGGCGCCATAGGACAGGCGCACGTCGGCCCGCACGCCGCGCTCGGCGAAGAACCGGCGGGTGAGTCCCGGGTACTCGGTCGACACCTTCACGCCGTCTGGCAGGTCCTCGACCTTGTCCCAGGGCGCATCGTCGGCCACGGCCACGACGATCCGGAACGGGTTCGCCGACGTCTTCGAGTACTCGAGCTCGCCGAGGACGACCACGTCGCTCTCCGTCTCCTCGACCCAGTCCCGCCCGGCGATCCCGAGGTCGAAGAGCCCGTCGGCCACGTACCGGGGGATCTCCTGGGGCCGCAGGATGCGCACCTCGTCGATGCGGGGGTCGGCGATCGACGCCTTGTACTCGACCTGGGACGACCGCCTGACGCCGAGATCCGCGGCCTCGAACAGGGCGAGCGTGGCCCTCTCGAGCGAGCCCTTGGGGAGGACGAGCTTCAACACGTGTCAAACCTGCCGCGGGATCGGTTGCGGGGGCCACCGATCTCGCGGCACGAATCGGAGATGGGCCGGTGCCGCCTGACGTGCGTGGCCATCTCCACCGCGACCAGTGCGGCGTCCTCGCCCACGTTGTGCCCGCCCGGCCCCTCGGACCGGGCCAGCGCCTGCGCCTCGTCCTCGGTGGTGAGCACGCCGAACGCCACCGGGACCCCGGTGGCGAGCTGCACGTCCTGGATGCCCCGGGCACACTCGCCCGCCACCAGGTCGTAGTGCGTGGTCTCGCCCCGGATCACGGCGCCGACGCACACGACGGCGTCGACCTCGCCCGACTCCGCCAGCACC
The DNA here is from genome assembly GCA_050744525.1 of Acidimicrobiales bacterium. Lineage (GTDB taxonomy): Bacteria > Actinomycetota > Acidimicrobiia > Acidimicrobiales > VFJN01 > DASQUK01. Next base: position 335 of record JBOGHG010000274.1, on the reverse strand, counting down.
TTGGCGCCGAACGGGATCTCGAACGATCCGGGAACCGAGATCTCCACCACGGCGCCGTCCACCACACCCACCCGCGCAAGACCCCGGTGGACGCCGCCGACCAGCCGCTCGACGATCGCCGCGTTCCACCGGGCCCGCACGAGCCCCACCTGCAACCCGCCGCCGTCGAGCCCGCCGGGAACGACGGCGCGGGCGTCCTCACCCGCCATGATGGCGGGAGCGGCCAGGTGGCTGGTGTCGAACGGGGTGTGCGGATCGTCGAGTCAGATCCGTCGCTGGCGAGGACGCAGGCCCGAAGGACTCCACCAGCGAATTCGAGGGCCGAGGACGACGAC
>JBOGHG010000273.1:0-5094 GCA_050744525.1 Acidimicrobiales bacterium | reverse complement strand
ACGACGTGTAGAGCACCAGGCCCACGAGCACCGCCACGTAGGGCAGCCCCATGCGGGCACCGCCCACGACGCTCAGCCCCTCCACCCGAGGGCGGGACAGCACGATGGGCGATGCCAGGGCCGCGTAACAGACGACGGCCATCGCCAGGAACAGGCCGCCACCCCAGGCCCACTGGTGCGCGGGGGCACCGGTACGGTCCTCCAGCCGCCGGCGCCACGCGCCAAGGGCGAGCCCCGCGGCCAGGGCGGCAAGCAGCAAGAGGACGAACAGCCCGCCGTTGCCGTCGTCGCGCAGCGACACGACGCCGATCTCGGACACCGAAAGGATCAGCACGCCGCCCACGTCGGTGGCGTCCTGGATCGGGGGCAGCGTGGCCAGGGCCGCCGAGTTGACGAACACGATCACCAGGAGCGGGGGGATGTTGCGGAAGGCCTCGACGTAGACGCCGGCGGCCCGGCGGACGAGCCAGTTGCCCGACAGCCGGGCGATGCCGAGCGCCGTGCCCAGGATCAGCGTGAGCGCGTTGCCGAGCAGGGCGACCGTGATCGTGTTGCGCAGGCCGGTGAGGATGGCGTCGAGCACGGTGTCGGACGGGCGCAGGTCGGTGTAGGCGATCGGGAAGCCCGCCTGCTGGTCGAGGAATCCGAAGTCGAACTCGACCTCGTTGGCCCGCAGGTTGTCGTAGAGATAGGAGACGAAGGCGACGACCGCGGCCAGCACGGCCAGCTGGAACACGACGCGCAGCACGCGCACGTCGCGCCACAGCGGCGGGCGCGTGCCGGTCGCGGTCGTCCTCGCCATTCGCGTCCGGGCGTCCTCAGTCCCGGGGCGTCACCCGGTCAACGGTACGGCGGCGCATAGAGCAGACCCCCGTCGGTCCATTGGGCGTTGGGGCCACGCTCGAGGCCGGGGGGCGTATCGGGACCCACGGTGCGGTCGTAGATCTCGCCGTAGTTGCCGACCTGCGAGATCACGTCGACCGCGAAGTCGGGCTCCAGCGCGAGGCCCGGGTCGAAGGGCTGGGCCTCGGCCGCCTCGTCCTCGGGATCCGGGATCGGCTGACCCAGGAACCGCAGGATGTCGAGGTTGTCGCTGGTCGTCATCTGCTCGACGTTGTCGCTGGTGATGCCGAACTCCTCGGCCTGGATGGTGGCGATCACCGCCCAGTTGACGGCGTCGGCCCACTCTTCGTCACCGTCCAGCACGACCGGCCCGAGAGGTTCCTTCGAGAACGTCTCGTCCAGGACCACGAGGGCGTCCGGCCCTCCCTGGTCGTCGGGCCACGCCGAGCGCACGCCGGCGAGCTGCGACTTGTCGGAGGTCCAGCCCTGGCACTGCCCGGCGATGAAGGCCTGCTGGACCTGCTCGTTGTCGGGGAAGGTGAGCGGCGTGTAGTCGATCCCCGCGGCCGCAGCGGCTGTGGCCAGGTTGAGCTCGGTGGTGGTGCCCGAGAGCACGCAGATCGTGGTGCCGTTCATGTCGGCGAGCGACTGGTAGCCCGAGTCGGTCGCCACCATCATCCCCTGGCCGTCGTAGAAGGTGGTGGTGAGGAACCGGCTGTTCTCGGTACCGTCACGGCTCGAGGTCCACGTGGTGTTGCGAATGAGCACGTCGATGTCGCCCGCCTGTAGCGCGGTGAACCGCGTCTCGGTGTCGAGCGACGTGTATTCGACGGCCTCGGAGTCGCCGAGCACGGCGGCGGCGACCGCCTTGCAGAACTCGATGTCGAAGCCGGCGTAGTTGCCCTCGGCGTCGATGAGGCCGAAGCCCGGCACCGTCTCGTTGACGCCACACTGCAGCGTCCCTCGATCCCGCACCTCGCCGAGGAGGCCGTCGCCGTCGCCTCCCTCACCGCCGGTCCCCGCCGCTTCTTCGTCGCCATTGCCGTCGGCGGCGGCACCGTTCGAGTCGTCGTCGTCGCTACAGGCCGCGGCGAACAAGCTCAGGGCGGCCAACACGATGGCCGCCCTCCCCACATGCGTTCGTCTGGGCATGGGCCCCCCTTTTTGTCGGTAGCTGTCGTTGTCGGGAGCAATCCCGCCCTAGCCTGCTGCCCGAGCTGGTTGTCAGCGACCGCGACCCTACTGACTCAGATGACACGTTCGGGACGAGGCACGTTGCGATTGGGCAACGTGGCGCTCCGTCAGCCGCGCGATTCGCTCAGTACCGAGCGTTCGTAGTCGACGACGGCCTCGATCTCCTCGGGGCTGAGGCTGGCATCCCAGCCGGGCATGTTGCCGCGGCCGTCACGCACGATGTCGATGTGCTCGGTGCGGCTGAGCCGGTCGTCGACGCCCACCAGCGACGGCCCGCTGCCACCTTCGCCCGAGCCGCCGTGGCAGGTGGCACACGACTCCCGGTAGACGGCCTCGCCGGAGGTTGCCTCCTCCTCCGACCCGCCCGTCTCGCCGGCGCCGCTCCCGGGGCCGCCGAGCCGGAAGGCGATGAGCCCACCCTGGGGGTCGGGCGGTGGGGAGGCCAGCCACCAGCCCCAGCCGGCGTAGGCGGTGCCGTCCACGACGGCGATGCCGCCGGCGGCCGGGGCGGCCACCGCGTGCGACCAGAGTGACCTGCCGTCGGCGGCGTCGTAGGCGGCGACACGGCCCGAGTCGTCGGCCACGAACAGCAGGCCGTTGGCCCACGTCACAGGGCCGGTGACGTGGGCGCCGACGTCGACGCGCCAGACCTGGACGCCGGTGTCGGCGTCCAGGGCCACGAGATCGGCGTCCTGGCTGGCCCGGTTGGACGCCACGTACACCCGGCCGGCGTGCACGGCCGCGGAGGCCATCACACCGCCCTGGAGGCCGCCCTCGGTGAGCTTGTGGGACCACAGGACCTCGCCGGTGTCGCGGTCGAGCGCGTGGTAGGCCCCGGCCTTGTCGCCGACACCGACGGCATCGGTGCCGTCCACCTCGAACAGGTTGGGCGCCGCGCCGACGTCGGCGTCGAGACCGGTCGGCCGGGCGAGCGTCCAGGCGTCGCCGGCGGTGAACTGCGTCGCCCACACCTCGGCCCCCGTCTCCACGTCGAGGGCGAGCAACGCATCGCTGCGCGGCGGCGCCGGCAGGGCGTACGCCTGACCGGTGCCGATGTACAGGTGGCCACGCTCGGTGTCGATGGCGGGCGACGACCAGATGGAGACCCCCGGTCCCTCGGTCTCGTCGCCGGCGGTGACCCAGAAGCGCCACACCTCCGCGCCCGTGTCCGCGTCGAGGCCCACGACGTGGCCGCGGAACGTCGGCGACTCGCCCCCGGCAAACACCTCGAAGCTCCCGACGCCCACCAGCACGAGCCCGCCCGCCGGCCCGTCCGCCACGATCGGCGAGCCGAAGATCACCGCCTGGGGGTGGTCGCCGACCGGCGTCTCCCACTGCGGTGCGCCGTTGCCACGGTCGAGCGCCACGACGCGGGCGTCGAACGTGCCGACGAACACCCGGGACCGGTCCACGGCGACCGCGCCCCCGATGTAGTGGGTTGCGAGGTCGCGGTCCCACAGCTCCTCGCCGGTGGTTGCGTCGAGGGCCCGCACGTGGCCGGTCCAGTCGCCGGCGTAGACGACCCCGTCGGCCACGATCGGGGTCCCCGACACGCCGTTCACGCCGGTGAGCTCCCAGGCCGGCCGCAGCTCGGACACGTTGTCCGGGCCGATGGCAGCCTCGTCGACGGCCGCCCGGGTGTTGGCCAGGTCGCCCCCCAACCGCACCCACTCGGCGGGCGCGGGCGCCGCGGGCTCGCCGCCCTCGTCGCCCGCGCCATCCGCCGAGCCGGACGAGCCCGCGCAGCCCATGGCCAGGAGCAGGGCGACAGCGCCGGCAGCGCTGACGGTACGAGCGATGCGCGTCGTCATCCCGGCTCGATCCGATGGCGGCCGAGTGCCGGGGTGATCAGGGCGGCCAGCTGCTCGACGAGCTCGGCGCGCGAGGTGTGGCGATGGCGGAGCCAGTGCTCGGTGGCGGCGAACACGGCACCGAGGATCGCGTAGGACCATGTGTCGGGCGAGGGCCGGTTCGGCGGATCGACCCCGGGTCGACCCGAGGCACGGTCGAGCGCATCGGCCAGCTGGGTGCTGATCAACCCGCCGAGCCGGGTGACGAGCGGCTTGTCCAGCAGCCCGGTGTGCCGCGTCCCGACCGATCCGTGGACGACGAACCGGTAGACGTTGGTGTCCTCGTCCACGAAGCGGCAGAAGACGCCGATGGCGGCGGTGACGACGGGGCGGAGCTCGGCGGAGCTGCCCAGGGCGGCGGCGAGCTGGTCGGCCAGGCGGCCGGCGACGCGCTCGCCGAGCGCCGCCGAGAGCTGCGACTTGTCGCCCAGCGAGCGGTAGACGACCGGCTTGGTCAGGCCGATCTGGGCGGCGATGTCGTCCATGCCGACGTCGGGCCCGCGAGCCCGGATGACGCTCTCGGCGGCGTCGAGCAGCTCCTCCCGGCGTGCCGCCGGGTCGGGCGACGGCCCCGAGGGCCGACCGACACGGTGCTTCGCACCTATGGATGATCGCATGCGGCCCCCGATAATGAACCCAGCGTATGTTACGCTGCGTACGCTCTAGGTCGCGGTGGGGGGAGGTCGACACCATGTCCACAGCACTGGAGCTTCCGAGCCGGGCGCTTGCCCGCGCCGGCGCAGTCGGGGCACTGATCGGAGCGGGGATCATCCACTTCGCCTACGCCCCGACCCACATGGCGGAGGCCCTCAACCACGGGGCCTTCTTCCTGGCGGCCGGCTGGTTGCAGCTGGCGCTGGCGGCGGGGCTGGCGTTCCAGGTCCGGCCCCAGCGGATCTGGCTCGGCCTGACCGTGCTGATCAACGCCGCGATCGTGACCACCTGGGTCATCTCCCGGACCGTCGGCGTGCCCGGGGCCGACCCGGAGGACGTGGGCCTGGCCGACGGCATCGCCACCCTGCTGGCGCTGGTCGCGGTCGTGGCGGCGGGCGCGCTGGCGTGGGGCGTGCTGCCCGCGCGTCAGCTGGCGCGTCGCCCGGCCTGGGGGCTGGCCGGCGGCGGCGCGCTCGCCATCGTCGCGCTCGTCTCGGTGTCGGTGTCGCCGTCGCTGGCCGGCGAGCACGAGCACGTCGGCGCCGGCCACGGC
>JBOGHG010000272.1:0-5112 GCA_050744525.1 Acidimicrobiales bacterium | reverse complement strand
CCTCGAGCCCGAAGGCGGAACCCAAGCTGCTTCTGCTCGTGCGTGAGGATCCCCGGCATGACGCTGCTCCTGTGATCGAGAGGCTTCGATGGTCACAGGACCGGTGCGCCCACCGGTGGATTCCGCCATGTCATTGGCCCGGCGCAGCTCGGCGTTCTCGCGCCGGAGCCGCTTCAGCTCCGCAAGCTGATCGGTGGTCGGCCCCGGGCGGCGACCCTCGTCGGTCTCGGCCCGCCGCACCCACAACCGGACCGTCTCGGCCTTCGGGCCCAGCTTCTCTGCGACCGAGCAGATCGCCTCCCATTGCGACCCGTACTCGTGCTCGTGGTCGAGGACCATCCGCACCGCGCGCTCGCGCAGCTCATCGGGATACTTGCCCTGGCTTGGCATGACTCCATCCTTCTCAAGGATCGAAGCCTCCACCGAACCCGGGGCGGTTCAGCTCGTCGACGACGCCCGCCGTGCCGCTGATTGAGGTGGGTCCGGGAGGACAACCAGGGACGACTGCAAGGCCTGCGTGACCGGCTGACACCCTGAACACCGGCTCTTCGGCGAGTCACAGCCCGGACCCGGCCACAACGTACGACGCGCAAACAACCGCGCCCACGGGCCGATCGCGCGCGCCCCGATGCCAGCCCCCAACACGGTCTTGACAACAAAGAGGAGATCGTTCGGGGCGCATCGGAGCTTCCGTGTTCTCGGTCTTCTGGGTGGGTGATCTGTCGCGAGCGGCCGTTTGAATTGGTGGGTGGAGTCGGCATGGTCGTCGAGACCGACCACCGGCATGACTAAGCACGAGACGCTGACGATGGCCCGTCGCCGCAGCGCCAAGCAGTCATGGCAGAACCACCGCACCGCCACCACGCCGTGCGCGCGCTGTGGACGGCGAAAGCTGGAGCGCAAGCTCGTGGCCACGAGGCTCGGGCTGGTCTGCCGGCGCTGCGCTCGAGGTCATCGACTGCACCGAGTGTCATCGCCCGTTCCGCCTGGCCCGCGCTGGCTGGCCGAGCACGGCGAGCGCTGCGCCGACTGCCTCGCTCCGTTGCCGAAGCTCGCCCCGACGTGCCGGGTCGGTCACTGTCCATGGCCGCGAGGTCAGTGCCCGATGCACGATGCGGGCATGTCACCGCCCGGCGCCGCCGGCTCCTCCGCCTGGTCGCCGACGACGATTGAGGCGCCAATGTCACCGAACGGTGACACGATCGAGTGGCGCCATGGCCAGGCTTGGAGCTGGGCCGGAGCCGGCCCCATTCGGATGGGTTATGCCACCCCGGCGCCGACTCCGACCCGCCTCGGCCTCCGATTCTGACCCGCCTCGGCCCGGCGATCCGTTTTTTCGAGCCCGGCGCTTCCGGACACTTAAGCCAGTGTCCTCATTCTCTCTGCGAAATCTTTCACAAGCGCAGCGCTCGCCGCCCATGTGCTCTGCGACACTGGCGTCAATGGCCGACCGACGCCGTCGCCGGCACCGTCCGCCCTACACGTTGCGCGAGGTCCTGCTCGACGTGGCCGCCTGGCAGTGGCGTCAGCATCGGACTGATGCTGCGCCGCCGATCGAGGGGCCGGACAACGCCGATGAGCATGAGTGGCGGGCCTTCTGGCAGGTGGTCGAGGAGCTGCGTTCATCCGACCATCCCCCGTGCGAGGGTTGCCGAGCGCCGCGATGACCAAGGCCCGCAACGGCAGCAGCAGGGCCTGGCGCAAGGCGCGTGCCGCTCAGCTCGCCAGTGCGCCGTACTGCGAGGACTGCGGGCGCCCGGCGATCGAGGTCGATCACGTGCTCGGGGTGGCGAACGATCCCGACCACATCGCCCTGTCGAGCGTGTGCCATCCCGGCCACGTCGCCCGGACAACACGACGACTCCGGGAGGGTGGTCGGCGCACGCTTCGGCCGACCATATGGCGTCGAACACCGTCTCAGCCCGCGTCGGTGATCGCCACCACAGCGGGCGGGCGCATGCGGCGGATTCGAGTCGATTCCGGTCGGAATCGTTCGGATCACCCCCGATGAATCTGGTGCTGCCGAATCGGCCCGATTCGTCCCGAGCGCATCCACCGCCCTATTGCAGGTGCCCCCTAGCCTTGCCCACGTGAGCGACTACCAGCCCCCCGCGCTACGACGCCAGCGGGCACGAGTACGACCCGCGGACCGTCACACCGCCCACCGATCGTGGCGCCTACCCGCACTCGGCCGAGTGCCGCCAGCGCGACAGCGATCCGCCATGGGAGCTGGCCGACGTGCGCTCGCAGACGTGGCGGCGCGGTCCCTGCAACGGCCATCGGACGTGCACGATCGTGCAGACCAGCGAGCTGACCGCCCCCCCGCCGCCGAAGCCCACTGACGCCGAGCTGGCGAAGTGGTCCCACAGCTTCGACGGGCATCCCTGCCCTAACGTCGAGCCGGTGATCTTCCTGGTGCTGGAGATCCTCGACGGCGACCTCCGGCCCCATTGGGTGGGGCGCTGCCGGGTGTGCTCGGCGGTCAACCGCTGGCGCTCGGCCGCCGACGCCCACTACCGGGCCCACGGCGTCAAGCTGTCAACCGGCCCGCTGGTGGGCTGGCTCGACCTCACGAAGCTCTAGGCGCGATGGCCGGCCTCACCATCGATGACCTGGTCGCTCGGGCGAACCCCGTCGAGCTGGCCGAGGCCGAACGGCGTCGCACCGCCGCGCAGCGACAGGCCGCCGCCGAGCGCGAGGCCCGTCGCCGATATCGGAGCCTGTGCGAGGAGCTGAACGAGATCGGCAAGCCTCGCCCGAGCATCGACCCCTACGCCCGGCGGCCCTAGTTGGGCTGGGGGTCTCGGCGTGATCGCCCGGTGAAAAAACGAACGGCCGTTCGGCGGGCGGGAGCGGCGGCGGGCGGACTCTTGGTGTCAGGCACCACCCTCGACCGCCAGGGGGCAAACGCCACGGCGTTCGCACTCGACCTGGTGGCCGCCTGACGTCAGACGGGGCGCAGCGCTGCCCTCGTGGCCAGCTCCCGGCCTCCCAGGGTCGGGGTTGGAGCGGTTAGGGGTGAGACGCCGGTAGGCCGCCGGGGTGCCATGCGGTTGGACCTTCGCCTGCCGGCCCTGACCCTCGACGGCGCCCCGCCGCGCCCGGTAGCGGGTCCGCGGTACTAGCGGTGCGTCTGACAAATGGCATGGGGCGTTCGTCGCCCCGAGCCGATCGACGCTCCTATGTGTTGTCAAGGTGCTTCCGGTGGTGCTGGCAGACCAGTGATGGGCCACTCGTTGAGGGCGGGCTCTTATTAGGCCAAGGCGACGCCGGATGGGTGTGCAGCGGCGGGTCGGCAGGTCGATCGAAGGACACACCGCTGGGGCGGGGTCAGGCAGTTCTTGGGCCAGACCCGCCGCTGCAGATCCGTTAGCGCGGGAGGTGTCGGTAGGTCTCTCGGGCGACGTAACGCTTGAGGATGCGGATGATCTCGGGTCGCGACCGTCCTTCGTCGAGGCGACGGGCGACGTAGGTGCGGGTGCGGGGATCGGAACCGAGGCGGGTGAACACGATGCGCCACCGGGCTTCCCCCCGAAGCGTGGAGGCATCGACTATGAGGAGTAGCGATGTCAGAGACGCGAAGAAGGTACGACCCCGAGTTCCGTGAGGGGGCCGTCCGGATCGTGCGTGAGACCGGTAAGCCGATCGCCGTGGTGGCCAGGGACCTGGGGATGAACCCGGGGACGTTGGGCACCTGGGTGGAACGGGACCGGGTCGAGCGCGGCGAGAAGGAAGGCCTCAGCCTGGATGAGCGCGCCGAGCTGGTGCAGCTGCGCAAGGACGTGGCTGAGCTGCGGATGGAGCGTGATGTCCTCAAGCGATCCGTGGTCCTGTGGGTCAAGGAGGCGACGCGATGACCGTGGCGTCGTTCATCGCTTCCCAGAGGACCGAGCACGGTGTGCCCCACGCGCTGTCCTGCCGGGCGCTGGAAGTGCCCGAGTCGACCTTCTACAAGTGGCACAACCGGCCCCCGACGCCACGCAACCAACGGCGGGCTGAGCTCGACGCGGCGGTGAGGGCGTCGTTCCAGGACTCGGGCGGGACACCGGGCACCTACGGATCGCCGCGGGTGTGGGAGGACCTGATCGAGGCCGGCTGGCGTGTGTCGAAGAAGACGGTGGCCGCCTCGATGGCCCGCCAAGGACTCCAGGGGCGCTGCCCGAAACGGAAGCGGCGCTCGCTCACCCGCCCTGACAAGGCGGCCGCGCCGATCCCGGACCTGGTCAAGCGGGACTTCGCCGCCGAGGCCATCGACCAGCGCTGGTGTGGGGACCTGACCGAGATCCCCACCGACGAAGCCAAGCTGTACCTGGCCACTGTCTTGGACCTGGCATCCCGGCGACTGCCGGGCTTCGCCATCGGTGAGCATCACGACGCACCGTTGGCCAAGGCCGCGCTGTGCATGGCCGCCGCGGTCCGCGGCGGGAAGGTGGCCGGCGTGGTCTTCCACTCCGACAAGGGCGGCGAGTACGTCGGTGACGTGTTCAGCGAGGCGTGCGGTGCGCTCGGCGCGGTCCAGTCAATGGGCCGTGTCGGCTCGGCTCTCGACAACGCTGCCGCGGAGAGCTTCAACTCGACCCTCGAGTTCGAGCTCCTATCGCGACGGCACTTCGCCACCAAGGACCAAGCACGCCGGGAGGTCGCCGCGTTCATCGATGCCTACAACCATCGGCGGCGCCACAGCTCCTGCGAGATGCTCTCGCCGGTCGCCTACGAGCAGATGCTCGACGAGCGAGCCGCCGAGGCCGCCCGACAGAGCCGGGCCGCGTGAAACCGGCCTCTCAGATCGGCCTCTGCGGCCCTCGGAACGACCCAATGGCATCGAGGTACCGGCGAATGAGAGGCTCCATCAGCTATAAGCAGCCCTCCACGAAACGGGGGGAAGCCCACCACAGGGCATGGTTGGCTTGGCGGTTCCCGCCTCGGTTGAGCCGGTGGCGGCGGGTGACCTTGCCGGAGGTGGCCTCGAGCGGGGCGACACCGCACAGTCGCGGTGACGAGCTCGCCGAGGACGACCTCGAGCCGGGCGATCTCCTCGTCGATACCCAGCACCCGTCGCCCGAGGCTGCGCATCGCCAGCTTCGTGGCGTAGATCACCGCGTCGCTGTCGGG
>JBOGHG010000271.1:0-5123 GCA_050744525.1 Acidimicrobiales bacterium | reverse complement strand
GCCAGCTGCTCGAGCTTGATGCGCTCGATGGGATCGACGTTGGGCTCGCTCTGGTTGTCGGTGGCGACGGCCAGCGCCAGGCTGCGGGCGGCGTCCCAGGGGACCCCGCGCCCGCCCTGGCCGAAGAGCTTGGCGAGGTCAGCGAACAGGGGGAACCCCTCGAACGGGTTGGGAGAGCCCGGGTCGCTCACCTCCGCGACGCTATCCCCGCATCTCGAACTTGCGGCGGCGGGAGGGGTCATGGCGTCCCTGTCCGCCGCAAGTTCGGATCTGCCGCGGCTTCTGGCAACCTGGGGGGATGACGGTCGTCATCACCGGCGCCGACTTGCCGCTCGGCCGCAGGGTCGCCACGTTGGCCGCCGGCGACCCGCAGGTCGGCGCCGTGGTCGCCCTCGCCGGGGGACCCGTGGTGGGTTTGCCCGAGGGCGTGGACCTGCGGCGCATCGACCTCGGCATCGACGACGTGAAGCCGCACCTCGAGGGCGCTGCGTCCGTCGTGCACCTGGCGACGTCGGTCCCGGCATCGCCGACCGCACCGACTCGGGACGTCGAACTGGCCCGCCGGATGTTCGAGGCCGCTGGCGACGCGGCGGTGCGGCACCTGGTCGTCCTGTCGAGCGCCACGGTCTACGGCGCCTGGCCCAACAACCCGGTGCCCTTGACCGAAGAGGCGACGCTGCGCCCCAACCCCGGGTTCGCCTTCGCCGCGGAGCGCGCCGAGATCGAGCGGCTCGCATCCGAGTGGCGGGCCGCCCATCCCGGTGCGGTGCTCACCGTGCTGCGCCCGGCACGGACGGCCGGGGCCGACCATCGCGAATGGTTGGTCCCGGCGCTGCGCCCGGGCCCGGCGGTCCCCGAGACGGCCGACGAGCCCCCCGTCCAGTTCCTGGACGCCGGCGATCTGGCGGCCGCGATCGACCTGGTCCGGAGCCGGCGGCTCGACGGTGCCTTCAATGTGGCGCCCGATGGATCGGTCCCCGGCGACGAGGTGCGCTCGCTGACGGGAGCGCCGCCCAAGGTCCCGCTCCCGGAGCGGGTCGCCGGCCGCCTGGTGCGCTGGGGGTTCCGCTGGGGTCTCGGGCCGACGCCACCGGAGCTGGTGGCGTACACGCTGCACCCGTGGACGATCGCCAACGACCGCCTGCGCGGCCAGGGCTGGTCACCCACGGTGACCAACGAGGAAGCGTGCGTCGAGGCGTTCGAGGCCGGTGCGTGGGCGACGCTGAGTCCCCGCCGGCGCCAAGAGATCGCCCTGGGGCTGGTGGGCGCCGGTCTCGCCGCGGTCGCCACCGGCGTCGTCGTGGCTGCCCGCCGGTTGCTGCGGTCGCGGCGCTGACCAGCGGGCCCTGACCCAAGGGTTCAACTGCAAGCTCAGGCGTCGGCCCGGTCCTGGCCTCCCAGGGTGACGACCAGCGTCGTCGGGTTGTCGTCACGCACCACGGTGGCGGCGATCCGGTCGCCCGGGGACCGTGAGCGCAGCGTGATCATGAGGTCGGGCAGGTGGCCGATCATGCGCCCGTCGATCTCCACGAGCACGTCGCCCATGCGCAGGCCACCCCGGTCGGCCGGGCTGTCGGGCGCCACTGCGGCGATCAGGACCCCGCCGCCGGTGACGTCGGGATCACCGGCGTCGCTCCCCTCGATGCCGAGCCAGCAGCGTTCCACCTTGCCGACCGCCACCAGGTCCTCGGAGACCTTCCGGGCCACCTCCACCGGCACGACATACGAGGCGCTGCCGTCGTCGACCCCGGTGACGATGCCGACCACGATGCCACGGGGGTTGACCAGCGGTCCCCCCAGAGCATGCGCCGGCGCGTCGCCCGTGGTCTCGATGACTCCATCGAGCGTGTCGCCGGCAGGGGTCTGGTAGCGCCGGGTGACACCGACCAGGGCCGCCACCGTGGTGGCGCCGCCGGCCGCGCCGACGCTCACCGTGAAGGACGTCTGGCCCCGTACCAGCCCGGCCTCGGTGGCGAGCACACCGGTCCGGTAGCCATGCCCGTCCAGGTCGAGCACGGCGATGCCGGTCGACGGGTCGGAGCCCACCACCTCCGCCTCGGTCGACGACCCGTCGGGTAGCCGAACGCTCAGCGGCCCGGTCCCCTCGACGGCGCTGGCGCTGGTGAGGACGATCCCGTCGTCGCGCACGACGACCCCGGAGCCACCCCCTCCGACGGCGACGACGGCCGGTGCCACCTGCTGACGGATGCCGTTGGCGGCCTGGTCGGCGGCCGGCGGAGACGACGCGACCGTGTCGAGGGCCACGCGCTCGACCACGGGCCGATCGACGATCCGCTCCCCCAGGCCGAACGCCAGCACCCCCGCGCCGGCGAGGACGGCACCGGCGGCCCCCGCCGCCACGACGCCCCAGGGACGCCCGGACTGCCGATCGTGGTCGCCGGGTTCCTCGCCGCGCCCGGGCCCGAGCTCCGAGGGGTGACGCCACAGCCGATCGTCGGGGTGCGGAGGCGGACGGAACCGGAAGAGGTCCGCTTCGGCGTCGTCGTCGAAGGGCACGGCGCGGAGAATAACCCTGGGTTGACGCCGAGAGACCGCGCCCAGCGTTCAGGGGCTGCGTACGATGAGCACGATGGAGAGGCCGAGCAACGAGGCCGAGCGAGCCCCCCTCGCGCCGCCCGGGGGCGACACCTGGATCGGGTTGTCCGCGTCGCCGCTCCCGATCGCGGATGCCACGGCGTGGGCCGTGCGCCCCGACTGCGGCGGCCTGGTCCTGTTCTCGGGCACCGCCCGCGACCACGCCGATGGCCGGCCCGGGGTCCACCGGCTCGAGTACGAGGCCTACGAGGAGCAGGTCGTCCCCCGCCTCCGTGACGTGGCCGAGGAGGCCCGGGTGCGGTGGCCGATGGTGGGCCGCATCGCCCTGCTCCACCGGGTCGGCGTCCTGGAGGTCGGCGAGAGCGCGGTGGTCGTCGCCGTGTCCGCCCCGCACCGAGACGAGGCGTTCGCGGCCGCCCGGTTCTGCATCGACACCCTCAAGCGCTCGGTTCCGATCTGGAAGCGCGAGTCGTGGGCGGGCGGCGAGAGCTGGGGCCTCGAGGCGCAGCACATCGTCGACGCGGGAACGGGGTGATCCGGTGGCCGCCGTCGCCTTCCTCCTGATCGCCGTGGTGATCTCGGCGGTCGGATTGACGGTCCTGTACCTGCGCAATCGTCCCCCCACGTCGCTCGACGCCAGCATCGACACCTTCCGCCGGGAGATGCAGGCGCTGGCACCACGCGACGGCGAGGTCCGCCCCCGACGCTGGTGGAAGCGGTAGTGGCCCGCGACCTCGCGATCGACCTCGGGACCGCCAACACCCTCGTCTACGAACGGGGCCGGGGCATCGTCCTCAACGAGCCCACCGTCATCGCCCTCAACACCCGTACCCGCGAGGTGCTGGCGATGGGCCACGACGCCTGGCAGATGATCGGGCGCACGCCGAGCGACATCGTCGCCGAGCGCCCCCTCCGCCAGGGGGCGATCACCGACTTCGACGTGACCCAGCGGATGATCCGGCTGCTGCTGCACCGGGTGCGGGTCGGCCGCTTCAACCGACCACGCGTGGTGGTGTGCGTGCCGTCGGCCATCACCGAGGTCGAGCGCCGCGCCGTGGCCGAGGCCGCCCGCCGGGCCGGCGCCACCGATGCCTTCCTCATCGAGCAGCCCATGGCGGCCGCCATCGGCTGCGGGCTCCCGATCCACGAGCCCATCGCCAGCCTGGTGATCGACGTGGGCGGCGGCACGACGGAGACGGCGTTGGTGTCGCTCGGCGGGGTGGTGGCGCTCGACGCGGTGCGGGTCGGCAGCTTCGACATCGATGCCGCCGTCCAGGCGTACGTGCGCCGCGAGTACGGCATCGCCGTGGGCGAGCGCACCGCCGAGGAGATCAAGATCGCGATCGGATCCGCCTGGCCGGTGCGCGACGAGCTCAAGGCCGAGGTCCGCGGCCGCGATCTGGCGTCGGGCCTGCCGAAGACGGTGATCCTGACCCCGGCCGAGATCCGGGCCGCCATCGACGACGTGATCACCGAGATCATCGACTCGGTCGTCGCCTGCCTCGGGAACGCCCCGCCCGAGCTGGCGCACGATCTCATCACCCAGGGGCTGCACCTCGTGGGCGGGGGCGGCATGCTGGCCGGTTTGGATCAGCGCATCGCCCACGAGACCGAGATCGAGGTCCACCTGGTCGAGAGCGCGTTGGAGTGCGTCGTGCTCGGCGCCGGCCGCTGCATCGAGGAGCCGGCGGCCCTGCGGGTGGTCTTCCAGGCCGGGCGCTAGTGCGGTCACGGCACTAGCCATTGACGACGCCGCCCATGGCCGAGGCCATCGCCGCCCTGCCGAAGGTCGAGCTCCACGTCCACCTCGAGGGTTCCATGCGGCCCTCGACGGTGCTGGCACTGGCCGAGCGCAACGGCATCGACCTCGGGGTCGGGTCCGAGGCCGAGCTGGCCGAGCGCTACCGGTTCCGCGACTTCCTCCACTTCATCGAGCTGTTCCGCGCCGGCCTTGCGGTGCTGCGGACGCCCGATGACCTCGTCAGCTGTTCCGACGCCCTCACCGAGGACCTGGCCGGCCAGCGCGTCCGCTGGGCGGAGATCACCACGACGCCCGTCCATCACGTCCGTACCCGGGGCTGGGGTGAGGCCGGATACGCGGAGGCCCTCGACGAGGCCCAGCGACGGGCGGCGGCCCGGGGCGTCGAGGTCCGTTGGATCCTGGACATCTCCCGCGGCGAGGAGCTTCCCGACGAACACCTGACCGCCTCGCTGCTGTCCGGCGCTCACGCCCCGGCCGGTGCGGTGGCGATGGGTCTCGGCGGGCCGGAGGCGCAGTGGCCGCCCGAGCTCTACGCCGACACGTTTGCCCGCGCCCGGGCGGCGGGCGTCCCGGCGGTGGTCCATGCCGGCGAGGCTGCCGGGCCACCCAGCGTGACCGGCGCCCTCGACAGCCTCCGTGCCGTGCGGATCGGCCATGGTGTCAGGGCGCTCGAGGACCGCTCACTGGTGCAACGGTTGATCGACGAGCAGGTGCCACTGGAGGTGTCGCCCACCTCCAACGTGCTGCTCGGCGTCACCGGGCCCTCGATCGCGGATCACCCGATCGGCGAGATGATCGGCCTCGG
>JBOGHG010000270.1:0-5149 GCA_050744525.1 Acidimicrobiales bacterium | reverse complement strand
ATAGGCCTCATCCTGCTATTCGCGGCATCCCGCCGTGGCCACGCACGGACGGAGGAGGCCACGACTTGTCCACAGTGTCGCACCGCTCGCCCTACCTGGTGGTGATCCACTCGGAGAGCAAGGCCGGCACCGCGGCGACCTACAAGAGCGGCTTCGGGTTCCACCCGCTGTTGTGCTTCGCCGATGCCACCGGTGAGACGCTGGCCGCACTGTTGCGGCCCGGCAACGCCGGGGCCAGCACCGGCGCCGATCACCTGTGCGTGTTGGCCGCGGTTCTTCGTCGAGCTCGTGGCGGCATTGCCGCGGCCGGCGACGACCCGTCCGCCATCGGCTCGGTCATCTTCCCGCTGCGCGAGAAGTTCGGCGACAACAGCACCCGGGCTGACCGCGCCCAACGCCGGCCCTTGGTCGGCCCACACGCCAACCCCGCCGGGTGGAGACCTCGCTCCGAACCGGCACACTGGGCGACACTTCCACCGAGCATCGGAGGTTCACGGTGGTCTTCGAAATCGGTGCGAAGGTGATCTATCCATCACACGGGGTCGCGGAGATCGTCGGCCGCGAGTCACAGGCGATCAACGGCGCAACGGAGACGTACCTGGTGTTGTCGGTTCTCCAGCCCGGCTGGGGGACCAGGGGCTGGATGAAGGTGTCGCTCCCCGAGGACCGGGCCGAGGCCCTGGGTGTCCGAGCGGCGATCTCACGAGAGGACGCATCCGACGTCATCGAGATGCTCGGAATGCGCGACGTGCACGTGCCGGGGAACTGGGCGCGGCGATTCAAGAACCACCAGGACAAGCTGAGGTCCGGCGACGTCTATGACTGTGCCGAGGTGGTCCGGAACCTCGCCCTCCGCCAGCGCAAGGCCTCGCTGGCCGCTGCCGAGACGGCGATGTATGCGCGCGCCCGCCACAGCTTGATCTCGGAGCTCGCGGTCTCATGGGGAATCGGGGACGACGAGGCAGAGACCCGTGTCGATGGCGCGCTGGAACCGCTCGTCGCGGACTGACCGGTCCGGTGGTGGCTCGCGCAACCGAGCCTCCCAGGCTCGGCCGGCCGGGGCGTCTGAGAGTCCAGAGAACCGCTGGACTAGCGCCAATACCTCGTCCAGGACGCCGGGCCCGTCCTTGAGGTCGAGCTTTAACCCGCGCGCGTGCCTGGCGAACGCCTCGAGGGCGGTGGCGTTCGTCCGCACCGGCCGGCCCACACCGGCGACCACCCCGACCGTGGTGAGCGAGCGATTGGCGACCTCGACGTGCCGATAGACCTCGGGGACGGTGCCGAGCGCCCCCGCGCCGGCGGTGCGCACCCACGGCGTCGTGGGTGAACACGACGGCCACGCGGCCGTCGACTAGCTCGGCGAACAGCTCGTCGAGCGGGCCGGCGACGCGGGCGCTCAGGTCGGCCAGGGTCTCTCGCCCTTCCACCTCAAGGGCGTGGGGCGCCGACCGCCATCGCTGCCTCCGGCCACCGCTCGGCGATCTCGCCCGACCCGCAGTTCCCCGAAGCGGTCGTCGACGATCGGCTGGCGGCCGAGCCGCCGCGAGGGGCGCCGCCGTCTGCACCGCACGGGCGAGGGGGCTCGACACGAGCCAGTCGACCGGCCTCGAGCGAGCACGTCGGCGCCCGCCGCGGCGGCCCGCACACAGCCCAGCTCGATGCCCTCCTCGAGCCAACCCATCTCCGACACTCCCGGTTCGAGGCCGTGCCGCCGTGGCGGACGGGTCGGTCACCAACCTCGTCGCGACCCTGAGTCGCGACGTGACCGTCGACGAGGTGAACGAGGCGTTCCGGGCCGCCGCCACCGACGGTCCCTTGGCGGGTGTGCTCGTGTACTCCGAGGACTCCATCGTGTCCAGCGATGTCGTGGGGTTCGCCGGCGTCATGCATCTTCGACGCGCCGCTCACCCTGGTGATGGTCAAACCTGGTCGAGGTGCTGGGCTGGTACGACAACGAGTGGGGCTACACCAGCCGGCTGGTCGACCTGTCACGATCATCGGTGGCGCACGGGTAGCGATCGCGACGGCGGAGCGATCACGTGGTGATCGCCCGCCGCCTCACCGATCACGTTCCGGCGTCGAGCGGGACGACCAGGGCCGGCACCTCGATGCCATGGACGATGCGGGGGGTATGGCTGCCTAACAGTGCGCGCCAAGGTCGCGTCCGGCGGTGCGAACCGACCACGAGCAATGCCGCGGTGCGGTCGACGAGCCTGACCAGGCCGTCGCGCACGCTGATGGGGTCGTAAGCCACCCGGGTGTCAACGGTGCAGCTCGCGTCGGCGGCGCGCGCCGCAAGGTCGGCGACGTAGCCCTCAGGGTCGGCCGGCCCGCGGGCCTGATGGAGGGGCTGGCCCTCACGAAACGACGGGGGCACCGGTTCGGCCACGGTGGCGATGACGAGCCGGTTGCCCAGGCGTGTCGCCCAGGTCTGGGCGATGTCGACCAGGGGGTGGTCAGTGGCGGCGCCGTCGACGGCTACGACGACGGGCGCGTCGCCGGCGCGCGGTGGTCGGGCCTGGGGTCCGACGAGCATCACCGGGTCGGTGGCGCGGTCGAGCACCGCGCTCGCGGTCGAACCGAGCACCGTCGCGCGGCGATCGCGTCCGTGGGTCGCGAGACACGCCAGGCCGGGCGGCTCGCCCCGGGTGGCCGCGACGATCGTGTCACCGACATCGTCGCCCCGGGCGACGTCCCAGCTCCACGCCGCGTGGCGGCGAGCCAGCCCGTCGAGGTAGCGGATGGCGGACGCGGTGTCCCGCGCCCCCGACACGACCTCGACGAGGTGGATCTCCGCCCCGAGTCCGTGGGCTGCCCAGACGGCGACCGGCAGGGCCCGTTCGGCGAACTCGCCCCCGTCGCCCTACCACTCCCGGCGCCGTCGCGGGCTGTCGCGCCCCCGGCCGGTGGAAAGCCGCCGCAGCCGCCGTCGAGGGGCTGGCGATGGGGTGGCGCGCTGAGTGATCGTGTCGCTTCAGTGGCGCAGGACTACGGGCAGCTGGTGCGACTGGTGACCCCGTCGCGGAGCCGGTAGACGCTGGCCTTGGATGTACGGCAACGCGCACCGGCGCCTTCGGCACGGTCATCGAGCTCGTGCAGGAGTAGCCGCTGCAGGGACCCCACCGGGCGCGGCCCCCGGCGGTAGCGTCTCGCCGGCTTCTCCCGTCATGCAAAAGGAGGGGGAATGGAAACCTTCGATCAGGCCTATCCGGCAACCCTCGAGGTCGATCGGGCCGAGCGGATCGCCAACTTGCGCCCGATCGTGCAGTGGCTGCTGGCCATCCCGCACTGGGCGATCCTCAACGCCCTGCAAGACCTGTCCGGGATCATTGCCATTATCAGCTGGTTCCTCATCCTGTTCACCGGCAAGCTCCCGGAGGCGCTGGCCAACCTGCAATCCCTGATCATCCGCTACGGCAACCGCACGTACGCCTACGCGGGATTCCTGCGCGAGGAGTACCCGCCGTTCACCTTCGAGACCGACGCCCCCACGGATCCGAGCAGCTACCCGCCGGTCCGCACCGGCTTCGCGCCCGAGCTCGAGAACCGCAACCGGCTCACGGTGGGCTTCCGGATCATCCTGGTCATCCCGCAGGCAATCGTCCTTGCCGTCCTCGTCGTCGCAGCGTTGGTGGCGTGGGTCATCGCCTTCTTCGCGGTGCTGTTCACAGGCCGCTGGCCCGAAGGGCTACGCAGCTTTGTGGTGGGCGTCATGCGCTGGGGCACACGGGTCAGCGCCTATTTCCTATTGCTCACCGACACGTACCCGCCGTTCAGCCTGGAATGAACAGCGGGTACCCGCTGGGCCGCCCGACGATGCTTCGGCCTTGGCGGAGAACCAGGCGGCCCGCTCGGTCGTTGCCGCATCGTCGAGTCGAGCACCCATGGATGAACACCTCGATGACGCCGCCGTGCAAGGGGCGGTCGACGCGGCCGAACGCCAACGCGACGCCAACCTCACCCAGGGCGGTGGCCCCGCGTCGACAGCCGGCTTCGCGACCCGCACCGGGCACTGGACGGACCGGCGACCGACCCTCGCGTCGCAGCCCGTTGCGAGCACATTCCGTCCCCGCACGGGTTCGTCCCGCGCGGATAAGGGAAAGGAATGATCCGGAAGTTCAGTTCGACAAAGTGAGGTCGTCATGCGACTCCTCAACCGCCATCCCGACGAGACCGACGGCGACGAGCCCGAGGGCGAGGAAGCCGTGGTCGCAGAGCACCGGGGCCAACGACCGGCGCAGGAAACGGGAGCATCTGAAAGCAGCAGACCGGGCGGGCACCGCTGGGGCAGGAGAACCGTGACCGTCCCGATGACCGTGCCCGAGCGATCGGTCAGGCAGACGGTGGCCGTCCCCTCTCGGTCGGTCGAGCCCACCTCGGCCTGGCCGAGGGTGAGCTTGGGCCCGCTGTTGGCCATTGCGGCCGGGGCGGCGCTGGCGGTGGTGGGGTCCGTCGCACTCCTGCGCACCGGTATCGATGGGACGTGGTTCCGGCCCCGGATCGAGGTGCTCGACGCCGATCACACCGCTCTGCTGGGCGCGCTCGAGATCGGCGCCGGCCTGCTGTTGCTGCTGGCTGGCTTGATGGGCAGCCGGGTGGCGGTAGCGATCCTCGGCTTGGCCATGGCGCTCGGGGCCACGGCTGTGGCAATCGAGCCCGAGGAGCTGCAGCGTGAGCTGGCCATCGAGGGGTGGTGGGCGTGGACCCTGGCCGCGGCAGGCGTGGTGCTGACCCTCGCCGCGCTCCAGGCACCGCGCGAACGTCGCCAGACACTGGTCGACGTTTCCTAGCCGACGTCGCCGCTGGCCGCCATCGGTCCCCGGCGAGACCGGCGGCGAGTGACGGTCGTGGCGGCCACTCAACACAACGCAGGGATGCGATCCCGACCCGCGTCGGTCCCATCGGCGGCCTCGACACGCGGGTCCCCAGGATGATGCGGCGCGCCGTGCTGGGTGCCGCTAGAACGCGACGTCCATCGTCCGCCACATCGTCGGAAACACGAACAGTGCGAGACCAAGGGCCACTAGCCCCGTATTCCGCACCGTTGGGGTGAGGGCCAAGTTGTGATCGGGTTGTGGGGGTGTGGCGGGCCTCGTCTTTGCTGGTCAGGAGCGCTGGTGGTGTTGTTCCCGTCGCTGGCGGGACCGGG
>JBOGHG010000269.1:2455-5164 GCA_050744525.1 Acidimicrobiales bacterium | reverse complement strand
TGGGCGAGCGCGACCTCACCAAGCGCCCACCCGAGCAGGTCCGCCGCGCCGGTGTGGCCATCGTGGCCGAGGGCCGGCGGGTCCTGTCGGAGCTCAGCATCGCGGACAACCTCCGCATCGCCACCTACGGGCTCGACCGTGGGCAAGCCGAGCGGGGCCTGGACCATGCCCTCGAGCTGTTCCCGGAATTGAAGCGCCGCTGGAACACCAGCACCGCGTTGCTCTCCGGCGGCGAACAGCAGATGGTCGTGCTTGCACAGGCGCTCGTGTCGCGGCCGTCGGTCCTGCTCGTGGACGAGCTGTCTCTGGGGCTCGCCCCGGTGGTCGTCAAACGCCTGGTGCCGACGCTGGCGGCCGTTGCCGCCTCGGGGGTCGGCGTGCTGCTCATCGAGCAGTTCGCCCACGTCGCGCTCGGCCTGGCCGACAACGCCTACATCCTCGAGGGCGGCCGGATCCGCTATCACGGGTCTGCCGGCGAGCTGACGGCCAACCCGGACCTTCTCCACTCCGCCTACCTCCTGCGCGACGCATCCTCGCCGGGACGACCCGATGGAACCGCCAGAATGATCGGACACTGATGACCCGGGCACCGGACCGGTCGAAGGAGAGCGCACCATGACCGAAAAAGCGCGCGCCGAGCTCTTGGCCGACGTGCTGTCGCGCTACGAGGGTTCGCCGAACCCGCGCCTGCGGGAGATCACGGAGGCCGCCATACGCCACCTGCACGCCTTCGCCGAGGAGGTCAACCTGCAGCGCGACGAATGGTTCGCCGGCATCCAGTTCCTGACCGCCACCGGGCAGAAATGCGACGACACCCGCCAGGAGTTCATCCTCCTGTCCGACACGCTGGGTGTGTCCAGCCTGGTGGAGATGCTGACCCACGCCGGGGTCGAGGGCAGCACCGAGAACACCGTGCTCGGTCCGTTCTACGTGCCGGGGTCCCCGCCACGGGCCAAGGGCGAGTCGATGCTCGTCGATCCCGACGACGGCGACCGGGTCGTCATCCGGGGCACCGTCACGGACATCGATCACCAGCCGATCGCCGGGGCCACCCTGGACTGCTGGCAGAACGCCACCGCCGGCTTCTATGCCGTCCAGCAACCCGGCGAGCAGTCCGCCGAGAACCTGCGGGGGATCTACACCAGCGACGCCGACGGCAGCTACGAGATCCGCACCGTGCGCCCGGTGCCCTACCCGATCCCGTCGGACGGGCCCGCCGGCGACCTGCTCAAGGCCCACGGCCGAGACTGGATGCGCGCCGGGCACACGCACGTGTGGGTTCGGGCCGACGGCTACAAGGAGCTGATCACACACGTCTTCGACGAGGAGACCGACCACCTGCGCGATGACGCGGTGTTCGGCGTTCGGGACGGCCTCATCCGGCGCTTCGAGCCGGACGCCGCCGGGGAGCTGGCGACGACGTTCGACATCGTGCTCGACCGCGCCTGAGGGACCCGTGCGGGCGACGGAGATCATCGACGACGGCAGCGAACCGACGTTGCTGTACCTCGTCGGGCGCATCGATCGCGTCGTCCGCCGGGCGATCGGCACGGTGCTGAAGGCGCAGGGGCTGTCGGTCAACCAGTACACGACGCTCAGCGTGCTCGACCGGCGCAGCGGTCTCTCCAACGCCCAGCTCGCCCGTCGCGCTCTGGTGTCCCCGCAGTCGATGAACGAGGTGCTCCTCACGCTGGAGGAACGCGGGCTGGTTCGCCGCCGCGCCCATCCGGAGCATGGCCGAATCCTCCAGGCCCGGCTCACCGCCAAGGGTCGGGCGCTGCTGGCGCGCTGCGATGCGGAGGTGCACCAGGTCGAGGCCCGCATGGTGAGCGGCCTGGGCGACGAGGACCAGAGGGCGTTGCGAAGGGCGCTGCTCTCTGGCATCCGGTCGCTGCAGGGCGGGCTCCGGGAATAGCGAGAGAGGGGACGGCCAGTGGATCACCTTCTACAGGTGCTGTGCCTGAAGGGACGGGCGACGCACGAGGCCCTGGGGACGGCCGTCGACGCCGATCCGACCGCCGTCGTCGCCGAGCTCGAGGCCGCGGGGCTCGTGGAGCGCACGAAGCTCGGGTATCGGGTGACGGAGCTGGGCCGCACGCGGGTCGACGAGCTCTACGCACGCGAGCGGGAGCGGGCGGGCACGGTGATCGACGACGTGTACGAGTCGTTCGTGCCCATCAACGACGAGGTGAAGCGGATCGTCACCGACTGGCAGATGCGGCCGGTCGGCGGCGAGCTCACGGTCAACGACCACAGCGACCGCCGTCACGACGAACGGGTGATCGCCAGGCTGCACCGCACCGATGCGAAGGTGTCGACCGCCCTCGCTCCCCTCGCGATCACCCTGAACCGCTTCCACGTGTACCCGCGCCGGCTCCAACGGGCGCTGTCCCTCATCGGCGAGGGCGACCACTCGATGTTGGCGGCGCCGCTCAAGGACAGCTACCACACCGTGTGGTTCGAGCTGCACGAGGAGCTGATCATCCTGTCGGGTCGCAGCCGCGCCGACGTGGAGGCGGCGGGCTGACCCCTCCCCAACCTGGCATCACGGCGCGCCGAACCGGGCGCGCAGCTCGGCCTTGAGCACCTTCCCGGCGCCGCTCCGCGGCAGGGCGTCGGTGAAGACCACCGACCTCGGCACCTTGTACCGGGCCAGGCGGCCGTCGAGGTGGTCGAGCACCGCCGGCTCGTCGAGCGTCGCACCGCGAC
>JBOGHG010000269.1:0-2355 GCA_050744525.1 Acidimicrobiales bacterium | reverse complement strand
GCCCGGGGACGTCTCGGTCATGCCGTAGCCCTGGAGGAACACGATGCCACGATCGAGGTAGGTGCGGATCGTCGACAGGGGCACCGGCGCCCCGCCGCAGAGCAGCCGCCTCACGCTCGACAGGTCGGCCGTGTCGAACCCCGGGGCCTGGGCCAGGGCGTTGAACATGGCCGGCACCCCGAACATGACCGTCACCCGGTGCCGTTCGATGAGCTCCAGCACCTGGGCCGGGTCGAAGCCGCCCATGAGGACGATGGTCCCACCCTTCAGGATCATGGGCAGCGAGACCATGTCGAGCGCCGCCACGTGGAAGAGCGGCGCGCAGACCAGGGCCACCTCGTCCGAGGCCAGGTCGGTGTCGATGAGGACGTTGACGCAGTTCCACGTGATGTTGCCGTGGCTGAGGGTCGCTCCCTTGGGGCGCCCGGTCGTGCCGGACGTGTAGATGATCACGGCCGGGTCGTCGAGGCCCACCGGCGTGTCGATGGCGGCCGGCAGCGTGGCGGTGACCGGCGGGTGCCACCCTGCACGAACGCGACCCGCCCCGGCGACATGCGGCGCCGGCGGGCCGGCCACGAGCCCAGGCCCTGATCGCGCATCCCGGGCTCAGCGCCCGCCGGGCGGCGCCTCGAGCCGCTCGCGCAGCACGAAGCGCTTGATCTTGCCGGTCGGCGTCTTGGGGAGCTGCTCGACCACTTGGATGCGGCGGGGCCGCTTGAACGCCGCCATCCGGCTTCGGCAATGGGCCTCGATGTCGGCGGCGTCGATGTCGTGCCCCGACCGCGCCACGAGGAAGGCGACGGTGACCTCGAGCCCGTCCGGGTCCCGGCCACCCACCACGCCGGCTTCGAGGACGTCGGGATGCTCGACGAGCACGCCCTCGACCTCGGCGGGAGACACCCACATGCCGCCGGCCTTGATCATGTCGTTGTTGCGGCCGAGGAAGCTCCAGTAGCCGTCGGCCGACCGGCGGTACACGTCACCGGTGGCCAGCCACTCGCCCTGGAACGCGGCGCGGGTGGCGGCGTCTCGGCACCAGTACCCGGTGGCGAGCGACGGTCCCCGCACCTGGAGGTAGCCGGGGGTGTCTGGGGCGGCGACCTCGGCGCCGGAGTCGTCGACGAGCCGGGCGTCGTAGCCGGGGACCGGTGTGCCGCTGGTGCCGGGCCGCTCGGCGCCCTTGGTGTTGGACAGGAAGATGTGCAGCGCCTCCGTGGTGCCGATCCCGTCGAGCACCGGATGGCCGAACCGGCCCTGGAACCGCCGCTGCAGGTCCGCGGGCAACGCCTCGCCGGCCGTGACCGTGCAGCGCACGGAGGCGACGGCGCCGTCGGGCGGGGCGGCGTCGAGCAGGGCGGCCACGAAGCCGGGGCTGGCGAAGAACAGGGTGGGCCGCTCGTCCCGCACCAGGTCCAGCACCTCGGCGGGAGTGGGGCGCCGGGGGTTGAGCACGGCGCTCGCTCCGACGGCGAGGGGGAAGGTGAGGGAGTTGCCGAGCCCGTAGGCGAAGAACAGCTTCGCCACCGACAGGCAGCGGTCTTCGGGCCCGATCTCGAGGATCGACCGGGCGTAGGTGTCGGCGGTTGCCTGCAGGCTCCCGTGCCGGTGCATCACCCCCTTGGGCGAACCGGTGGTGCCCGAGCTGTAGAGCCAGAACGCCGGCGAGTCCGGGCCGGTCGAGGCGACCGGCGCCTCGGAACGGTCGGTGAAGTCGGACCAGCCGTGCACGGGAAGGTCACCGCCCGCCACCGGCTCGCCGATCACCACCGCGTTGCGCAGCTCCGACGGCGCGCCGGCGATGGTGGCGAGATGCCCCCGGTAGCCCGCCGACACCACGACGGTGCCTGCGTCCGCGTCGGCGACGATCGATGCGAGATCGTCGGCGGTGAGCATCGTCGACAGCGGCACGGCGACCGCGCCTGCCCGCAGGCAACCGAGGAACCACGCCGGGAAGGCCAGCTCGTCGTCGAGGACGAGCGCCACCCTCTCCCCCCGGCGGACGTCGAGCTGGCGCAGGGCGTTCTCGGCCCGCCACACCTCTTGCCGTAGCTCCTCGTAGCTGACCGTGCGGCCCTCGATCCGGTAGGCGGTCTGCTGGCCTCGCCCGGCGGCGAGCTGGCGATCGAGCAGCCAGGCCGCAGCGTTGTACTCGGCCATGTGTCCCCCTCCCCGCGGGTCACACCCGCACGTACTCGTAGTCCACGGGCTTCTGGTGGACCCCCGTCGACGGCGCCGCGATCCAGCCCGCGATCCTGCCGGGCTCGTGCACGCCGACCATGAGCGACTCGACGTGGCTGCGGTCCTGGTCGGTGGGCAACCAGGCCGGGACCCCGGTGGACCACTGGTCCTCGCCGA
>JBOGHG010000268.1:0-5169 GCA_050744525.1 Acidimicrobiales bacterium | reverse complement strand
ATCAGCGACGCCCTGTGCGAGCCCAAGCCCGTCCAGGGACCGTTACCGATCCTGGTGGGCGGGGGCGGCGACCGCATGCTCGGCATCTCCGCCCGCTGGGCCGACGCCTGGAACACCTGGGGGCAGCCCGATCACATCGCCGAGCGCTCGGCGGCCTTGACCCGCGCCTGCGAAGCGGTGGGCCGCGACCCGGACGCCATCGCCCGGACGGCGCAGGCGCTGGTGTTCATGGCCGAGGACGGGGCCGACGCCGGCACGATCGCCAAGATCGAGCGACTGGTCCAGCGGTCTCCCATGCCGGCGATCGGCGGAACGGTCGAGCAGCTCCGGGACGTGGTCGCCGCCTACGCCCAGGCCGGCCTCGACGAGCTCATCGTCCCGGACCGGTCGCTCGGCCAGGGCACGGCCAAGCTCGAGCGGATGGACCGGTTCATCGACGAGGTGGCGGCGGCGTTCCGGTAGCGCCGAGCAGCGCACTATCGGGCTGCGCGCTGCACCTTTCGCCAGACGTCCCGGTAGGCCTCGACGCCGTCGAACGCCAGCCCCCGCTCCGGGCCGGCCGCGATCGCCACCCGCTCGGGCACCGTGCCCCAGACGCGCGCGCCGGCCTCGGCCCAATCGGCCAGCGCTTCCTGGTAGTCACGTGTGAACGTGCGCGCCGAGCAGATCACGAGACCGGCCGGGGTCATCTCGGGCACCATGTCGAGGGCGGCCTGAGCGCGGTCCGGCTCGATCCCCCCGACCCGTGTCGGCACGATCACGACGGAGGCCCGGTCCACCGCCTTGCCCGTCAGCTTCTCCTGGCCCGGCGGGGTGTCGACGATCGCGATGTCGTCGGGCCCGAGCTTGTCGAGCGCCTTGGCCAAGAGGCGCTCGGTGGGTGCCTCCACGACGTCGAGCCGCCGCAGGCGCTCGTCCGTGGCTTCCTCGACCCATTCGGCAGCGCTGGCCTGCGAGTCGGCGTCGATCAGCGCAACGCCGCGACGGTTGACGGCCGCAGCCAGGGCGGCCAGGTAGACGGACGTGGTGGTCTTGCCCACGCCGCCCTTGAGCGCAGCGGAGACGACGATCACAGCCGTTCCCCTCCCGGGACGATCGGGTGGTTCGAAACCCCAGCCGGGGTCACTGGCCAGCCTAACCCGAAGCACCGTTAGGCTCGCCCGGCGATCACCATCAGCTCCGAAGGGGGACGAGGATGCCGAACCTGGCCGAGGTGCGAGCCCAGCTCACGGGGCCGGGAGGAGCGTTCGAGGTCGTCACCGAGGACGTGCTCGGGCGCCCCACGCAGGTCTACAAGGATCGCATGAGGACGCTGCGGGCGATCCCCGAGGCCGCGATCGGCCGGGGCGACGCCACCTTCCTCGTGTACGGCGGCCGCACCCATGGCTTCCGCAGCTTCGTGGAGCAGACCAACGGGCTCGCCCGCGCCCTCGGCGACCGGTGCGGCGTCGGGCCCGGCGACCGGGTGGCGGTCCTCAGCCAGAACAACCCGGAGTGGTGCCTCACCTTCTGGGCCGCGGTCTCCGGCGGCGCCATCCTGGTGGGGCTCAACGGCTGGTGGAAGGCCGACGAGATCCTGTACGGCCTGCAGGACTCGGGCGCGAAGGTGCTGGTCGTGGACGCCAGGCGGTTCGAGCGCGTCGCCGACCGTCTGGGCGAGGCGCCCGACCTCACCCATGTGATCCTGATCGACGCCGGCCCCGACGACTTCCCCGGGTCGGCGGCGTGGGGCCTGAAGCTGCAACGGTTCGACGAGCTGGGCGTGGAGCCCACCGACGCGTTCCCGGACACACCCATCGCCGAGGACGACGCCGCGGTCATCTTCTACACGTCGGGCACCACCGGTAAGCCCAAGGGCGCCATCTCGACGCACCGCTCGATGATCGCCAACCTGCAGAACACGCTGTTCTCCACGCTGGCGGCAGGCATGGCCAACCCCGACGCCGGGTCGGCGTTGGCGCCGAGCGGCGCGCCGACGATGTCGCTGCTGACCTCGCCGTTGTTCCACGTGTCCGGCTGCCACTCCAACCTGGTCGTCGGCCTGCTGGCGGGCGTCAGGCTCGTGATCCCCGAGGGCCGGTTCGATCCCGTCCAGGTGTTGCGCCTCATCGCCGATCACGGGGTCACCGTGTGGGCCACCGTGCCCACGATGGTGTGGCGGGTGTGTGAGCACCCGGCCCGCCACGACTACGACACGTCCAGCGTCACCACCGTGGCGTTCGGCGGGTCGCCGTCGGCCGACGAGCTGCAGCGCAAGGTGGCCGAGACGTTCCCCAACGTGCGATCGACGTCCAACGCCTATGGCCTGACCGAGACGTCATCGGTGGCGACGGTCATCGGCGGCGCCGACGCCAAGCGGAAGCCGCACTCGGTGGGCCCGCCGGTACCGACCGTGGAGCTGCGCATCATGGATGCCGGCGGCCGGGTGTTGGGCGTCGGCGAGACCGGCGAGGTGTGCGTCCGGGGCCCGATCCTCATGAAGGGCTACTGGGGAAAGCCCGAGGCGACGGCCGAGGCCATCGATGCCGACGGGTTCCTCCACACCGGCGACATCGGCCACCTCGACGACGAGGGCTACCTCACCATCACCGACCGCAAGAAGGACATGATCATCCGCGGTGGCGAGAACATCTACTGCGTCGAGATCGAGAACCGACTGGTCGAACACCCCGCGATCGCCGATGCCGCCGTCATCGGCGTGCCGCACGCCGAGCTCGGCGAAGAGGTCAAGGCCGTCGTGCACGTGGAGTCGTCGACCCCGGAGGGCAAGTCCCTGACCGCCGACGACGTGCGCCGCTGGGTCGCCGCCGATCTGGCCGACTTCAAGGTGCCGGCCCACGTGGAGCTGCGCGCCGAGCCGCTGCCCCGCAACGCCTCGGGCAAGCTGCTCAAGAACGTGCTGCGGGGCGACGGCGACGTCAGCTTCGTCGAGACGATGTGATCACACGGACCCGTCGATGCGGATCACGACCAGCTTGTCCGCGGCCGACTCGGCACCCCACACCTCTCCCGGCCGACCGTGTATCTGGCGGACCTCAGCGGGGTTGGTGGGCAGCGGATGGGACGAGAACTCCTCCGTCGCCGGATCGAACCGCACCAGGGCGTTGGCCCCGAAGTCGCTCAGCCACACCTGGTCCCCGTCATCGACGTAGACCGCGTACGCCTGCGGGTCGTCGCCGGGAAGCCGCCATTCCTGCCAGCTGTCCCGAGCCGGGTCGTACACGGCCACCTGACCGGCGTTCCATTGGCTCGTCCACAGCCGACCCCGGCTGTCGGACCAGACTCGGCGGGTGCCCTGGGCGGCCGTCGGCGGTTCCAGGACCGTGGCCTGCCCGGTGGCGCGGTCGACCCGGGCCAGGTGGCTCCCCGCCAGTGAGGCGTAGTACACGTCGCCGCCGGGCGTCACGGCGATCCCGTACGGCCCCTCCCCGCCCGGCGCCTCGAACACCTCGACTCGGTCGCCGCCCCGGGGGAGACGGCCGTAGACGCCCGCCTGCCCGGTGAACCACAGGGTGCCGTCCGGGTCGAAGACGGCGGTGTTGAGGTTGGCGTCGGCGCCGGCGCCGTCGGCCGGGAGCGGGAACGTGACGACCTCGGCGGTCGACGGGTCGACCCGCACGATCGCGTTCAGGCCGCCGTCGGTGATCCACGGCGCGTCGTCGGGACCGATGATGACGCCGTGGGGTCGCGACCCGGGTCCCAGGTCGACCTCCTCGACGGCGCCGGTCGCGGGATCGAGACGACCGAGCTCCCCCGACCCCTGGGCCGTGTACCAGACGGTCCCGTCCGCCTGGATCGCCACGTCGTGGGGGCGGGAGCCGGCTGGCACGTCGTACTCCTGAACCGATGCCGTCGGGGCCCGGGTGGTCGTCGTCGTGGGCGGCACCGTCACGGTCGTCGTGCCGTCGCCGCCGCTCCCCGTGCTCTCCGCTTGCGCAGTGGGTTCGTCGTCGGACGAGCACGCAGCGGCCAGCGGCAGCAGCACGACTGCGGCCGTCATCGCCCGGCGCCAGCCCGCGATCACCCCGTCGACCGTAGCCTTCGTGCTAGGACACAGTGCTTCATGACCCAACCCGCGACGCCCCAACGCTTGGGTTCCCTGGTCCCACTGCCGGCGCAACCCGCCGGCGTGCCGTGGCCGACCGACGCCTGGCCCACCGCCGATCCCCCCGCGGCCACGGCCGCCCGGATGTCGCTGCTGCTCGACGAGATCACGGGCGACACCGCCCGATTCGGCACCACGTATGCCGTCGCCGTCGTCCAGGGCGGGACGCTCCTCGCCGAGCGCTACGGCGACGAGGTGGAGCACTGGGATCGACCCGACGAGCCTGTCGGTCACACCACCGAGCTGCTGTCGTGGTCCATGGCCAAGTCGATCCTGCACGCGGCCGTCGGCGTCCTGGTGGGCGAGGGACGGCTGACGCCCGACATGGCCGCCCCGGTCCCGGAGTGGGCCGAGCCGGCCGATCCCCGCCATGCCATCACCCTGGACGATCTGCTCACCATGCGTGACGGCCTCGACTTCGCCGAGGACTACGACGACTTCGAGCGCTCCGACGTCATCCGCATGCTGTTCGGTGACTCCCAGGCCGACATGGCACACTTCGCCGCCGACCACCCGCTCGCGCACGAACCTGGCACGGTGTTCAACTACTCGTCCGGCACCTCGCTCATCGTCTCGGGCATCGTGGCGCGGACGATCGGGGCCGGCGCCCGATACGAGCGGTTCCTGCGCAGCCGCCTGTTCGGGCCCCTGGGCATGCGATCGACCCGAGCCCGCTTCGACGACGCCGGAACCTTCGTGGGTTCGTCGTTCGTGTATGCCACCGCGCAGGACTACCTGCGCTTCGGGTTGCTGTACCTGCGCGACGGGGTGTGGGACGGACGACGGCTGCTGCCGGAGGGCTGGGTCGACCACGGCCGCCGGGCCCGGTCCCGCGATGAGGAGGGCGACCGCTGGCATGGCGCCCACTGGTGGTCGGTCGGCGACGCCGTCGGGACCTTCACCGCCAACGGCTACGAGGGCCAGTCGCTCTTGATCTGCCCGTCGCTGGACCTGATGGTGGTGCGGCTCGGCAAGTCGCCGGACGACACCCACGACCCCGAGCTGCGGTCCTGGCGGGCCCGGGTTGTCGACGCGTTCCGCACCGGCCTCTAGCTCTAGCCCAC
>JBOGHG010000267.1:0-5177 GCA_050744525.1 Acidimicrobiales bacterium | reverse complement strand
GAGCCCACAGGGAGGGCATCCGTGCAGTTGATCAAGAAGCGCCGGCTGGCGTGGCTGTCGATCGTCCTGGCTTTCAGCCTGACGGCGGCCGCCTGCGGCGACGATGACGACGACGCTGGGACAGATACCGGCGGCGACACCGGCGAAGGCGCCAGTCCCGAGGGCGGCGGCGACGTCTCCGGCTCCATCAACGTCTCCGGGTCGTCCACCGTCGAGCCCATCACGTCGCTGGCGGCCGAGGCCTTCGTCGGCGAGAACGACGGCGTCGACATGGCCGTCGACGGTCCCGGCACCGGGGACGGCTTCGAGCTGTTCTGCGACGGCCAGACCGACATCTCCGACGCCTCGCGGCCGATCGACGAGGAGGAGGCCGCCGCCTGCGAGGCCAACGGCATCGAGTACGTCGAGCTGCAGATCGCCTTCGACGGCATGGCCGTGATGACCAGCGCCGGCAACGAGAACGCGCCGGAGTGCCTCAGCTTCGCCGACCTCTACGCGCTCATCGGCCCCGAGGCGGAAGGGTTCGCCGACTGGTCCGACGCCCAGGGCCTCGCCCAGGACCTGGGTTCGACCACCGAGTTCCCGGACGCGCCGCTCGACCTCACCGGCCCGGGTACCGAGTCGGGCACGTACGACTCGTTCATCGAGATCGCGCTGGCCGGCATTGCCGAGACCCGCGGGCTGGCCGAGGACCAGATCGAGACCACCCGCACCGACTACGAGTCGAACTCCGACGACAACGTGATCATCGGCAACATCGAGGCGTCCGACTCGTCGCTCGGTTGGGTCGGGTTCGCCTTCGCCGAGGAGGCGGGCGACCAGGTGACCGAGATCCCGATCTCGGCGGAGCCCGGTGGCGACTGCGTCGAGCCGACCGCCGAGACCATCTCCGACGGGAGCTATCCGCTCTCCCGGCCGCTGTTCATCTACGTGAGCACGGCCGCTGCCGACGAGAACGCGGCGGTCGCCCCGTTCGTCGACTACTACCTCGCGAACCTCACCCAGTTCGTCGAGGACGGTGGCTACGTGACGATGCCCGACGACCAGGTCCAGGCGACGACCTCGGCGTGGGAGGGCCGCTGATCGGCACCGCCACCACCACGCTGCCCCCGCCCGGAGGGCCGACCCCCGGCCCGACCGTCGACCTGTCCGGCGATCCCCGGCGGCACCGCCGCGAACGGACGATGGGCTTCGTCTTCCTCATGGCGGCCGCCACCTCGCTGCTCATCAGCGCGCTCATCCTGGTGTCGCTGTTCGGCAACGGGTTCGAGTTCTTCATCGACGTGGACTGGTCGAACGTCTTCGATGCCAGCGGCTGGAACCCCCGGCAGGGCCAGTTCGGCATCAGCACGATCCTGATGGGCAGCCTCATCGTCACCGGCATCGCCATGGTGGTGGCGGCGCCCCTGGGGCTGGGCGCGGCGATCTACCTCTCGGAGTACGCCCGGCCCGGTTTCCGGACCGTGCTCAAGCCCATCCTCGAGGTCCTCGCAGGCATCCCCTCGGTGGTGCTCGGGGTGTTCGCCCTCAACTGGATCGCCCCGGAGGTGGTCGGAACGCTCTTCGGCGAGGAGCACGGCCGCGGTGGGAGCATGATGGCGGCGGGCATCGGCGTGGGGATCCTCAGCATCCCGCTGGTCGCCTCCGTGTCGGAGGACGCCATGCGAGCGGTGCCCGACAGCCTCCGCCAAGCGTCGGCGGGGCTCGGGGCGCGCAGGATCTCGACCACCCTGCGGGTGGTGCTCCCGGCCGCGGTGTCGGGGATCGTGGCAGCGCTGATCCTGGCGGCGTCGCGGGCCATCGGCGAGACCATGGTCGTGTTCATCGCCGGAGGGGCATCTGACACGGCGACCTACACGACCGACCCCCTCGAGGGCAGCCTCACCATGACGGCCGCCATGGCCTCGCTCGCCGTCGGCACCGACAACGTGCGCACAGGTGCCGAGGGTCAGCTGGCGGTGGCAAGCCTCTACTTCGTCGGCATCGCCCTGTTCGCCTTCACCTTCGTCCTCAACCTGATCGGCGACCGCTTCGTGCGCCGCATACGCCAGGCGTACTGACCTTTGCGGAGCATCGCATGGCATTGACCACCATCCGAACCAGCAGCGAGGCGGCGGTCGAGGGAACCGTCGCCGCAGCATTGCGGGGGGATCGCAGCGACCTGCGGGGGCGGGTGTTCGAGATCGCCCTGTTGGCCGCCCTGCTGGCGTCGCTCGTCATCCTCGCCGTGCTGATCTCCCGGGTCCTGATCGACGGTCTCCCGGTGTACGAGGACCGCGCCTGGCCCTTCCTGGACGGCAGCCTGTCGGGTAGCGCCGAGCGGGCCGGCATCTCGCAGGGCATCGTCGGCTCGCTGTGGATCGCGGTCTGCGTGGTCGTGGTCGCCTTCCCCCTCGGCATCGGTGCCGCCATCTACCTCGAGGAGTACGCGCCCCGTAACAGGCTCACGTCGTTCATCGAGCTCAACATCCGCAACCTCGCCGGCGTGCCCTCGGTGGTCTACGGCCTGCTGGGCCTGGCCATCTTCGTGGAGGCCCTGGGCGGCTTCAGCGGCGCCGAGGGCGTCGACCGGCGCACGCTGGCCGCCGCCGGAATCACCCTGGCGGTCCTGGTACTACCGATCGTCATCATCACGACGGCCGAGGCCATCCGGGCCGTGCCGCAGTCGCTGCGCGAGGGCGCCTACGGTGCGGG
The DNA here is from genome assembly GCA_050744525.1 of Acidimicrobiales bacterium. Lineage (GTDB taxonomy): Bacteria > Actinomycetota > Acidimicrobiia > Acidimicrobiales > VFJN01 > DASQUK01. The sequence continues at coordinate 2,483 of JBOGHG010000267.1, read as the reverse complement.
CGCCACCCGCTGGGAGGTCATCCGCTCGCAGGTGCTGCCCTACGCCGCACCGGGGATCTTCACCGGGGCGCTGCTCTCGATCGCTCGGGCGGTCGGCGAGGCGGCCCCGCTCATCGTGGTCGGCGCCGTGACGGGGTTCTTCAGCCGGGGTGGGGGCCTCGACGTCGGCAACGTCGTGGATCCGGGCCACCTCACCGACCGCTTCGTGGCCCTTCCCTCGATCGTCACCACGTTCGCCAAGCAGCCGGAAGAGGACTTCAGGGTGGCCAACGCATCCGCCACGATCATCGCCATGCTGGTGTTCGTGCTGATCGTCAACTCGATCGCCATCGTCCTTCGCAACCGCTTCGAGAAGAAGAGGACCGCATGACCGAGTCCCCGACCGTGACCGACCGACCGGAAAACCCCCTGCCGCAGGGCTTCGAGGTGTCCGCGCCGGGACGGCCCGAGGCCGACGACCTGCCGATCGTCTTCGAGGTGCGCGACCTGGCCGCGTACTACGGGGATTTCCGGGCGGTGCGCGACGTGACGCTCGACATCCGCGAGAACGAGATCACGGCCTTCATCGGCCCATCCGGTTGCGGCAAGACCACCGTCATCCGGTGCTTCAACCGCATGAACGACCTCATCCTGGGCGCCCACGTCGAGGGCACGGTCAACTACCACGGCGTGCCCCTCTACGGTCCCGGGGTCGATCCGGTCGAGGTGCGCCGGCGCATCGGGATGGTGTTCCAGAAGCCCAACCCGTTCCCCAAGTCCATCTACGACAACGTGGCCTACGGGCCGCGGCTGTTCGGCACGAGGAAGCGGCCGCAGCTCGACGAGGTGGTCGAGTCGTCGCTGCACAAGGCGGCACTGTGGGACGAGGTGAAGGACCGGCTCAAGGAGTCGGCCATGGGCCTGTCCGGGGGCCAGCAGCAGCGGCTGTGCATCGCGCGCGCCATCGCCACCCGGCCCGACGTGGTGCTCATGGACGAGCCGTGCTCGGCCCTCGATCCGATCGCCACCGCCCGCATCGAGGACCTGATGCAGGAGATCAAGTCGGAGTTCACGATCGTGATCGTGACGCACAACATGCAACAGGCGGCACGCGTGTCGGATGCCACGGCGTTCTTCTCGACCGAGGTCAATCCCGAGTCGGACCGCCGCACCGGCTTCCTGGTCGAGTTCGACCGCACCGAGACGATCTTCTCCAACCCCTCCGACGAGCGCACCGAGAACTACATCACCGGACGGTTCGGGTAGGGGCCTCTGGATGAGCTCGTCGGAGCCCACGCCCATCCCGTTGCGGACCGCCTTCCAGGCGGAGCTCGAGCAGCTTCGTCTGCAGGCCGAGCTGATGGGCGTGCGCGTCGACCAGAACCTCGAGTTGATGCGCGAGGCCTTGCATTCGGGCGACGAGCACCTGATGGATCAGGCGTTCGAGGCGGACGACGAGATCGACGCCATGCACCTGTCCCTGCTGGAGCGGTGCTACCAGCTGCTCAATCGCGAGGCGCCGGTGGCCAGCGACCTGCGGTTCGTAGTGTCGGTGGTGCGGATCCTGTCCGAGTTCGAGCGGGTGGGCGACCTGGCGCTGCGCATCCTCAAGCTGACGCCCCAGGTGGGTGACCTGTCCACCTGCGGGGCTCCCTGGGACATCGCCCTCACCATGGTGGAACTGGCCGTCGAGCAGTACCGCACGGCGCTGCGGGCGTGGTCGGCGCAGGACCTGGGCCTGGCCAGTCAGCTCGCCGACCAACGGCCGCCGGCCGAGACGTACCACCAGCGCCTGCTGGCCGAGTTGCAGCGCCTCCGGGGCCCCGGGTCGGCGGCGACGGCCATGGGCGTCTACATCATCGGGCAGGCCGCCGACCGCATCGCCGACCACGCCGCCATCATCGGCGCCCGCCTTCGCTACCTGATCACGGGCGAGCCCGCGCACCTCGCGACCGAGGTGCGGTGAGCGGGCTGGCCAACGGATCGCCGTACGGGGTACGAGGCATGAGGTCGATGTCGCTGCTCGGCCGCGGCGGCAGACTTGTTGCGACCGCCTATCCCCGGGAGGACAGATGAAGGTCCTGGTGACCAACGACGATGGTGTCGCCTCGCCGGGCCTGCACGCCCTGGCACGGGCCCTCGTCGACGACGACCACGACGTGATCGTCGTGGCCCCCGACCGGGAGATGAGCGGCTCGGCTGCCGCCATCGGCCAGGTGCATGTCGAGGGAGGCATCGACGCCGAGCGCGTTGACCTGCCCCGGCTCGACGGTGTCCTCGCCTACGCCGTCGCCGGCCCGCCCGGGCTCTGCGTCCTGACGGCCCGCCTCGGCGGCTTCGGTGAACCACCCGACCTGATCGTCTCGGGCATCAATCCCGGCTGCAACACCGGCCGGGCGGTGCTCCACTCGGGCACGGTGGGTGCCGCCCTGACGGCCGCCAACTTCGGCTGCCGGGGCCTGGCCGTCAGCATCGACGTGTCGACCCGGCACCTGCACGAACAG
>JBOGHG010000266.1:0-5223 GCA_050744525.1 Acidimicrobiales bacterium | reverse complement strand
TAACCGCGTTCCTGGGACCCAACGGCGCCGGCAAGACGACGACGCTCCGTATGCTGCTGGGGTTGATTCGTCCGACGACGGGCAGGGCCGCCATCGACGGTCGGCGATACGGCGATCTCACCGCTCCGGTGCGGACGGTCGGCGCGCTCCTCGAAACAGCGACGTCCACTGCGGGACGCCGCAAATCGACCACCTGTGGGCGGTCGTGGCCGTCGCCGATCTGGGCCACGACGCGCCTTCGCGCGCTGGAACAGGTCTCGCTTTACCGACGTGGCGACCAGGAAGGTGGGCGGCTTCTCGCTGGGGGCTGATCGCGCAGCCGAGGCCAGATGGCTGGGAATCGCGTGAGTCTTCAGCCGCCGTGGATGGGCGCACGCCCTACCCAACGCCCGACAAACGGCCGTGGTCTCTCCGACCGCGGACTCTCGCCTACGTCATCGCCACCGTTGTCACGGCGCGGAGCTTGTTCACGGCGTCGAGCGCGGCGATCTTGTAGGCCTCGGCCAGGCTCGGATAGTTGAAGACGGTCCTCACCAGGTCGTCGACGGTGCCGCCGGCCGCCATCAGCGCCTGACCGATATGGACGATCTCGGTCGCCCCGATACCGAAGAGGTGGACCCCCAGCAGCTTCCGGTCGACCGAGGAGACCAACAGCTTGAGCACGCCGTGGGAGTCACCCAGGATCTGCCCGCGGGCCAGTCTCGGTAGCGGGCGATGCCCACCTCGTAGGGAATGGCGGCAGTGGTGAGCTCGTCCTCCGTCCGCCCGACATAGCTCAGCTCGGGGATGGTGTAGACCCCGACTGGCACCAGATCGGTGAGCACGCCGACAGGTTCCTCGAGGGCGTGGTGGGCAGCGATGCGACCCTGCTCCATCGACGTAGCCGCGAGCGCCGGGAAGCCGATCACGTCGCCGACGGCATAGACGTGATCGACCGTCGTCTGGAAGTGCTCGTTCACTGCGATCCGGCCCCGAGCGTCGGCGGCCAGCCCGACGGCTGCCAGGTCGAGGTCCTCGGTGGCGCCCTGACGCCCTGCCGAGTAGAGCACGACGTCGGCGGGGATCCGTTTGCCACTGGCGAGGACGGCGATGGCCTGGTCGCGGTGGCGCTCGACCGCGGTTACGTGCTCGTTAAAGCGGAATGTCGTTCCCAGATCCCGGAGGTGGTAACGCAGCGCATCGACGATCTCCTCGTCACAGAACTCCAGCATACGGGACCGCCGTTCGACCACGGTCATCCGTGTGCCGAGTGCCGCGAACATGGACGCGTATTCGATACCGATGACACCCGCCCCGACGACGACCATCGACGAGGGGATGTGGTCAAGGGTCAGCAAGGCATCGGAATCGATCACTGTGCGGCCGTCGAACTCCACCTGGGCAGGACGGGCCGGGCGGGTGCCGGTGGCGATCACGATGCGGTCGGCGGAAACACGCGTCTCGACGCCGTCGGGCGGGCTCACCGCGACCACGTGAGGCTCGACGAAGCGGCCTGAGCCCGGAAGGACCGCCACACGGTTCCGGAACAACTGGTTGCGGATGACGTCGGCCTCCCGCCCAACGACATGTGACGTATGGGCGAGCAGGTCAGAGACAGTGATCTCCTCCTTCACCCGGTAGCTCTGCCCGTAGAGCTCGCGGTGCCTCAGCCCGGTCAGGTGGACGACCGCTTCCCGCATCGTCTTAGAGGGGATCGTGCCGGTGTGCAGGCAGACGCCCCCGACGGCCGTGGACCGCTCGACGATGGCGGTCCGTCGTCCGAGCTTGGCCGCGGCGATGGCGGCCTTCTGCCCACCGGGCCCGCTCCCGATGACCAGCAAATCGAAGGAGTTCGCAACTGTCGGCATTCGCGGAAATGCCTCCGGGCCCGGCGCCCGACCATCCTAGCTCAGACGGCAGCGTCGCCACTTAGCCTCGCTCCACCGATTGACCTGCTGACGCAGCTGCGCATCCTCGGAAAGCGCCTTCTGAGCAGCGACGATGCCGGTGCTTCATGCCATCGACGTCCGCCGCTCGAGGAGGCACTGTCAGTGAGTCGAGCATCGCATCCCGTTGACCGGGTCCGGGTGAGCTTCGACGAGCCGAACCTGGTGGCCAACGCCGGGCTGCTGCTGGTCGGGACGCTGGACGTTCGCCTCAAACTGGAGCGCGGCTGGTGAACGCCACGGTCCGCTCTCGGGCCGGGTGGGCGGCGCACGTCCGGGCCGCAAAGTCGTGACCCTGGTGGTCGCCATGGTGGCCGGCGCCAGCCACATCGACCACGCCGAGATCCGTAACGCGGGACTGCTGCAGCCCCGCATCCCACTCGGTGCCACCAGTATTTCGGCGAGGACGAGCGCCGCCGATACGAGCAGGCTTTCGACGCCGGCGACGAGGAGGCGTTCGTCCATCTCTTCGGCCCCGAGAAGATCGTCGACGGCCTGGGCGAGTTCCTCCACTCCTTCATGGCGCGCAAGGTCATGGCCGGGGAGGAGCTGTTGCGGGCTGCCGGCACGGTGACCAAACAGGTGGCTGAGTGGATGGCGGCCAACGGCTACCTCGATGCGGCGGCGAGCGAGGCGGTCGATGGGGGAACGAGCGCCACGCGGGACTGGTCCAGAGCCGAGCAGCGGTCCAGGCTGTTCGACCAGGCTCAGCGCGGGCCGAGTAGTAGTAGCGCAACGTGAGCGGCGACGACATCGTGGAGGACTACGTCACGATTCCCAACGCATGGGCGATCTTCTTCTGGGGCCCCCTCTGGCCCCTCAGATCACCCACATATCATGCGAAGCCATGCGGAGTGACCGGCCTAGAAGACACGGCGAGTGCAGTCGGCGGGGTGCCACGAAACGCCGGCTCGGGCAACCAAACTCCCCTCTGCGATGGCGCGAGGCGAGATGACTCAGTTCCCGCCGGTCAGCCAAGACGATGAAACGGGAATATGGCCCGCTTGGTGGCCTCGATCGAGCGGCGGATAGTGTCGTCATTGGCCCGTGAACTCCTGACCCGCGGTTCCGACAGGAGTCGGGGCACCGGCTCGCCCGCTTGGCGCTCTGCTCGTTCCAGCCACGCCGGCGGCAGGGCGTCGGGCAGCTCGACACCCGCCATCTCCGCGAAGTAGAGCGTCCAGGCCCGTGGCACCACTGTGGCCCACCGGTAGCCACCTCCTCCGGTCGCCACCCAGCAGCCGCCCGCGGCGGTGTGGGCCAGCTCGTGAAGGAGGCTCGCGGTGTGGCGGTAGGCGCCCGTCGTTAGTGTCAGGTTGGCCAACGGATCCTCGTGATGGGTGTCGCAGCCCAGCTGGGTGACCAGGACGTCGGGCTTGAACGACTCGACTAGGGGCGGCACGATCTCCCGGAACGCCCGCAGCCATCCCTCGTCGCCGGTGAAGGGAGGAAGCGGGACGTTGACCTTGGTGCCCGCCGCATCGCCGTGGCCCAGCTCCTCGACGAAGCCGGTCCCGGGAAACAGCGTCCGGCCGTCTTGGTGGAGCGAGACGGTCAGCACCCGGGGGTCCCGGTAGAACATGGCCTGCGGCCCGTCGCCGTGGTGGACGTCGACGTCGACGTACGCCACCCTCTGCGCGCCGTTTGCCAGCAACCAGGCGATGGCCAGGGCCGGGTCGTCGTAGACACAGAAGCCGCTCGCTCGCTCAGCCATGGCGTGGTGCAGACCGCCCGCGGGGTTGAAGGCGTGCTGAGTTCGGCCGGACAGAACGGCCTCGGCGGCCACCAGTGACGCTCCCGCCACCCGGGCGGCGGCCTCGTGCATGCGGGCAAAGATCGGGTTGTCGCCGGGGCCGAAGCCGAACTCCCACCACGGGCCCGCTTCGCCATGGCCCGCCCGGCGGACCGCGTCGATGTACCGCGCGGTGTGGATCATGGCAAGCTCATCGTCGGTGGCATCGCGAGCGGCCCGCTCCACCACCGTCTCACCGTCGACCAACCCGTAGTCGTGGATCAGCTGGCGCGTCAGGATCACCCGAGCAGGTCGCAGCGGGTGCTGGGGGCCATGGTCGTACCAGGGGGCGTCGTCGCCGTACCAGACCAGCTCCACCCGCTCGCTCACGATTTCAGAGTCTCCTACGCCGGCATCCCAGAACGCTCGGCCGGATGAGATCGGGAGCGTGCGGATCATCGCCGGCGATGAACGACACCGGATCGGATTCGGCGTCGCCGGGTGGCGCTTCATCCCGCTGTTCCCGATGAGGATTCGGCCGGCGACGGTCACAGTTTCGGCCGAGATCGGAGCGTTGAGCCCCCGGGTAGCGCCGCTGGGAGCCCTTGACCAGCACCGCCCGCAAGGGCCGCTCGGGCGCTGCGCCGCCGCTCTTCGACAGCTCGGCGACTCGAAAGCCGAGGGGAGAGTCGCAGGTGCGCTACCAACCCACCGAGCGCGCGCCGGCAATCCGAATCGCTTGTCCCCCTGTCCAACTCAGGAGGACGTCGGCCGCGGTCGGAGGTGGGGCGAGTGCCCAGCATTTCCGAAGTTGCCAAGGGAACAGGTCGGCTGGTTTTTCGACGGCTGACCATGCCATCGGTCTTGCTCGTCGGGCTGCTCGTGGTGGTGCTGTCCGGCGTGGGCCACGCCGCGGTCTCGGTTGCCAGGGCGGAGCTGATAGGAAGCAGCCTTCGGATTGAGGGGACCGCCACCGCCAACCGAACCATCACCGTGGATGGGGTGGCCATGGGGACCAGCCACGGCTCCGGCCGCTTCAGGATCGAGCGGTCAGGCTTCACCGCTCCCGCCGACTGCACGGTAGACGTGAACGACGGTTCGGCGATGGCAGCGACGGCCCGCTTGTCCGGGTGCACCGCGAGCTCGACGCCTCCGTCGACGTCCCCTTCGTTGTCGGCACTCAACCTGAGTCAATACCGCCGCTGCCACGGTGCCGCCAGATGTCACCGTTCCCGCTGGATCGACGAGCACCACCTTCACGGTGACCACCAATCAGATCAGCAACAGCCAGTCGGCGAACATCATCGGCACCGCGGGAGGGACCACCCGGCACTACACGCTCACCGTCACGACGCAGTTCCAGTCGCAGAACGGAAGCGTGTCGCTTGCTCGAGGAGGACGAGGAGGGGGGAGGGTCACGTCCCAGCCCGCGGGTATCGGGTTCTTCGCGAAACCCGGTGAAGCCCGGGCCCCGAACTGATTGCCGAGATCATGGCAGCTGTCAGGGAGCCGGTGAGAGCGCGGGCGGATGCCCCGAGCAGACGAGCAGGACGCGGGCCACGTAGT
>JBOGHG010000265.1:0-5241 GCA_050744525.1 Acidimicrobiales bacterium | reverse complement strand
CGTTGAAGCCGAGGAACACATCGGGAGCCTGGTCGATGGCGGCGCCGAGCACGTCGGCATCGCCATCGCCGATCCGCTCGGCTCGCACGCCCTTGGCGGCCAGGTCGTCGCGCACCTCCGTGTGCACGACCCGCCCGTTGCGGGCGACGGCCAGTGCCGCGCGGTCCGGTGTGGCGTCGAGCAGCGGGCGCAGCGCAGCCGGGATGGCGCCCCCGTCGCCCGACGGGCCGGCGACCGGCGAGAAGTCGTCGAGGTCGAGGTCGTCGATGCGGCTGTAGCGCCAGACCTCCTCCTCGGTGGTCGGCAGGCTGGCGGCGGCGAAGGCCTCGGCCGCGGCCGCGCGCCGCCGGCGCAGCCAACCGGGGCCGTCGAGCGCGGCGCTGGCTTCGGGGGTGAACGTGCTCAGTGTCGGGTCCCTTTCCGGGTCGCCCTGGGCGGATGGGCGCCACAGCCGGGAACGACCAGCCTACCGACGAACCCCGGGGCCCCCACGCAGGTCACCCGTGGTTGACCAGAGCGGTGACGCCCTCCGGCAGGGGGTTCCTCCCCGGCAGGACGCCGCCGGCGGCGTGCGGTCGGAAGCGGATGAAGGAGCCCGCGTGATGAAAGGAGCGGCTCCTCTCGGTGCGGATCGCCTCGCTGTGGCCGCTGGTCGACGTGGCATAGGCACGCATCGCCGTGCCCGTCCGCCACAGCGAGAACGTCGAGACCACGCGTTGAGGCACGTTGGCGAGACCCGTGGCCCAGAGCACGCCGGGGGCCTCGGCGACCTGCCTCTCGGCGCGCGAGCTCGTACGGCGAAAGCTGACGACCCGCCTGACACGCAGACGTCCGATGGTGAGCACGGCCGTCGGCCCGTCATGGCCGATGATGGGCCCGGTGGGCAGGTCGTCGGGAACGCCCGGAAAGTGACCGCTGGCCACGGGCACCGCCCGCAGCGGCTCCAGTCGGACGGACCAACCGCCGGCGAGTACCTCGGCCAGCGGATGCGTGTCGAGGAACTGGTCCAGCGCGCCGGCGTCGTCCCAGAAGGCGATCAGGCCGAAGCGGCTCGGCTGGGGTGCGGCGATGGAACCACCGAGCGGGGCGGCGACGACGGCCCGGGCGTGGCGCAGGCCCGGTGTGTCGGAGGGTGTGGGGGCTCGTCGGAGGCATCGGACCGTTGTGCGCACGCCGCCGTCGAGCAGGTGAACCGACCCGAGCATTGGCACTCCTTCCCTGTGCCTATCCGCTGATCCGGTTACGACTTGCGGCGGAACCAGCGGCGCCAGCGCGGCGCCTCGTCGCGGGCCCGCTCGTCATGGACCTCGGCCATGATCTCCGGGCCGGCGGCGTTGACGATCTCCTCGGCCTCGTCGAGCAGGCGGGCCACGGAAGCGTCGGCACGGTCGAGCGCATCGAGCGGCTCGTCCGGCGTCCTCGGGGTGACCAGCGTGCCGTGCGACCAGTTGACGTCCGCCATGCGCCGTTCGTAGGCGGGGCAGTTCTCCGGGCACCGCCACGGGGCCTCGGGCGCCAGGTCGAGGTCGCACTTCCGCACGGTCTCCCCGTTGCGGTAGGTGCGTGACTCGAAGTGCTTGCAGTCCTGACGCATCGGCACCGACCCATTCTGCCAGCCAGCGCCGGGATTTCTGCGGCACCTAGCCGACCGAGCCTCCGGCCCGACCCCCACCCGCCACCCCGTGGCGGCGTCGGCCGACTTCCCTCCGGTCAGCCGACCGACCCCTCCATCTGGAGCTCGATCAGGCGGCTCCACTCCACGGCGTACTCCATCGGCAGGGTGCGGGTGACGGGCTCGATGAAGCCGTTGACCACCATGCTCATGGCCTGCTCCTCGGAGAGCCCACGGCTCATGAGGTAGAAGAGCTGCTCGTCGGCCACCTTGGACACGGTGGCCTCGTGGCCGATCTGGGCGTCGCGCGCACCGACCTCCATGTAGGGGAAGGTGTCGCTCACCGAGTCCTCGTCGAGGATGAGCGCGTCGCACTGCACGTGGCTCTTGCAGCCGAGGGCGTCGTCCTCGACCCGGACCAGGCCGCGGTACGACGTGCGGCCACCGTCCTTGGAGATCGACTTCGACACGATCTTCGACGATGTCTCGGCAGCGGCGTGCACCATCTTGGCCCCGGCGTCCTGGTGCTGGCCGGGGCCGGCGTAGGCCACCGACAGGACCTCGCCGGTCGCCTTGGGACCGACCATGTACACGGCTGGGTACTTCATCGTGAGGCGGGACCCGATGTTGCCGTCGATCCATTCCATGTGGCCCTCCGCCTCGACCCGGGCACGCTTGGTGACCAGGTTGAAGACGTTGCTCGACCAGTTCTGGATGGTCGTGTAGGTCACCCGGGCGCTGGGCTTGACGACGATCTCGACCACCGCGGAGTGCAGCGAGTCTGTTGTGTACACCGGGGCCGAGCAGCCCTCGATGTAGTGCACCTTGGCACCCTCGTCGGCGATGATCAGCGTGCGCTCGAACTGGCCCATGTTCTCCGCGTTGATGCGGAAGTAGGCCTGCAGCGGCATCTCCACCTCGACGCCCGGCGGCACGTAGATGAACGAGCCGCCCGACCAGACCGACGAGTTCAGCGCGGCGAACTTGTTGTCGTTCTTGGGGATGATCGTGCCGAAGTACCGCTTGACGATCTCCGGGTGCTCGCGCAGGGCCGTGTCCATGTCGCAGAAGATGACGCCCTGGCGCTCGAGGTCTTCCCGGTTGCGGTGGAAGACGACCTCGCTCTCGTACTGGGCGGTCACACCGGCCAGGTACTTGCGCTCGGCCTCGGGGATACCCAGCTTCTCGTAGGTGTTCTTGATCGAGTCGGGCAGCTCGTCCCACTCGTCGACCTGCGCACTGGTGGGCTTGACGTAGTAGTAGATGTCGTCGATGTAGATCTCCGACATGTCTCCGCCCCAGGTCGGCATGGGCCGCTTCTCGAAGTGGCGGAGCGACGCCAGGCGGTAGTTGAGCATCCAGTCGGGCTCGCCCTTCATCCACGACATCTCGCGGACGATGTCCTCGTTCAGGCCCTTCTTGGGCTTGAAGATGTAGTTCTCCTCGTCGGACCAGCCGAGCTTGTAGCGCCCCAGGTCGAGATCGGCGACTGCCATGTGCGTCCCCTTCGTGGACAGGAGGTGGTCGCGTGAATTTCTCCTATGTGGATAGTAGCAATCGCCTCGGGCGCCTCCACACCGGGTCGGCGCCTCGGGATCGGTCGGGGCGCCGGTCTGGCCTCCTCCATCTAGCACGCAGGCGTTACGCGACTGTAATGTCACCGTCGGAGGTCCAAGAGGGCCTCATCGCTGGGGCGACGCCGGCCCGGGTCACAACGGCGTGAACGGAGGACAATGATGTCCCGCCAGACCATTCCTGTCGGTAACACCGTCAACGTCGAGGTCACCCGGGTCGAGGTGATCGATCACATCGGCGAAGCCTTCGCCGGCGGGCCGCTCACCCGGTCCGACCTGCTCGTGGCCGCACGGCGCGTCGGCGCCCGCCCGGCCGTCCTCGAGCTGCTCGAACGGCTGCCCGACCGCAGGTTCTCCCGCCCGCACGAGCTGTGGACCGACCTGAAGGACGTGCCGATCGAGCTCTAGCTCGAGGACAACAGCAGATCAGACGGCCGGGGCCCTGGTGCCGGCCACCCAGGTGGCGTACAGGCTGGCGTAGCGACCGCCGGCGGCCACCAGGTCGGCGTGCGTGCCGAGCTCGACCAGCTCGCCGCCGTCGACGACGCCCACCACGTCGGCACGCTCCGACGTCGACAGGCGGTGGGCGATCACCACCACGGTCCGCCCCTCGAGCAGCCGGTCGACCGCGGCCTCGACCAGGGCCTCGGTGCCGGGGTCGAGGCTCGACGTGGCCTCGTCCAGCACCAGCACGGCCGGGTCGGCGAGCGCGGCCCGGGCGAGCGAGACCAGCTGCTTCTCCCCCGCCGACAGCCGACTGCCCCGCTCCCGCACCTCGGTGTCGAGCCCGTCGGGCAGCGCAGCAAAGCGCCCGTAGGCGCCGACGGCCCGCAGGGCGTCATCGACCTCGGCATCGGGGGCATCCGCCCGGGCCAGCCGCACGTTGTCGCGGATCGTGCCGTTGAACAGGAACCCCTCCTGGGGGATCACGACGATGCGCCCCCGCAGCGACGCCAGCGTCGCGTCGCGCAGGTCGACGCCGCCGAGGCGGACGGACCCCGACGTCGGGTCGTAGAGCCGGGCGATGAGCTTGGCCAGCGTGGACTTGCCGGCGCCGGTCGGTCCCACCAGGGCCAGCCGTATCCCGGTGGGGATCCGCAGCGACACGTCCCGGAGCACGGTCGGCCCGTCCCCGTAGGCGAAGGACACGCCGTCGACCTCGATGTCGCCAGCGCCGGCAAGGTCGACCGCCCCCGGCCGCTCGGGCACGTCCACCGGGGTTTCGAGCAGCTCGTACAGCTTGTGCAGGCCCGCGCCCGCCGACTGCACCATGTTGAACAGCTGGCTGAGCTGCTGCACCGGCTCGAACAGGTTGGACAGCGCCAGCACGAAGAACGCCACCGTGCCCACGGTCAACACATCGTCGTGGACCCACCAGCCACCCACGCCCAGGGCCAGGGCGGTGGTCCCCCACCCCGCGAGCTCGATGACCGGCACGTACCAGGCGGAGATGGCCACCGAGCGCATGTGGCTGTCGTAGAGCTCCCGGTTGCCGCGCTCGAACCGGCCGACCTCGACCTCCTCGCGGGCGAAGGCCTGGACCACCCGCACCCCCGCGATGCCCTCCTGCAGGTGCGAGAGCGTGGAGCCGATGCGATCCCGTACGTCGAGGTAGGCGTCGTTGGATTCGCGCTGGAACTTGATGCTGGCGAGAAGCACCGGCGGCAGCGCCACCATGCACACGAGCATGAGCTGCCACGAGACGGTGGTGAGCACCACCAGCGACACCAACAGGAGCACGGCGTTCGACACGAACATGGCCAGGCCGAGCTGGATGAGCTCCGAGAGCGAGTCGACGTCGGAGGTCATGCGCGACACCAGCACGCCGGCCTTGGAGCGGTCGTAGAACGGCATCGACAGGCTCTGGAGGTGGTCGAACACGCGGATGCGCAGGCGGCGCAGGAAGTCCTCGCCCACCCGGCTGATGAGCGTGATCTGGATGCGGTGGGTGATGTAGGCGAGAACCGCGACCACCACGTAGCCGATCGCGGCGGCGTTCAGCGCCCCGGCGTCGCCCTCGTTGATGCCGTGGTCGATGCCGTAGCGCACGAGGTA
>JBOGHG010000264.1:2000-5262 GCA_050744525.1 Acidimicrobiales bacterium | reverse complement strand
GCACCCGCGCTGGGAGGCGACGCCACCCCGCGGGCAATGGCCGTCGGCGCCGTCGCCGGCTTGCTCGGCGGGGCGGGGGTGGCCCTGTTCTACCGGGGCCTGTCGCTGGGATCGATGAGCGTGGTCGCCCCCATCGCCGCCCTGTTGTCGGCGGCGGTGCCGGTGATGGTCGGGCTGGGCTCGGGTGAGCGGCCGCCGCTCGCGGCGCTGGCCGGCATCGGCATGGCGCTGGTCGCGGTGACCATGGTGTCGAGGGAGCGACCCGAGAGCCACGGCGAACGGACGCTGCGCCTGCAGCCCCTGCTGCTCGCCATCGGGGCCGGCGTTGCCTTCGGGTGCTTCTTCGTGGCGATCGACCGGGCCGGCAGCGACGTAGGGATCTGGCCCCTCGTGGGGGCGCGGGTGGCGTCGGTGTCGCTGTTCGCGGCCCTGGGCGCCGCCCGGATGACGGCGGCTGCGCCGCCGCGAGCGGCCCTCGGCGCGGCCCTGGGCTGTGGACTGCTCGACGCCACCGCCAACGTGCTGTACGTGCTCGCCCTGTCGCACGGCCTCCTGTCGGTCGTCTCGGTGCTCACCGCCCTCTACCCGGCCGGCACCGTCCTGCTGGCCCGCTACGTGCTCGGGGAGCGGCTGACCGGCCTGCAGCGGACCGGCCTCGCCGTCGCCGGCCTGGCGGCGGTGCTCATCGCCTCGTAGCGTCCCATCGGGCCGATTTCGCCTGGACGATCCCAGGCGCCGGAGCCCGGCGCCCTCAGCCGGCGGTCGAGGTCTCGGTCCCCGCGGTGTCGCGGCCGGAGCGCAGCACCGTGCCCGGCAGGGCGCCGGTCGGCCGGCCGTCGACGATCGTCTCCCGGCCGTTGACGAGCACCCGCACCACGCCGAGAGGGTCGGCCAGCAGCCGCTTGCTCTCCCCCGGCAGGTCGAACGCGATCCGGGCGGGCGTGGCGTCCACGGTGGCCGGGTCGAGCAACACGACGTCGGCGCGGTAGCCGGGTGCCAGGCGGCCGCGGTCGCGCAGGCCGAACAGCCGCGCCGGCACGTCGGTCATCAGGTGCACCGCCCGCTCCATGGGGACGAGCTGGCGCCCCCGCAGGCAGTCGGCGATGAAGCGGGTCGGGTAGGCCGAGCCCAGCATGCGGTCGAGATGCGCTCCGGCGTCGGACCCGCCGAGGAGCACGTCCTCGTGTCCCCACACGCGACGTCGGAGCTCCCAATCGGCGGCGCCGTCCCCCGCCGGGATGGGCCAGAGGACGGTCCTCAGTTCGTCGTTGACCACGATGTCGACGATGGTGGCGAACGGATCCTCGCCCCGCTCTGCGGCGATGTCTCCGACCTTGCGGTTGCGGTATCGCTCGTTGGCCTCGGAGTACACGTCGCCGATCAGGTAGTTGGCAAAGTCGGCGAGCCGGCGCAGCGGCGACGGCTCCGCCCTCTCCATCATGTCGGCCCGCACCGCCGGGTCCTGCAGGCGGCGGATCTTCTCGGGCACGTCGACCGCCAGCACGTCGCGCCAGCCGGGGAGCAGCCAGAGCGCGCAGAACGTCAGGAAGCTCATGTTGTTGTCGGCGAAGATGGGCATGGTGAGGGCCACGACCCGGCCGCCCAGCTCGTTGGCCCGGGTCGACGCCCGGAGCTGGTGGTCGACCTTGCCGGGATCGTCGGCGCCGACGGTCAGGACGTTCCAGTTGAGCGGTCGACGGGCGACGCCGCTCATGCGGGCCAGCAGCTCGATCTCCGCGTCGCTGAAGCGGCTGAGGCAGCCCTGCACGATGGCCTCCACGGAGGTGCCCTCGAACTCGGCGACGACCTCGCAGAGGGCCAGGACCTCGTCCTCGGAGGCATGGCGGCTCGGCACCGGCTCGCCGTCGCCGTCGACGTGCGTGGTCGACCGGGTGGTGGACAGGCCCAGCCCGCCGGCGGTCAGCGACTCCCGCAGGAGCCCCTTGATGTGCTCCAGCTCGGCCGCTGTCGATTCCCGTCCGAAGTCCTCGCCCAGCACGTAGCGGCGGAGCGCGCAGTGGCCCACCATGAACCCGGCGTTCACCGCCAGCGAACCGTCCAGACCACCGAGGTACTCGCCGAAGGTCTCCCACTTCCACGGCAGCCCCCGCTCCAGCGCCACGAGGGGCATCCCCTCGACCTGGGCCATCATCCTGCGCGTGTAGTCGGCGTCGCGCTCGCGCAGCGGCGCCAGAGTGAAGCCGCAGTTGCCGCCGATGACGCTGGTGACACCGTGCCAGCTCGACGGCGTCGCCAGCGGGTCCCAGTAGAGCTGCGCGTCGTAGTGGGTGTGGGGGTCGACGAACCCCGGCGTCACGAGCAGGTCGGTGGCGTCGATCGTCTGCGCCGCCCGCTCGTCGAGCCGGCCGGGCTCGACGACGGCGACGATGCGGCCGTCCTTGATGCCGACGTCGGCACGTCGCCCCCGGGAGTCGGGCGAGCCGTCCACGACCGTCCCTCCGCTGATGGCGTGATCGAGCATCAGATCCTCCGGCGCAGCCCAACGATCGTTTGGGAATGTACTTGCGGTGCCGGGCCGGCCGCATCTCACGTGCCCGCCGCCGGTCCACGGGGTTCGTCACAGCGACAGCGTGTAGCCGCCGTTCACCGGGTACGTCTGGCCGGTGATCCACGATCACGATGGTGATGACCCGGCATCGGCCAATGCGTGCGCGGTCGCCCGGCCGATCCCCTGCCCGCCCTCGGTCACCAGGGCTCGCCTTCCCGCCAGGTCGATTGTGAACGTCACGTTGGCTCCCTGGTTGTTGCGGTGCTCGTTCGAGTCAACCATGGCAGTCAGGCGGCTCCTGGCCGTGCGGTGCGTCGGTAACGAAAATGTGGCTCTAGCAGGGACTATGGCTTGATTCGGGTAGGCGAACAGGTGTACGATACAGGGCATGTTCGAGGAGCTGGGGAACGCCATCGACGAGCTCGACATCCCCGTCGACAGCGCCGCCCTGGCCGCCATCCTGGCCCTACGCGACCGGCTCGACGCCCGCATCAGCGACAGCGTCGCCGCCCATGACCGCGCCGGGCTGTGGGAACTCGACGGCGCCACCTCCATGACCGCCTGGCTCACCGACCGAGGCCGCATGCCGCGACCGCGGGCCGCCGCTACGGCGTCGCGGGCCCGCAAGCTCGCCCAACTACCCCAGACCGCCGGCGCGTGGCGTCACGGCGTGCTGTCCGGCGGCCAGGTCGAGGCCATCGCCACCAACCTCGACGCCGACACCATCGGCCTGTTCGCCGACCACGAAGCCGC
>JBOGHG010000264.1:0-1900 GCA_050744525.1 Acidimicrobiales bacterium | reverse complement strand
GCTCCCCTCTTCAACGCCCTCGTCGTGCGCGACGAGCACTGCCGCTTCCCGGGCTGCGACCGCCCGGCGCACTGGTGTGAGGGGCACCATGTCCGTCCCTGGCTGTTCGGGGGGCCAACACGGCTGCTGAACCTGGTGTTGCTCTGCAGCCGGCACCATCACCTTCTCCACCACCCCGGTTGGCACGCCAAACTCCTGCCCGACGCCACCCTCGAGGTCACCAACCCCCAAGGCCGCGTCCGCACCACCACCCCACCCTCGAGCCGACCACCCCCGCTACCGCTCGAATGACCCCGTCCACGACCGGCTCGTCCGGGGGCGCGCCTCTTCAGCCTCCTACGGCATTCGGCCGGATCCGGCGTCGGGGGTTGCAGCCAGGCGCCAGGGCTCCTGTCACTCGGGTTCCGGGTCCTCCTCCAGGACCACCCGGGCCAGCTTCTTGGGTGCGACCAGCGTGTAGGAAGTGCGGATCCACTCCTCGATCTCTCGCCACCGCTGGGCGCTCGTGGTGGTCGGGATGCTCACAGAGATCCAGCCGTGTCGGCCCAGCCCGTATCCTGTCGGATCGGCGTGGCGATCGCTCGCCACCACCGCCGCAGCTTCGTCTTTGTGCAGCTTGACGCTGATGCCGTTCGCGTCGGGCGAGGCGAAGATGAACGTCTTGCCGTTCACTCGAAAGGTGGGCTCGCCGTCCCACGCCTCCACATCGACCCTCTCGGCCTGGGGGAGCCGGGCGACGATCTTCTCGAGCCGATCCATGTTGCTCACTGCTGCACCTTCGAGCCGTCGCGTCCGGTTCGCCCGGTTCAGGCCTCGATACAGGGGTTGCGCAGCTCGCCGATGCCCTCGATGTAGCTCGTCACCACGTCGCCGGCATGGAGGAACCTCGGCGGCGTTCGGGCGTAGCCGACACCGGACGGGGTGCCGGTGAAGATCAGGTCCCCGGGCCACAGGGTGACGATGTGGGACAGGCGGCTGACGAGCTCCGGCACCGGGAAGATGAGATCGGACGTCCGGGCCTTCTGGACCTCTTCGCCGTTCACGGCGCAGCCCAGCTCGAGATCGTCCCGGTCCGGCACCTCGTCCACCGTCACCAGCAATGGGCCCGTTGGACCGAATCCGGTGAACGACTTCGCGAGCGACCACTGCGCCGGCGGCCGGGCCTGTACCGCCCGATCCGAGATGTCCTGGCCGACCATGAGCCCGGCGACGTGGTCCCAGCCCCGGTCGACTCCGACCCTGTGGGCGGTCCGGCCCACGGCCACCACCAGCTCCACCTCCCAGTCGACGGTCTCGCTACCGACCGGGATCTCGCTGGTCGGCCCGGCGATGCAGCTGGGGAACTTGGTGAACACGGCGGGCTCGTCGGGCACCTCTCGGGCGCCCTCCGCCACGTGGAGGCGGTAGTTCAGCCCCACGCCGAACACCTGGCGCGGCCGCGGCACCGGCGCCAGCAGCGCCGCGCCCGACAACGGGATCGCCGGCCCCGAGCCGGCGTCCGCCGGGCGCGCCCACTCGACCAGCGCGTCCCACTGCTCGAGCGCCGCCACCGGGTCGGCCGGTACGCGCCCACCCGACGCCGACCCCACGTCGACCAGTCCGTCACCGACCACCAGTTGGATCCGCCCACCGAGGTTGCCGAAACGCATGGCGTCAACCTAGAGGAGTTCTGATCGACTGGGCTCGTGCCCGCCACGTTCGGTCGCCTTCCGCCCGCAGCCGCCTGGCGGCACCACGACGCTCGGGACGGGTTCGAAGTGGTGTTCCTGGAGACCGGGGACGAGGGCCATCGGCTGCGCGGCAGCACCTCGGCGGTCGAGGACGGCGAGCCCTGGGCCGTGCGCTACGAGATCGTGCTCGACGACGCCTGGCGCACGACCACGGCCCACGTGAACGGCCG
>JBOGHG010000263.1:0-5325 GCA_050744525.1 Acidimicrobiales bacterium | reverse complement strand
TTGAGGAGCTTTATCACGCTGGTTTCTCACGTACACCTTCCCGTCTCGCTAGCCGGACCCGGGCCGTCTGACGGTGCCGGCCCGTCCCGTCGTTGTCGGGGCTGCTTGCCGCCCTCACCGGCGCCTCCCGGATCAGGCTGCCCCCAGCTTCACCGGCCTGCTGCGACAGCCCGGCGGCGGAGCCCTCACATCTCCGCACGGTCTCATGGCGCCTCGTGGCGCACGGTGCCGTAGTCCAAGATGCTGGAGCGCCCGGCGACGAACACCCGGTGGACGCCGGCGTCGCAGAACAGGCGTTGGATGCTGGTGGCGTCGAGGATCGTGCCGTCGGCCAGGCGGCCCTGGCCCCGGTGTTCGAGGTCGTCGAGGGTGGCGATGACGTTGAGGTGGGGCCGGTGGCGGCCCCCGCGGCGGTCCGCTTGGTGGTCGAGGAACCGGCGGCACACGTCGACCAGGGCGTCGCCGCGGCGCTGGGCGGGACTGCGGGCGGGTTCGCCGTCGACATCGCCGGTTTGCGCCAGGCGGAGCGCGGTGGCGATGACGGTGCCGCCTTCGGGGTCGAAGCTGCCCGAGAGCTCGCGGCGCCCGTCGAGGACCCGGGACAGGTGTAGCGACCGTTCGGGTTGGGGGGTGTCGGGGTCGTCGCCCAGCAGGGCTTGGGCGTGGCGGGCCCAGTCCTGCATGGCGCTGGCGGTGTCTGGCACCGTGAGCTTGGCCAGTTCGGGCACCAGGTCGGCCTCGTGGCGGGCGAATAGGCCGACCGTGCGGTCGTTGAGGTTGGCGACGACGGCCTGGATCTGGCCACCCGAAAACACACCCTCGCGGTGGGCGGCGGCGGTGACCGGCAGCCCCCGTAGGCGGCGGGCGGTCTTGGTGCAGCGGGCGGCGTCGCGCGCCGAGCGGCGGGCGTGGTGGCGCAACCATGCGGTCATGGAGGTGGCGCCGTCGGTGCGCCACACCTCGGCGACGTCGTGGTCACCGACCGCGTCGAGCAGTTGGCATTGAGCCGATCCGCCAGCGCGAACGCCTCGATCAGGACGGAATTGTCGACGCGCAGGTCGAGGTTGTCGATCGCCTCATTGAGGGGTTCGAGGATGCTGCTGACCTGCTCTAACATAACTTATAGCGTACTAGTGTTCGCCTACCCGAGCAAGCGAAATTCGAGAAATTCAGCCTGCCATCTCACTCAAAATGACGACAGCTCCCGACAGCTCCCGATGGGTAATACTCGCCGGAGCGCTTGCCCTCGGAAGCGGCGCCCCAGCGTCGCTTCGCCGCCGGCTTGGTCACGCGACCAGCTGACGCTGGACGTCCAGTGTGTGATGGCGGACCTCGTGGACCGTGTGGACGGCCACCCAGCGCAAGGACCGCTCGGATGGTTGCGGGTACTGGTACAGGACGATGCGTTCCCAGTCGGTTGGGCCGAGCCGCGCCAGCACGTTGGCGAACAGCAGCGCGGCGTCGCCGAGCTGGCGGACGACGTCTCGGGCGTCCTGTTGCGCGTAGCCGTCGTGTTCCACCCGCTCGTCGCGGCCCATGGCCTCGAACGAGGGTCGATCCACGCGCCGGGCCGCGAGAACTCGCTCGCGCTGCACGAGCAGCACGTCCCGCACGTGGCAGCCGTACTCGAGCGGAGACCATGTGTCCGGTTGGTGCCGTCGCGTCAGGTCCGCGTGCGACTTGCGCAGCAGCGCCGTCAGCCTCGCGACGCCCTCGACGATCGCATCGCCGGCTCCTTCAGAGCGGTCCAGGTCGTACTCGAAGCCGCACTCGTCACATCGATCCATGGACGGCACGTTAGGCAGCCAGCCGCCAGGCCGGGCACGGTCGCTCGAGGTAGAACGCGTTATCGTTCGCCCGGTAACGCCACACGCGAGGGGGCGACGTGCACCTGGCCTATACCGACGAGGAGGAGCAGCTCCGCAAGCAGTTGCGGGACTACTACGACGCCCTGCTCGACGCCGACACGCGCCGCGAGCTGCGCCACGGCGACGGCATCGGTCCCGTCATGCGCCGGGTGGTCCGCCAGATGGGCGCCGACGGCTGGCTGGGCATCGGTTGGCCCACCGAGTACGGCGGGCAGGGCCGGGGCGCCGTCGAACAGTTCATCTTCTTCGACGAGTCGATGCGGGCCGGCGCCCCGGTGCCGATGCTCACCGTCAATTCGGTCGCACCCACGCTGATGCAGTTCGGCAGCGAGGACCAGCGCCGGGAGTACCTGCCGCGCATCCTGCGGGGCGAGATCCACTTCTGCATCGGCTACTCCGAGCCCAACGCCGGCACCGACCTGGCGTCGCTGCGCACCCGCGCGGTGCGCGACGGCGACGACTACGTGATCACCGGGCAGAAGATGTGGACCAGCCTGGCCAGCGACGCCGACTACTGCTGGCTCGCCGTCCGCACCGGCGGCGACGGCAGCCGTCACCGGGGCATCTCCATCTTCATCGCCCCCATGGACCTGCCCGGCATCGAGCGCACCCGGCTCAACCTGCTGTCGTCGCACGACATCTGCGCCGTCCACTGGGACGAGGTGCGGATCCCGGCGGCCAACCTGGTCGGCGGCGAGAACGAGGGCTGGAAGCTGATCACCAACCAGCTCAACCACGAGCGGGTCACGCTGTGCAGCCCCGGCATGGCCGAGCACATGCTGCGCGAGACCATCGACTGGGCCCGTGCCACCACGCTGCCCGGCACAGACCACCGGGTGATCGACCAGGAGTGGGTCCAGATCAACCTGGCCAAGGCCTACGCCGGGTTCGAGTTCCTGCGCCTCGCCAATTGGCAGGTGGCGTGGGCCGCCACCCGGAACGAGTTGCCGGTGGCCGACGCCAGCACCATCAAGGTCTTCGGCACCGAGCACTACCTCGAGAGCTTCCGCCTGCTCATGGAGGTACTCGGCGAGCGGTCCTACCTGGTCGAGGACGCGCCCGGCGCACTGCTCGGCTCGCGCCTCGAGCAGATGTACCGCAGCCTGCTCATCCTCACCTTCGGTGGCGGGACGAACGAGCTGCAACGCGACCTGATCGCCGCCTTCGGCATGGGCATGCCGATGGCGAAGCGTTGAGCGAGCGTCCGCAATGCAGCGAGCGAGGCCCGAGCGGCCCGGCGCCACAGGCGCCAAGAGCGGGAACAATTGAGGCGGGCGGGAGGATCGGTGGACTTCGAACTGACCGAGGAGCAACAGGCCACGGCAGGGTTGGCGGCCAAGCTGCTGGGCGACAAGGCGACTCCCGAGACGCTGCGGGCGCTCGAACAGGGCGACGAGCTGCGGTTCGACCGTGACCTGTGGGGCGCCATGGCCGACGCCGGGTTGCTCGGGATCGCGGTGCCCGTCGAGCACGGCGGGGCCGGACTGGGGCTGCTGGAGCTGTGCCTGGTACTGGAGGAGGTCGGTCGGCGGACGGCGCCCGTTCCGGCCCTGGCGTCGCTGGCCTTCGGAGGGCTGCCGGTCGCCCGGTTCGGGTCCCCGGACCAGCAGGCCGCACTGCTGCGCCCATTGGCCGCCGGGACCGGTGTGCTGACCGCCGCGCTGGTCGAGCCCCTCGGCGATCCCCTACGGCCGGCGACCGTCGCCCACCCCGACGGCGAGGGCTGGGTGCTCGAGGGGACCAAGACCACCGTGCCCGCGGCGCTGGTGGCGGACACGGTGCTGGTGCCCGCCACGACGCCGGAGGGGTCCACCGGCGTGTTCGTGGTCGCAGCCGATGCCGCCGGCCTGTCCTGCGAGCGCCAGGCCACGACGACCGGCACACCCGAGGCGCAGCTCGTCCTGGACGGCGTGGGGCTGGGTGGCGACGCGGCGCTCGGCCCGATCGATGACGGCGGAACGGTCCTGCGCTGGACCGTCGAGCACGCCACCGTGGCGGCCTGCGCGGTGATGGCCGGGCTCGCCGCCGAGGCGGTGCGGATGACCGGCGAGTACACGTCGTCGCGCGAGCAGTTCGGCCGGCCCATCGCCACCTTCCAGGCCGTGGGCCAGCGGGCCGCCGACGCCTACGTCGATGCTCACGCCATCCGCCTGACCATGTTGCAGGCGGCGTGGCGGCTCACGGCCGGGTTCCCGGCGGACCGCGAGGTGGCCATCGCCAAGTACTGGGCCGCAGCCGGGGGACAACGGGTGGTTCACGCCGCGCAGCACCTGCACGGCGGCATCGGCGTCGACCGCGACTACCCCCTGCACCGCTACTTCCTCCTGGCAAAGCAGCTCGAGCTGACCCTCGGGGGAGCCACCCGCCACCTGGTCAACCTCGGCCGGCTGCTGGCCGACCGGGGCGCCACCCGCTGACCCCCACCCGTTCCCGGCGCCGGAATGGTTGCCGAGCAACCAGAACTGCGCCAGGAATCCGAGGGTCGCGCCTATAAAGGTGGTCGTGACCGAGCGTGTGGGAGTGGTCGGCTGTGGCCTGATGGGGTCGGGGATCGCCGAGATGGCGGCCCGGTCCGGGTTCGACGTCGTGGTCCACGAGGTCGACGAGGGACGTTCCGACGCCGGCCGCCGCAAGGTCGACGGCTCCCTGGCCCGGGGCCTGCGCGCCGGCAAGCTCAGCGAGGACGACATCGCCGCCGCCCAAGCGCGCCTACGTTTCGTCACCGACCTGGGCGAGCTGGGCGACCGCGAGGTCGTGGTCGAGGCCATCGTCGAGGACGAGGACGCGAAGAAGCAGGTCTTCACTGCCCTCGACAAGGTCGTCGAGGATCCCACGGCCATCCTGGCGTCGAACACGTCGTCGATCCCGATCATGAAGCTCGGCATGGCCACCGGCCGGCCCGAGCAGGTGATCGGCATCCACTTCTTCAACCCGGTGCCCGTGCTCAAGCTGGTCGAGCTGGTCAGCTCGCTGCTCACGTCGGAGCGGACCGCCGAGCGGGCGGCCGGCTTCGCCGAGACGCTGGGCAAGCACGTGATCCGCTCCCAGGACCGGGCGGGGTTCGTGGTCAACGCCCTGCTCATCCCCTACCTGCTGTCGGCCATCCGCATGCTGGAATCGGGATTCGCCACGGCCGAGGACATCGATGCCGGCATGGTCGAGGGTTGCGCCCACCCGATGGGACCGCTGGCACTCACCGACCTCATCGGGCTCGACACCACCAAGGCCGTGGCCGAGTCGCTGTACGAGGAGTTCCGCGAGCAGCTCTACGCCCCCCCGCCGCTGCTCGTGCGGATGGTGGAGGCGGGTTTGCTGGGCCGCAAGAGCGGCCGCGGCTTCCACGACTACGCGGCGAGCTGAATGGCCGAGGTCCGCTCGCCGCTGCGGGGATCGGTCGTGCGGGTGGTGGCCGCGCCGGGGGCTCCGGTCGATGCGTCATCGCCGGTGGTGATCGTCG
>JBOGHG010000262.1:0-5400 GCA_050744525.1 Acidimicrobiales bacterium | reverse complement strand
AGCGGGCCAAGTTCCTGGCCATCTTCTGCCAGAACCTCGACGAGTTCTTCCAGGTGCGTGTGGCCGGCCTGAAGGACCAGGTGGCGGCCGGTTTGGCCACGACCAGCCCCGACGGCCGCACCTCCGCTCAGCAGCTCCTGGACATTCGCGACCGCGTGGAGCAGCTGCTGCCGCGCATGCAGGCGGTGTTCCTCGACCAGGTGTCGCCGGCCCTGGCGGAGGCCGGCATCCGGCTGTCGTCGTGGGCCGATCTCGACGACGAAGACGAGAAGTTCCTGGTCGAAACGTTCGAGGAACGCATCTTCCCGGTGCTGACCCCGCTGGCGGTCGACCCGGGGCACCCGTTCCCGTACATCTCCAACATGTCGCTCAACCTCGCGGTGATGGTGCGCGACCCGGAGGAACGGGTGCGGCGCTTCGCCCGGGTCAAGGTGCCGTCGCTGCTGCCCCGGTTCGTGGTCCTGCCCGACGGCGAGCGCTACGTGCCGCTGGAGCAGGTCATCGCCGCCCACCTCGACCAGCTCTTCCCGGGCATGGAGATCGAGCAGAACCACGCCTTCCGGGTCACCCGGAACGCCGACCTGACGCTCGAGGAGGAGGAGGCGGACGATCTCCTGGCCGCCGTGGAGATCGAGCTGCGCCGGCGGCGCTTCGGGCGGGCCGTGCGGCTGGAGATCGACGCGGCCATGTCCGACGAGGTGCGCGAGCTGCTCGCGCGGGAGCTGGTGCTGGCCGACGACGACGTGTACGAGTACGTGGCACCGCTGGACCTGGGGGGCCTGTGGGCGGTCCACGGCCTCGACCGGCCCGACCTCAAGGACCCGCCCTACACGCGCGTCACGCCGGCACGCCTGTCCTCGGACGACGGCGAGCGGGTCGACACGTTCGCGGCGGTGCGGCGAGGCGACATGCTCGTCCACCACCCGTACGAGAGCTTCCGGACCACGGTCGAGGAGTTCGTGCGCCAGGCGTCGACCGATCCCCACGTGCTGGCGATCAAGATGACGCTGTACCGGACGTCCGGCGACAGTCCCATCGCCCGGTCGCTCATCCGGGCCGCCGAGCGGGGCAAGCAGGTGGCCGTCATCGTCGAGCTCAAGGCCCGGTTCGACGAGGGCGCAAACATCGAATGGGCCCGGGCCCTGGAGACCGCGGGCGTGCACGTGGCCTACGGGCTCATCGGCCTCAAGGTCCACGCCAAGACGCTGCTCATCGTGCGGGAGGAGGCCGACGGGCTGCGGCGCTACTGCCACATCGGCACCGGGAACTACAACTCCCGCACGGCCCGCACCTACGAGGACCTGGGGCTGCTCACATGTGAGCCGGACATCGGCAGTGACCTCACCCAGCTGTTCAATGAGCTGACGGGTTATGGCCGCAACGTGGACTACCAGCGGCTGTTGGTGGCGCCCCGGATGTTGCGCTCGGGCATCATCGAGCTGGTCCGGGGTGAGGTGGCGGCCGCGCACGCCGAACCTGGGCGCGGCCGCATCACGATGAAGATGAACAGCCTGGTCGACACCGAGCTGATCGACGAGCTGTACGCCGCCTCGCAGGCCGGCGTGGAGATCGACCTGATCGTGCGGGGCATCTGCTGCCTGACGCCGGGGGTGCCGGGCCTGTCGGAGACGATCCGGGTGCGGTCGATCGTGGGGCGCTACCTCGAGCACTCGCGGATCTACCGTTTCGCCAATGGCGACGGTCCCGGTCGGCCGCGGCTGCTGATCGGCTCGGCCGACCTCATGCCCCGCAACCTCGATCGCCGCGTCGAGGTGCTCACGCCGGTGGTCGAGCCCGAGCTGCAGGACCGTCTGGACGAGGTGCTGGACGTCGAGCTGGCCGACGACGTGCTGGCGTGGACGCTGGGTCCCGATGGCCGCTGGACGCGGGCGGCGCCGGGGGGCTCGATCGAGACCCACGCCCGGCTCCAGGAGCTCACCACCGAGCGGGGCGGCAAGGTGCCGTCGACGGCCATCCTCTGACGGCCCGCCTCCCCGCCATCCACGCCGCCGAGCCCGAGCTGCAGACCCCGAGGTGGGTTCGCTCGCATCCCCTTAATTGTCAGTGGGCGCTCGTAAGTTGCGCGCATGGACGCAGCACTGCTCGTCGTGGGCATCGTTGTGGTGCTGGCCGCGGGGCTGGCGGTCGCGGGCGCGATCGCGCGCTCGGTCGCGTCGTCGGCCGCCCACTCGGCGGCGCGGGCGACGGCGGAGGCGGCGGCCGATCGGTTGCGGGCCGACGCCGGCGCCGACCGCGAGGCGATGGTCCGGGCCGCAGTCGACACGGTGGTGGCCGTGGCGGGTGACCGGCTCGGCGCGCAGGCCGACGCCGGCGCCCGTGAGCTCGAGGCGCGCCAACGATCGTTCGAGCAGCGGGTCGGCGAGATGCGGGGCCGGGTCGCCGACGAGATCGCGTTGCGCAACGCCGCCGTCGAGCAACGCATGGGCGACGTGCGCGGCGAGCTGGCCAAGGTGGCCGAGCTGGTCGTCTGCCTGCAGCGCGAGCGGGCCGAGCAACAGGGCCGGGTGGAGTCGCGGCTTGCCGAGGTGGCGGCGGTGGGTGCCAGGCTGGCCGAGACCACGCAGTCGCTGCGCCAGGCGCTCGCCAGCCCGCAGGCCCGCGGCCAGTGGGGCGAGCGCATGGCCGACGACGTGCTCCGGGCCGCCGGACTGGTCGAGGGCATCAACTACCGCAAGCAGTCGCGGATCGCAGGGGCGGGCACCGTCCCCGACTTCACGTTCATGCTCCCCGGAGGCCGGGTCCTGCACATGGACGTGAAGTTCCCCATCGACAACTACCTCCGCTACCTCGAGGCGCCCACCGACGGTGAACGCGACCGCCACCGCGTGGCGTTCGTGCGCGACGTCCGTGCCCGGGTCAGGGAGCTGTCGGGGCGCGTCTACATCCACCCCGACGACACGGTCGACGAGGTGCTGCTCTTCATCCCCAACGAGGCTGTGTACGCGTTCGTGCACACCCACGACCGCGACCTCGTGGAGGTGGCGCTGCGCCAGAAGGTCGTGCTCTGCTCGCCGAGCACGTTGTTCTCGGTGCTCGCCGTCATCCGTCAGGCCGTCGAGCAGGTGCACCTGCAGCGCACGTCCGACGAGATACTGGCGTGCCTGGCGGCGTTCGAGCAGCAGTGGGACAAGTTCACCGACGCGCTCGACAAGGTGGGCCGCGGGCTCGACACGGTTCGCCGGGGTTGGGACGACCTGTCCGGCACCCGTCGCCGCCAGCTCGAGCGCCAGCTCGACCGGGTGGGTGACCTGCGCTCACGACGCGAGCTGGCCGGCGACGGCGGCGACGGTGGCGACGGTGGCAAGGCCTGCGACAGCACGCTCGACGCCGGTGGCCTCATGGTGGCGGGCGATGGCGAGGGCGAAGTGCTCCGCCGCGCCCCGGGCGACGTGTGCGAGCTTCCCCGGCCCCCCGACCTACCCGGCGCGGCCGCCGCCGGGTGACGCCTCGGTGCGCCGGGATGCCGAGTGGTATTACTACTGCGGTCTGCGGTCTGCGGTCTGCGGGCGCGGTCAGGTCGGAGGGTTGTTGATGCGCCGTCTACTCATCGCCGTTGTCGGCGTCCTGGCACTGGTGGCGGCGGGATGCGACCTGCAGAAGGTGGTCCCACCCGGCGACGCTCCGCTCCGCTACCGCGACGCGGTGTTCAGCGCGGTCACCACCACCCGCGACGTGACCTACGGCGGCGCGGTCGACCAGCAGGGCGAGACGGTCACACTCGCGCTCGATGTCTACGCACCTGCGGGCGACATCGTGACCGAACGCCCGGCCATCGTGTGGGTGCACGGGGGCTCGTTCGCGTTCGGCAGCAAGACGTCGCCCGAGATCGTGGATGAGGCCACCACCTTCGCCAAGAAGGGCTTCGTCAACGTCTCGATCAACTACCGGCTCTCCCCGAACGGCTGCACGACGGTCACGGCCGAGTGCCTGACCGCCATCGTCGACGCCAAGCACGACGCCCAGGCCGCCGTGCGGTTCCTGCGCGCCAACGCCGATGACTACGGCGTCGACGAGGATCGCATCGCCATCGCGGGGACCTCGGCCGGCGCAATCACCGCGCTCAACGTCGGCTACGGACCGGAGGACGTCGGCGACAGCGGCAACCCCGGGTTCGCCTCGGCCGTCCGGGCTGCGGTGTCGCTGTCCGGCGCGAGGATCCTCACGACGCCGAATCCGGGCGAGGCCGCCGCGCTGCTGTTCCACGGGACGGCCGACGGGCTCGTCCCCTACCAGTGGGCGCTCGACACCGTGGCTGCGGCGGATGCGGCTGAGCTCCAGGCGTTCCTGACCACGTTCGAGGGCGCCGGCCACGTGCCCTACACGCAGAACCGCACGACGATCCTCGACCAGACGAGCAACTTCCTGTACTGGACCCTCGACCTGACCCACGCGGCGCGCTGATCGCGCCGGCGGGCGTCCCCGTTGGTGTTCCTGGCGCCGGAGCCGCGGCTGAGGAACGACATCGGCGCCGGGTGGCCGCGGCGCAGGGTTGGTCGTCACCTCGGCGCGGGGAGTATGAACGGCGCCAACATGTCCGCTCGACCAATCCGTTCCCGGCAAGCGAACCAGCCGAAGCCGGAGGTGCGCGCCGCCGGGGGCGTGGTGTGGCGGGCGGTCACGGTTGCCGACGAGGCCGGCGCCACCCGGCCGAGCGGCGAGATCGTGCTCGTCCACCGGCCCCGCTACGACGACTGGTCGTTCCCCAAGGGCAAGCTCAACCGGGGTGAGGCCTGGCGGCGGGCGGCGGTCCGCGAGGTGTCGGAGGAGACCGGGCTGGTGTGCGAGGCGGGCGAGGAGCTGCCGTCGACCACCTACGTCGATGGCAAGGGTCGGACCAAGCTCGTCCGCTACTGGATGATGCGCGTGGTCGCATCCAAGCCCTGGGCGCCGAACGACGAGGTCGACCAGCGGCGCTGGGTGCCGATCGACGAGGCCGATCGACTGCTGACCTACACACACGACCGGGAGATGCTCGCCCGCCTGGCCGGAACCCTCGCCGGCGGGCGCCCCGACGCGCCCGACGCAGGTTGAGCGCGAACGTTCAGCAAGCCGTCAGCTGAGGTTCCGGTCGGCACGGGAGCGGCCCCCCGGTGGCGCGCGCCGCGGTGTGGCCCTGATGCCATCCGCCCTGGCCAGGGGCACCGGACGCCGTTCAGGCAAGGTTCCGGCCTCGTTCACGCCTTGTTCACCCCGCCCCTCCCCGGTCGTTCACCTGGTCTCCCTACGGTGGCCCCGACAGGAGCGTTCCGCTCATCGCGACGGCGAGCCCACAGGGAGGGCATCCGTGCAGTTGATCAAGAAGCGCCGGCTGGCGTGGCTGTCGATCGTCCTGGCTTTCAGCCTGACGGCGGCCGCCTGCGGCGACGATGACGACGACGC
>JBOGHG010000261.1:0-5419 GCA_050744525.1 Acidimicrobiales bacterium | reverse complement strand
ACCGCACCCCCGTCCCGTCGCCGGGCGCGCGGGGGTTCGGCGACTCCGACGCGCCACGCCCCGGGCGTGAAGGGGTTGAGAAAACCCGTCGGAGGGTGAACGGTAGGGACATGGCAGAGATCGTTCTCGAAGATGTCTGGAAGGTGTTCCCCGGCGGGACCGAGGCCGTGCGCTCGTTCGACCTCGACATCGCGGACGGGGAGTTCGTGGTCCTGGTCGGTCCGTCCGGCTGTGGGAAGACGACCGTGCTGCGCATGGTCGCCGGGCTGGAGACGATCTCGAAGGGAACCGTCACCATCGGCGACCGGGTCGTGAACGACGTTCCCCCCAAGGAACGCGACATCGCGATGGTGTTCCAGAACTACGCCCTCTACCCGCACATGAGCGTCTTCGACAACATGGCCTTCGGGCTGAAGCTCCAGAAGGTGCCCAAGCAGGACATCGACGACCGTGTCCGCGACGCCGCGCGCATCCTGGGTCTCGGTGAGCTCCTCCAGCGCAAGCCGGTCGCGCTCTCGGGCGGCCAGCGCCAGCGCGTCGCCATGGGCCGGGCCATCGTCCGCCACCCCCGTGCCTTCCTCATGGACGAGCCGCTCTCCAACCTCGACGCCAAGCTGCGGGTTCAGACCCGCGCGGAGATCGCCAAGCTGCAGGACGAGCTCGGCGTCACCACCATCTACGTCACCCACGACCAGGTGGAGGCCATGACCATGGGCGACCGGGTGGCCGTGATGCGCAAGGGCGTGTTGCAGCAGGTCGACACGCCGCAGTCGCTCTACGAGCACCCCACCAACCTGTTCGTGGCGGGGTTCATCGGGTCCCCGGCGATGAACATGATGGAAGCCGACCTCGTGCCCGCCGACGGGGGTCTGGCGGTGAAGCTGGCCGGCTTCCAGCTCCCGGTGCCGGAGGAGGTCATGGCCGAGCGACCCGATCTGCGTCGCTACGAGGGGCGCAAGGTCGTCGTCGGCATCCGGCCCGAGGACATGGAGGACGCCTCGCTGGTGTCGGACGCGCCGGCCGAGCGTCGCATCACCTCCACGGTGGAGTTGAGCGAGGCGCTCGGGTCCGACATCGTCGTCCACTTCCGCATCGACGCACCGCCACCGGTGACCGAGGAGGCGATCGACCTCATGGCCGATGTGGGCCAAGAGGCTCTGGAGAGGCAACAGGAGACCGCCCAGGCCAGCCGGACGACCGTCCTCGCCCGGCTCAACCCGCGGACCCGGACGCGCCAGGGCGAACCGATCGAGCTCGTGGTCGACACGCATCGCCTGCACTTCTTCGACCCCGAGACGGGCCTAGGGATCTACGGCCGGGACGAGTAGTCGCCACGGCCGACGACAGCAAAGGAGAACCACATGCGAGTGCGCCGGTTAATGGCGGTGCCAGCCGTCGCCATCCTCTTCCTCGCCGCCTGCGGCGACGACGACGATGACGAGGGCGCGGAACCCGCGGACACAGGCGAAGAGGCCGAGGGCGGCGGTGGTGAAGACACCGGCACGGTGAACGTGTTGAACGCGATGGAGCCGGAGGAGGCCGAGGTCGTCCAGGGCGTCGTCGACGAGCTGATCACGTCCGAGACCGATTACGAGGTCGAGATCGAGGCGTCCGGCAGCTTCGAGGAGGACTTCCAGATCCGCGCCGAGGGCGGCACCCTCGACGTCGCGCTGCTGCCCCAGCCCGGCGCGGTGGCCGACGCCGTTGGTCAGGGGGCCGTCTCCCTCGAGGAGATGGGCTTCGACATCGCCGAGCTGGAGGACACGTTCGGCGAGTACCTGCTGTCGCTCGGCGAGGTCGACGGCGAGCACTACGGCCTGCCCACCAACGTCAACCTCAAGAGCATGGTCTGGTACCCGAAGGACGACTTCGACGCCGCCGGCTACGAGGTTCCGGAGACGTTCGACGACATGATCGCCCTCAGCGACCAGATCGTCGAAGACGGCGGTACGCCGTGGTGCGTCGGCTTCGAGAGCGAGGACGCCACGGGCTGGCCGGCCACCGACTGGATGGAGGACATCATGCTGCGCACCGCCGGCACCGATGCCTACGACCAGTGGGTGACCCACGAGATCCCGTTCAACGACGAGTCGGTGCAGAACGCGGGCGAGATCTTCGGGCAGGTCATGTTCGCGGACGGCTACGTCCTGGGTGGCGCCGACCAGACGCCTGCCATCGCCTTCGGCGACGCGCCCGGCCCCATGTTCCAGGACCCGCCCGGGTGCTGGCTGCACCGCCAGGCCACCTTCATCAACGCCTTCTTCCCGCCGGAGGCCGAGCCGGGTACCGACTACGACTGGTTCCCGTTCCCGCCCATCGAGCAGGAGGGCACGCTGTTCGCCGGTGAGTTCGCGGTCACGTTCCGCGACGCTCCGGAGGTCCGCGACTTCCTCGAGCGGTTCGCGGCGGAGGACGTGCAGTGCGCCCAGGGTGGTGACGTCGCCTCGTCACGTGTCTCGCCCAACGTCAACGTCGGGGAGGGCTGCTACGCCAACCAGATCCTCGCCGACGCCTCGGTGGTGTTGACGGACGCGATCGAGAACGACACCGGCCGCTTCGACGCCTCGGACCAGATGCCCCCGGCGGTGGGCTCCGGGAGCTTCTGGAGCGAGATGATGACGTACATGCAGCAGGGTCCCGACTCGCTGACCAGCGTCCTGGACGAAATCGAGTCGACCTGGCCCACGTAGCCCGGGCGACCCCCACTACCACTGACAACCGGGAGTGAGCGGCCGCTGCGGGCCGCTCACTCCCGGTCTACGCTGACCCGAGCGACGAGGAGGAGGGCGCCGCGTGACCACGACGGTCGAAGAGCCACCAGCCGCCCCGGAGCCCCCACCCGAGGCCCCGGAGCGGCCCACCGCCGGCCGGGCGGTCGGGCTGACGGTCATGCGCGTGGTCGGCGCCGTGGCCATCCCCATCGTCCTCTTCGCAGCGATGTGGCTGACCTTCGACTTCCTGCGCGATGCCGACGCCAACCGCTTCGTGCTGGTGGGCGTGGCGATCGTCGTCGGCGTCGGCGGTGTCTTCCTCCTGTACTGGGCGATGAACCGCACCGTGGACTACCTGCCCGAGCGGTTCCGCGACGGGGTGCGCCCCTACGTGTTCGTGGGGCCCGCGCTCGTGATCCTCGCCGTCTTCCTCATCTACCCGGTGATCAACACGATCATCATCAGCTTCGGCGACCAACAGGGCGAGGGCTGGGTCGGCCTGGACAACTACGAGTTCGTGTTCACCGACGAGAGCATGCTCCGCTCGATCCGCAACACCGCGGGCTGGATCGTCATCGTGCCGCTGGTGGCCGTCAGCATCGGCCTGGCGTTCGCCACGCTGGCCGACCGGCTGCGCCGGGGCGAGGCGGTGGCCAAGTCGCTGATCTTCATGCCGATGGCGATCAGCTTCGTCGGCGCCACCGTGACCTGGACGCTCATCTACAGCTTCCGGCCCGAGGGCTTCGGCACCAACATCGGCCTGCTCAACGGCATCAAGGACGGGCTCGGGATGAGTCCCACGGCGTGGCTGCAAGTGAAGCCATGGAACAACCTGCTGCTCATGGTGATCATGATCTGGATGCAGACGGGGTTCGCCATGGTGGTCCTGTCCGCGGCGATCAAGGCCATTCCCTACGACATCATCGAGGCGGCGCGCATCGACGGGGCGTCGGAGCTGCAGGTGTTCCGGCGCATCATCGTGCCCAGCATCGCCCCCACGATCGCGGTGGTCGTCACCTACATGGTCATCAATGCCATGAAGGTGTTCGACATCGTCTTCGTCATCGGCAACGCCGAGACCAACGAGACCGAGGTCATCGCCGAACGCATGATCGAGTGGTTCTTCATCAGCAACCACGACGGCAGGGGTGCCGCCATCGCCGTGGTCCTGTTCATCGCGGTCATCCCGGTGATGATCCTCAACGTACGGCGGTTCCGCGAGCAGGAGGCCCTGCGATGAGCGAGCACCGCCCGCCCACTCCCCGCTCACGGGTCGGAGGTGCATCATGACGCTCACCGCTCCCCTTCCCGAGGAGGTCGAGGCCGAGGCGCCGCCTCCGCCGGGGGAGGCCGAAGACGTCCGGCAGGGTGGATGGTCCGTCCGCATCGCCATCCTCGTCATCGTGGTGCTCTGGCTGGTACCGACGGTGGGCGTGCTGGTCACGTCGTTCCGCCCGGAGTCGGTCGTCAACGAGACCGGGTGGTGGACGGCCATCGCCCACCTGTTCGACTCGGGGCAGTGGACCCTCCAGAACTACCGAGATGCGCTCGACACCGGCGGGTTCGAGAACGCCTTCCTCAACAGCCTGGCGGTGACCATCCCCGCAACGGTCATCCCCATCACGATCGCCGCGTTCGCAGCCTACGCTTTCTCGTGGATGGAGTTCCGCGGCCGTTACGTGATGTTCGTGTTGGTCGTGGGCCTGCTGGTCGTGCCGCTGCAGATGGCGCTCATCCCGATCCTGCGGCTCTACAGCGGCGGCGCCCGGCTCGGTGGGTTTCCGATCTTCCCCGATCTCGACCTCAACGGCACCTTTCTCGGCATCTGGCTCGCCCACACCGCGTTCGGCTTGCCGCTCGCCGTCTACCTGTTGCGGAACTTCATCGGCGCGCTGCCGTCGTCGATCATCGAGTCGGCCAAGGTCGACGGCGCCGACCACTTCACGATCTTCTGGCGGCTGGTGGTGCCGCTGTCGGTTCCCGCGCTCGCCGCCTTCGCCATCTTCCAGTTCCTGTGGGTGTGGAACGACCTGCTGGTCGCCCGCATCTTCCTCGGCGCCACCGAGGAGAACAGGGTGCTCACGATCGCCCTGCAGACCCTGGCCGGATCGCGAGCCCAGGACTGGCACCTGCTCACGTCGGCCGCGTTCATCACGATGATCCTGCCCCTCGTCGTCTTCTTCTCGCTGCAGCGCTACTTCATCAGCGGCCTCACCGCGGGGGCGATCAAGGGCTGATGCGCGGTACGGGGCCATAGCGGTCATGGCCACGCCTCGCGCCGGGCGCGGACGGGCCGAGATCGGGCAACTGCAGCCGCTGTCGCCTCAGCGCAAGTGGCGGGCCATCACGTTGGCGACGCTGCTCCTGGTCCCCGCCTTCTGGGGGTTGCTGGCCGGGCTGGTCGCCGACGCCTCCGACGAGCCCGGCGGACCCAACGCCGCGGCGGCCATGGCGTTCGGGTTGGCGCTGATCCCGTTCGTGTTCGTCGTGCTCGCCTTCATGTCGGAGCACCCCCGGGCACCGGGCGCCGTCCTGCGGGCGATGGGGTGGGCGCTGCTGGTGGGGATCCCCGTCTCGGCGTTCGTGGGCGACGCCGTCACCGGCATCGTCGCCGGCCTCGGCGCCGGGGGGATCAAGGCCCTGCGGATGGACGCCGACCACAACACGCGGGCCCGTACCCTGGCCGTGCTGGTGGCGTCGGCGTACAC
>JBOGHG010000260.1:0-5494 GCA_050744525.1 Acidimicrobiales bacterium | reverse complement strand
CCGCCAACCGACGGCCAGCGCTTGGCGATGGCCGTGCCCGAGGCGACGGCCTCGAGGCAGCCCCGCTGGCCGCATTCGCACAGCGGGCCGCCCGGGTCGACGGGCAGGTGGCCGATCTCGCCGGCCGCCCCGTGCGCGCCCTGGCGGATGCGACCACCGAGCACGAAGCCGGCGGCCACGCCGGTTCCCACGCTCAGATAGGCGAGATCACCCGGGCATCCGAGCGCCGACGCCGCGCCCACCGCGGCCACGTTGACGTCGTTGTCGACCACCACCGGCGCCCCTGCGAGCCCGCCGACATGGTCGGCCAGCGCCAGGGGCTCGTCGCCGAGACCCAGGTTGACTGCGTGGCGCACGGTCCCGGCCTCGCGGTCGACCAGGCCGGGAACCCCCATGCCCACGGCTGCGAACCCGTCGACGGGCACGGCCGCCGCGTCCGCGAGGTCGGCAAGCGTCTCGGCGACTGAGTTGCGCAGCTCGTCGGGCCCACCTCTGGTGGCACGTCGCACCGTGGCGACGATGGCTCCTTCGACGACGGCCGGGGCGCTGGGGACCACGGCCGCTGGAACCGCGACCGCCACTGCCAGGGTCTTGGTGCCGCCGATGTCGAGCCCGGCGAGGAGTAGATCGGACACGGCGCCAACTCACGCCGCGCTGGCGGTGCGTAGCGAGGCGCCGGTCGCCGCGTCGAACAGGTGGAGCCGGGTGGTGTCGACCGCCAGCTTCATCACGTCGCCCGCGGCCAGGCGGCTGCGTGTGCTCAGACGGGCGACCGCACGTCCCCGCCGGGCGACGACCTGGCGCCAGGCGTCGGAGACGGCGTCCGGCGCCGGGGGTGGCGGATCCGAGACGGTGACGTGCACGATCAGCTCGGCGCCCAGCGACTCGACGAGATCGACGGTCGCTTCGATCACCCGGTTGGCGGGGACGCCTGGTTCCAGTGCCACGTCGGCCAGTCCCTCCGGGCGGATGCCGACCACGACGGGCTGGCCGACCATCTGGGGCAACGCCGGGTGGCAGGCCAGGGTGGCACTGTCGAGTGCCAGCCGGTGCTGGCCCGAGCGGAGCGCGAGCCCACCGTCGGTGCCAGCGGCACCCTCGACGGACTCGATGTGGCCCGGGAGCAGGTTCATGGCCGGCGAGCCGATGAACGTGGCCACGAACAGGTTGACAGGCTCGTCGTAGAGCCGCTGAGGCGTGGCGACCTGCTGCAGGCGACCCTTCTGCAGCACGGCGACCCGGGTGCCCATGGTCATGGCCTCGACCTGGTCGTGCGTCACGTAGGCGGTCGTGACGGCCAGCTCCCGCTGGAGCCTGGCGATCTCGGCCCGCATCTCGACCCGCAGCTTGGCGTCGAGGTTGGACAGGGGCTCGTCCATGAGGAACGCCTGGGGGTGACGGACGATCGCCCTT
The DNA here is from genome assembly GCA_050744525.1 of Acidimicrobiales bacterium. Classification (GTDB taxonomy): domain Bacteria; phylum Actinomycetota; class Acidimicrobiia; order Acidimicrobiales; family VFJN01; genus DASQUK01. The sequence goes on along the minus strand of JBOGHG010000260.1, from coordinate 4,081 downwards.
CCCATCGCGACCCGCTGCCGTTGCCCACCGGAGAGCTGGGCGGGCCGGCGCTCGAGCTCGTCGCTCAGGTGCAGCAGCTCGGCGGTCTCCTCGACCCGGCGGTCGATCTCGTCCCTGGGCGTCTTGGCCAGCCTGAGGGGGTAGCCGATGTTCCTGCGGACCGTCATGTGCGGATATAGCGCGTAGCTCTGGAAGACCATCGCGATGTCACGGTCCTTGGGCGGGAGGTGGGTGACGTCGCGGCCACCGATCGAGACCGAGCCGGCGGTCACCTCTTCGAGCCCGGCGATCATGCGCAACAGCGTGGACTTGCCGCAGCCCGACGGGCCCACGAGGACCAGCAGTTCGCCGTCGCCGATGTCGAGGTCGACGGCGTCGACGGCCGGCAAGGCACCGCCGTCGTAGACCTTGGTGGCGCCGCGGATGGCGATGTCAGCCACGGAAGGTCCTCCTCGGGGTTGCGGCGCCGGCGCCCGCCAGGATGGCAGCTGCAGCCTCGCCACCGGCGCGGGAGGCGCCGAACGTGGTGATGCGCGCGGCCGACTCGGGTAGGCGCTCGACGCCGGGCCAGCCCATGTCGACGACGATGGCGTCCGGGCGGGCCGCCAGCAGCGAGTGCAGCAGGGCCGCCCCCGCGGGGCGGCGCTGGGGATCGCGCACGACGATCACCAGCGGCCGGTTCGAGGCGGTGGCGAGCGTGCGGGCAACCGCATCGCCGTCGGCCGACTCGGACAGGCGCTCGGCGGTGGTGGCGGCGTCGACGGTGCCCAGCGCGCGGGCGAGGCCCCACGGGACCGTGCCGGCCGCGATGTTCGGGGGCCGGTCGAGCTCCACCACGTGGGCCCGGGACAGCGCCGCCGGCAGTTCGCCGTCGATGCGCAGCGCCCGCCGGGCGGCTTCGGCGCCGATCGCGCCCAGCGAGGAAACCTGCCGCGGAATTGGTTGCTCTGGCCACCGATCCCGCGGCAGGAACCGGAGGGCGGCGACCCGAACCCCGGCGTCCAGCAGCCGGGCCTCCGGGAGCGCGCCGCTCGCCACCCCCTCGACGAGCGCCCGGATGCAGGCGCCGACGAGCTCGTCGGTGTTGTCGGGCCCCAGGCAACACAGGTCGGCCCCGGCGGCAACGGCTCGCACCACGTTGGCCGGGATCTGGGCGGGCCCGCCGATGCCGGCCATGTCCAGCGCGTCGGTGACGACGGCGCCCGCGAAGCCGAGCTCGCCACGTAGCAGCCCCGCGAGCGTGCGGTGGCTCACGGTCGCGGCTTGGTCGTCGAGCGCCGGCACCCGCAGGTGGCCGGTCATGACCGCGGCCGAACCGGCGTCGATGGCCGCCTGGAACGGCACGAGCTCCCGGCTGCGCAGCAGCTCGAGCGGTGCGGTGAGGGTGGGCAGGTCGAGATGCGAGTCGACGTCCACCGCCCCGTGACCGGGGAAGTGCTTGACGCACGCCGCCACGCCGGCGCCCTGCAGGCCGTCGACGAACGCGGCGGTGTGGCGGGCCACCAGCTCCGGATCGGCCCCGAACGACCGCACGCCGACCACGGGGTTGGCCGGGTCGGTGTTGGCGTCGGCACAGGGCGCCAGGTCGAGGTCGACGCCCGCGGCGCCCAACGCAGCGCCGAGCGCCGCGGCCATGGTACGGGTGAGATCGAGGTCGTCGACCACGCCCAGGGCGGCGTTGCCGGGCACCGAGCTGCCGCCCGCGGCCTCGAGCCGGGTGACATCGCCACCCTCCTCGTCCAGGGCCACCAGCACGTCGGGGCGCGCGCCGTGGACGGTCGCCGCCACTGCCGCCAGGTCGGCCTCCCGGTTCGAGCCGTAGAGGCACACGCCGCCCAGGCCGCCGGTCACCCGGTCCAGCAGCCATGCCGGTACCCGCTCGCCGGGGAACGACGCCAGCAGCGTCGTCGCCGCCGCCCGCCGCAACGCGTCGGTCATCGATGGACCTCGACTCGGCCGCAGGCCGAGGCCACATTCCGCCAACCGGTGAAGGGCGGGAAGCGAGCGGGTGGCGCTGAGGATGCGGCACCGCTGTCGGCGCCTGTCGGCGCCGACGGCGGTAGGCGCCGCACCGGAGGCGACAGGACCCGTGAGTGGAGGGGCGCGGACGGGCGGAGCCGGCTCATCCCTTCACCGCCCCGGCGGTCATGCCGGCCACGACGCGGCGCTGGACCAGCAGGAAGAAGACGATCACCGGGATGGTGATGAGCGTCGAGGCCGCCATGACGCCGCCCCAGTTGGTGCCGCGCTCGCCCTCGTTGAAGAACTGGATCCACACCGGCAGGGTCTGCTTGGAGGGACGGTCCATGATCACCAGGGCATACGTGAACTCGTTCCACGCCTGGATGAAGGCGAAGATGCCGGTGGCCACCAACCCGGGCGCCACCAGTGGGAACGTCACGGTGAAGAACGCCCGCAGGCGGCTGGCGCCGTCGACCATCGCCGCCTCCTCGAGCTCCTTGGGCACGCCGGCGACGAAGCCCCGCAGCGTCCACACGGTGAACGGCAGCACGAAGGCCAGGTAGGCGAGCGTGAGGCCGATGATCGAGTTGCGTAGGTGCCAGCCGTCGAGCACCTTCACCAGCGAGATCATCAGCGCCTCGGCCGGCACCATCTGGACGATCAGGATCAGCACCAGGAACGCCACGCGGCCCCGGAAGCGGAACCGAGAGATCGCCAGGGCGGCCAGGAAGGCCGTGAACAGCGCCAGGGCCACCGTGAGCAGCGTGACCATGATGCTGTTGCGGAACGCCGTCCAGAAGAAGTCGCGTTCGAACACCGCGCGGTAGTTGGCCAGGGTGCCCTGCAACGGCAGGAACCGGGGGTCGCTCCGGATGTCGAGGTTGGTACGGAACGAGGTGTTGACCATCCAGTAGACGGGGAACGCCGCCAGCACGATCACCGCGAGCCCGACGAGATTGAGGAGCAGCCGGTGCGCGCGGACGCGGCGGCGCTGGACGTCGGCCTCGGATGTCCCCTCAGTCGCCAGCTCCGGCGCGATCGGGTCGCCGACGACCCTGCCGGGCACCGGCACCACGACCGCGGCGTGGGCCGATCCGTCGCTCACAGTTCCTCCTGGCGGAACATGTTGCGCAGGTAGAAGAGGGTCAACAGCAGCGTGAGCCCCACCATGACGATCGCGATGGCGGCCCCGATGTCGAAGTCGTTGGCACCGACCGACACGCGGTAGGCGTAGGTCCCCAGGAGGTTGGTCTCACGGGTGATGCTCCCCGCCTGCTGCAGCACGAAGATCTGGGTGAAGACACGCAGGTCCCACAGAGTGCTGAGCGCGATGAGCACCACGAACAGGGGTCGGAGGGTGGGCCAGGTGACGTCGCGGAACCGCTGCCAAGCGCCGGCACCGTCGATCGACGCCGCCTCCATGACCTCGCCGGGGATCTGGGTCATGCCGGCGTAGACCGTGAGCGCGATGAAGGGGGTGCCCATCCAGACCACGATCAGCGTCGCCACGAAGTAGAAGGACAGGGGCTCCGACAGCCACGAGTGGCCCTCGAAGTCGCCACCCAGCCGTGTGAGGATCCAGTTCACCACGCCGTAGCGGGGGTCGAAGATCCACTGCCAGATCACGCTGGCGGTCAGGGCCGGCGTGGCCCACGCGAACAGCAGCGCCGAGCTCACGGCGATCCGCATCCGCTTGCCCAGGCGGGTGAGCAGCAGCGCCACCAGCGTGCCCAGGGCGATGGTCAACCCCACGTTCACGAGGCAGAACACGACCGAGCGCCGCAGGACCTCCCAGAAGTACGAGTCACCGAACAGCTCGCGGTAGTTGTCCAGGCCGACCGACTCCGGTGGCGCCGTGCCGAACTGCTGGCGTAGCCCGAACTCCTGCGTGGACATGACCGCCAGCCGGTAGAGCGGGTACCCCATGCCCACGCCGATGGCGGCGATCGCCGGGACCAGCAGCAGGTAGGGCATGGGGCGCGGCCGCCGACGCATCCCGTCGCGCCGGCGGCGCCCCGACCGACCGACCGTGCGACCGCCAGGGAGCCGGGCGGCGATGGGGTCCGGGGGCGCAGCCCCCGGCGGAAGCACGGTCATGAGCGCAGCTCCTGAACGGCCG
>JBOGHG010000259.1:0-5530 GCA_050744525.1 Acidimicrobiales bacterium | reverse complement strand
TCTTCGGCCAGGGCGGGCGCGGGGTCCCCTGGGACGCCGCCCGCAGCCTGGCGCTGGCCGTCGCCACCGACAACCAGAGCGAGCCCAACGTCGATCCCATCGAGCGCATCAAGCTCGAGCAGCTGGCCCGGGTCGCCGAGCTCCACGTCGCCAACGTCACCGGGCTGTCCACCACCGTGACCGGGCGCGAGCTCACGGTCACGCCGGTGAACCGGGGACACTGGACCCAGCGCACCCTCGAGGACTACCGACCGCTGCTCGAGAAGCTCGCCGGCTCCCTGGGCTCACCCGAGGTCGGCGGGCTCGGTGAACCGGGCGGGGTCGGGAGCGCGCTCGACCTCGGTGACGACGCCGGCCTGGGGCCGGGTCAGGATCCCGACGACCAGTTCGCGGCCATGCTCGGCCCGATGATCCAGGCGATGCAGCCGATGATGGTGGCCATGACCGCCGGGTCGATGGTGGGTCACCTGGCCCGGCGGTCGTTCGGCCAGTACGACCTCCCCATCCCCCGGACGCCGTCCGACGAGCTGCTCATCCTGGTGCCCAACCTCGATGCGTTCGGCGAGGAGTGGAGCCTGCCGGCCGACGACCTGCGGCTGTGGATCTGCCTCCACGAGATCGCCCACCACACCGTGCTGGCCGTGCCGCAGGTGCGCGAACGCCTCGAGCACCTGCTCACGCGTTACACGACCAGCTTCCGCACCGATCCCCGGGCGCTCGAGGAGCACCTCGGCGAGATCGATCTCAGTGGCGGTCCGGAGTCCCTGGCCGGGCTGCAACAGGTGTTGGGCGAGCCGGGAGCGCTGCTGGGTGCGATCCAGTCGGACGAGCAGCGCGCCCTGCTCCCCCAGCTCGAGGCGCTGGTCGCCGTGGTGGTCGGGGTGGTCGACCACGTGATGGACGAGGTGGGCGCCAAGCTCATCAGCAGCTACGGGATGCTGACCGAGGCGTTGCGCCGGCGCCGCGTGGAGACCGCCGAGGCCGACCGGTTCGTCGAGCGGCTGCTCGGGCTCGAGCTGACACAGGCGACCTACGACCGCGGCTCGCGGTTCGTGGCCGGCGTGATCGAGCGGGCGGGGCCCGAGGGGCTGGCGCGGCTGTGGGAGGGCGAGCACATGCTCCCCAGCCCTCCCGAGGTGGACGCCCCGGGTCTGTGGTTGGCCCGCATCGATCTGCCCGATCCCCCCGCCGAGTAGTCCCTGTCCGCTGGGCCTCCTACTGCAGCTTCGTGGGGTCGATGATCACGGTGCGGTCGGGTTCGGGGCCAGCGTTGCCGCCGCGGCGGCCGTCACCGTCGTCGCGATCCGTCGCCGTCGCGTCGACATCGGTGGGCTCGGCATCCTTGGCGCGGTCGTAGGGCGGGGGCGGGGGCGGTGGCGGTGGTAGCTGTGGTTGTGGTGGGGCGGCCGAGGCAGACGGCACCTGGGGCGGGCCGACCCTTGCGGCGGGGTCGTCGCCCGCGTCGCCCTCGCCGCCCTTGCCGCCCTGGCGGCGAGCCTTGACGGCCGCCTGCATGCGGCGAACCACCGGGTTGGGGCGTTGGGCGGGGAGCTGGCCCCGACCGAGCGCCCGCAGCCCCGCGAGGTAGGAGAACAGCGCGAACCCGCCGCACGCGGCCACGACCAGGAAGCCGACCTGCACCGGGATCGACACGATCACCGGGATGAATGCCCCCACCACCCACGTGAGCTGGAAGCGGGTCTCGAACTTGGCGAAGGACCGCCCCCGGTTGGCGTCGGGGGCGTCGCGTTGCACGACCGAGTCGAACGCCAGCTTGGCACTGCTGGCCGAGACGCCGACGCACGCGGCCAGGATGGCGGCCGACGCCAACCCGCCGGTCCACGCCGCCAGTACCGCCGCCGCGGTGGTGATGCCGAGCACGATCTGCACGATCCGCTCCTCGGCGACACCGGCGCGCCGCATGGCCGGGGCCACCAGGGCCCCGAGCAGCGACCCGACGCCGCTCGCCGCCAGCACCAGCCCGAACTCCCAGGCCGCGGCGTTGATGCTGCGCAGGTAGAAGGCGATGAGGAGGGTGAGGAAACCGACGATGCCGCGCATGAGCCCCATGGCCGAGGCCGCCAGCACGATGCCCCCGCCCCGCAGCTCGTTGCGTTCGGTCTGCGACGTGTCGTCGACCGCGACCTGGGTGGCCGGGATGCGGACGCCCAGCACGGCCGCCACCGCGCAGGCGCCGGCCGCCAGCACGAGCACGCCCTGGCTCTGGGCGATGGCCGCGGCGATGCCGGCCGGAATGGCCGCCGCGAAGGTCACGACGCCCGACAGGAACGACAGCTTCGAGTTGGCCTCCACGAGCTCGTCGTCGGACCGCACCACCGTGGGCACGATGGCCGCCTTGGCGACGTGGTAGCTCTTCGACAGCACCAGCACCGCGAACGCCTCGGGGAACAGCAGCAGGCTGTCGATGTCGCGGATCATCAGGATGGCCAGCAGGGCCCGCAGCGCGTTGGCGGCGATCACCATCCAGCGCCGTCCGCCCTTGACGCGGTCGAGCGTCGGACCGATCAGCGGCGCCACCACCGCGAACGGCGCCATCGTGAGCGCCAGGTAGAGCGCGACCCGGGAGCGGGCGGCGTCGGGATCGATCGACAGGAACAGCGAGTCGGCCAGCGCCAGCGTGATCAGCGTGTCGCCGGCCACCGTGGCGGCGTGGGTGCGGGCCAGCCGGGTGAAGGGCGTGACGACGAACGCCGCCGCCCCCGTCCGCTTGGGCTGGCTCAGCGGCTGCCATCCCGGGTTGCCGGCGTCGGTCGCCATCACGAGCGAGGGTAACGGGGCTTTCGAGGGGGGAGGGAAACCCCCCAGCCCGACCCGCCCGGCCTCGTCGTCACCCGGTGCCTCGCGTGCCGCCAGTCAGACGCCGGCGGTCTTGGGTGTGTCGTACTTGTAGCCCAGGCCGCGGATGGTGACGATGCGGGTGGGCACCGACGGGTCCTTCTCGACCTTGGCTCGCAGTCGCTTGATGTGCACGTCGAGGGTCTTGGTGTCGCCGACGTAGTCGGTGCCCCACACGCGGTCGATGAGTGTGTCGCGGAGCAGCACCCGCCCGGCGTTCGACAGCAGCATCTCGAGCAGCTCGAACTCCTTGAGCGGCAGCCGCACCTGCTCGCCGCGGATCTCCACCTCGTGGCGCTCGGGGTCCAGGCGGACGTCCCCGACCTCCAGCACGTCACCCGACGCCGCCCGCGTACCCGCGTCCGCCGGTCGCCGGCGGAGCACCGCGCGCATGCGCGCCACCAGCTCGCGGAGCCGATAGGGCTTGGTGACGTAGTCGTCGGCACCGACTTCCAGGCCCACCACGGTGTCGATCTCCGACCCCTTGGCCGTGACCATGATGATCGGCACCGCCGAGCGCCGCCGCAGCTCGCGGCACACGTCGACCCCCGAGATCTTCGGGAGCATCACGTCGAGCAGCACCAGGTCGGGCTTCACGACGTCGAACAGCTCGAGCGCCTCCGCCCCGTCGTGCGCCACCTGCACACGGAACCCCTCACGCTTGAGGCCCACGGTAAGCGCCTCGACGAAGCTGTCCTCGTCCTCGACCAGGAACACGGTGGCCTCGGGGTCGCTCATACAGCCTCCTTGGTGACGGCGACCGGGCCGGGCCCGGCAGGGAGCCGCAATGTGAACGTCGAGCCCACGCCCTCGCGGGACTCGACCCTGACCTCGCCCCGGTGGTTGGAGGCGACGTGGCGGACGATGGCGAGGCCCAGCCCCGTGCCGCCGGTATCGCGGCTACGGGCCCGATCGACCCGGTAGAAGCGCTCGAAGATGCGCTCCAGGTCGCGGCGGGGGATGCCGATGCCGTGGTCGCGCACCGTGACGTCGACCCAGGTGCCGTCGGTGCGGGATTGCACTTCGACGGTGCTGCCAGGCTCGCTGTACTTCACGGCGTTGTCGAGCAGGTTGGTCACCGCCGACACCAGCTGGCGCCGCTCGCCGACCACAGTGAGCCGGACCGGTGCCTCCTCGACGTCGAGCTCGATGCCGCGCTGTTCGGCGGCGGGCTCCACCCGGGCGCAGGCCTCGGTCACGAAGGTCGCCACCGGCACGTGCTCGTTGGCCGGCGCCGACGCGACCTCGAGGCGGGACAGCTCGAGCAGGTCGTCGATGGTGCGGCCCACCCGGAACGCCTCGTTGGCCAGGCGCTCGGCGAGCCGGCGGGTCACCTCCGGGTCGCGCTCGTCGAGGAGTGTCTCGGCCAGCAGCGCCAGCGCGCCCACGGGCGTCTTGAGCTCGTGGCTGATGTTGGCCACGAAGTCGCGGCGGACGTTCTCGAGCCGGCGTCGTTCGGACGTGTCCTCCACCACCACCAGCACCCCGGACGGCCTCGCGGGGTCGGCGAGCGGCACCGCTCGTACGTTGAGGATGCGGCGCGGCGGCCCGAACAGCTCGAGCTCGCGCTCGACACGGCGGCCCCGCAGGGCGTCGGCGGCGAGGCTGCTGATGGCCTCCTCGACCAGGGCATCGCTGTGCCGGGCGGCCAGGAACGACGCCGCCGGGTCGTTGCGGTAGACCACCTCGCCCCGGTCATCGAAGATGACCACCCCGTGGCCGATGGCGCCCAGGGCCCACGACAGGCGGTCCTCCGCGCTGGCACCCCGCGACCGACGGTCCACCGCCTGGGCGACCGAGCTCTCCAGATGGTCGAGCGCGGCGTCCAACCCGCCGGGCGCCAGGGTGGTGGCCGGGCGGGGATCGGCATCGAGGGCCCGGGTGGCGGCATCCAGGCGCTGGGTGGCGGCCCGCTGGGCCACGAGCGCCGCCGTCCACGCCGCCAGCACGGCCACGAGCACGATGACGAGGACCGTGAGAGCAACGGTCATGCCGCTCCTCGTCGGCGTGCCATCACGCGGTCCTCCGGCCCTCCGTCGGCACGAGGTCGAGGACGGCGGACACGTCGACGCGGTCGTCCACGCCGATGCCGCTGAGCGCGGTGACCGAAACGAACCCCCGCGCCACGATGGCGGTGTCGGACTCCGGCGGCAGCTCCGAGTCGGTGGGACGGAACTCGATCTGCAACCGGCCGCCGTCGGGCGCGGCCTCGACCACCGACGACCGCACGGTGCCGAACGGCGCGAGCGTGGCGGACCGGGCTCCGGCCAGGCGGTCGAGCGCCAGGTTGGGCACGTTGACGTTGAGCACCGTGCACGGCGGTGCCTCGGTCCCGAGCCATGAGACGGCCGCCGCCGCGACGGCGGCGGCGGTCTCCCATTCGGCGGGGCGGTCGAAGGCAACGCCGCTGACGTCGCGCAATCGTCCCCGGGCCCCCGGATCGTCGCCCATCTCCGAGCTCTCGACCACGTCGGCCCGCGCCCGATCGCCATCGCCAACCGTGATGGTGCTGCCCGCTCCCCCGGCCGCTCGGGCCGGCCCCCTGGTCTGTTCGTGCAGGTGCCGGGTCGACACGTCGATGCTGACGGCCAGGCCCCGGCAGCCGAAGTTGGCGGCCGTCAGGGCGGCACCCACCGTGCCCGAGTGGAGCACCGCCCGGCCGGTGTTGCAGCCG
>JBOGHG010000258.1:1514-5533 GCA_050744525.1 Acidimicrobiales bacterium | reverse complement strand
CACTTAGCTCGGCCTCCCGGCAGCACTGGCCACCGCAAGCCAGGAGGACGTACCGATCCGCCCCCGGATTGAATCGCGGCCTTGCCCGTCCTTGGCCGACGGCAGCTACCGTCCGTGAGCATGGATCCCCGGTTGCGGGCCAAGGCCGAGGCCGCCCGGGGCTTCATGCCCGGTGACGAGGGTGAGGCGCTGTACGACGCGGCCATGGCCGTGGCCGTCGACGGGCCGCTGCTGGAGGTGGGCGGCTACTGCGGCAAGTCCGCCGTCTACCTCGGCGCCGCCGCCCGGGAGCGGGGGCGGGTGTTGTTCTCGATCGACCACCACCGGGGGTCCGAGGAGAACCAGGCCGGCTGGGAGTGGCACGAGCCCGATCTCGTCGATCCGGGGGTCGGCAAGATGGACACCCTGCCTGTGTTCCGACGCACGGTCCACGACGCCGGCCTCGAGGGCACCGTGGTGGCCGTGGTGGGCGATTCGCCGGCGGTGGCGGGCAACTGGAGCACGCCGCTGGCGCTGCTCTTCATCGACGGTGGCCACGGCGAGGAGCCGGCGCGCCTCGACTACGAGCACTGGACGCCGCACGTGGCGCCCGGCGGCACGCTGGTCATCCACGACGTGTTCCCGGACCCCGCCGACGGGGGGCGCCCCCCGTACGAGCAGATCTACCTGCCGGCCGTCGCCAGCGGCCGGTTCGCCGAACGCCTGGCCGTGGGCTCGCTGCGGGTGCTCGAACGCGTGGCGTCCGTCTAGTCGCGGTCGCTGACGGCGGCGTCCTCGGCTTCGGCATCCGCCTCGAACAGGGCCGGCAGCACCTCGTCGTGGCGGGTGAACAGCCCGCTCGCGGGCGAGCCTGCGGCGAAGGCGTCGGCCGCCAGCACCACCGCAGAGGCGGTGTAGGTCGACCGCTCGCCCACAGGGAACCGGGCCTCGTCGGGGAACACCGTGCCGGTCCAGTAGCGGCCGTCGTCGGTGCGGTAGCGCTGGGCCCAGCGGAACAGTTCTCTCCCGAGCTCGTGGTTGCCGACCGCGAGGTTGGCCAGGGCGTACTCGCAGGTCTCGGCCACCGTTATCCAGGGTCGGTCCGACACGCAGCGCACGCCGCAGCCGTCCATGACGAACGCGTTGTGCCGCTCGGCCAGGCGCTCCCGTCCCTCGTCGCCGGCGATCACCCCGGTGAGCACCGGGTAGTACCAGTCCATCGCCCAGCGGTGCTTGGGCGCGAAGGCATCGGGCACGTGGCGGATGACGTGCGTCAGGCGAGCCGCCGACAGCTCCCAGTCGGGGCGCTCGTGGCCCAGCAGCTCGGCCAGTGCGATGGCGCAGCGCAGGCTGTGGCACATCGACGACGAGCCGGTCAGCAGGGCGAACGACCAGGGAGTGGCGTCCGCGTGGCGGGCCCACAGGATCTCGCCCCGCGGGGTCTGCAGGTCGAGCACGAAATCGATCGCCCTCTCGACCACCGGCCACATGGTCTCGACGAACCCACGGTCGCGGGTGCACAGCCAGCGGTGCCACACCCCGGTGGCCGCGTAGGCGCAGACGTTGGCGTCGAGCTTGTCCTGCTCGACCCGGTCGGACAGGTAGTACTGGTGCCAGGCGCCGTCGGGTCGCTGCAGCTCGGCCAGCCACTGGTACGCCCGCTCGGCCTCGGCGTGCCGGCCGCCCAGGGTCAGCGCCATGGCCGCCTCGACGTGGTTCCAGGGGTCGGCGTGGCCCTCGGGGAACCAGGGGACCATGCCGGAGGGGAGCTGCCACTCCGCGATGGCGTCGACCGTTTGGCGCAGCTCGCGGGCCGTGACGATGTCGGGCACGTCGGCCAGGTTCATCGGCGTGCCTCCGCCGGCGCGGCATCGGCGACCGGCTTGCGGGCGTAGACGACGAAGCTCTTGCCGATCACAGGCGTCAGGATCCGGTCGGCAAGCCGGGTGAACCGCCGCCACGGCTGCGTGCCGCCGATGTCCCGCACGAGCACCTGGTGGTAGGCACGCACGAGCCGGTTGCCGTCGTTGGTGGGCCCGACCGCGCAACGCAGCCACCAGTAGGGGGCGTGGATGCCGTGGGCATGGTGGGCGTCGCGGGGCTCGAGCCCGGCGCGGCGCAACTTGGCCCGCAGATCGGACGCCGCGTAGATCCGCACGTGACCACCCTCGACGAAGGGGGCGTGGTACTCGTCCGAGAGCGCCCAGCAGACCCGCTCGGCCAGCCACGCCGGCACGGTCACGGCCATGGTGCCGCCGGGGCGGAGCACCCGGGCCAGCTCGCGGATGGCGGCCTCGTCGTCGGCGATGTGCTCGAGCACCTCGGCGGCGATGATCCGGTCGAAGGACCCGTCGGGGAAGGGCAGCCGCGTGGCGTCGCCGCGGGTGGTCGCGCCGCCGCCGCCGTCGGGGATGTCCCCGGCCTGGCCCATTGCGGCGGCGATGGCGGCCACGTCCTTGAGCTCGGCCTCGTCGTAGTCGAGGGCGACCACGCGGGCGCCGCGGCGCAGCGCCTCGAACGCATGCCGCCCGGCGCCGCAGCCCAGGTCGAGCAGGCGGTCTCCGGGCGCGAGCCGGAGGCGGTCGTAGTCGACGGTGAGCATCAGCCGGTCCGCCGATCGGCCGCAGGCGTCGTCGCACTGCTGGGACCCTCGGCGAGGAGTATCCGGTACTGCTCGACGGTTCGCTCGGCCGTGTGCCGCCACGACCACTGGTCGACGACCCGCCGCCGCCCGGCGGCGCCGACGGTCGCCCGCAGGCCCGGCTCGTCCAGCGCCCAGCGGAGCTTGGCCGCCAGCGCCTCGCTGTCGCCCGGGGGGACCACGAGGGCGGTCACGCCGTCGCGGCCGACCACCTCGGGCAGCGCACCTCCGGAGGTGGCCACCACCGGGGTCCCGCAGGACATGGCCTCGATGGCCGGCAGCGAGAATCCCTCGTACAGCGACGGCACCACCGCCAGCTGCGCCTCGCTGTAGAGCTCGATGATGCGCTCGTCCGGGACCCCGGTCACGAACTCGACGTGGTCGTCGAGGCCGAGTCGACGGATCACCTCGTCCGACCGCCCACCCGGCTTGCGTTTGCCGATGACCACCAGGTGGACGTCGGCGCGCTCGGTGCGGACCTTGGCCACCGCCTCCAGCAGGTAGCTCAGTCCCTTCATGGTGACGTCGGCGCTGGCGGTCGTGATGAGGCGCCCCGGCACCGGCTCGACGGCCGGCAGGGGCCGGAACAGGTCCACGTCCACGCCGACCGGCACGATGGCCATCCGGGGCGGGTCGACCTCGTGGTCGGCGACGATGTCGTTGAAGGAGTTCTCGGACACCGTGATGACCCGCGGCAGCCGCTTGGCCACCCGCGTCTGCATGGCGGTGAACGAGTACCAACGGCGCAGCGTCAGCCGCTTGTACCAGCCCTGGGCGTGCTCCACCTCCAGCCGCCGGTCGACGGTGATGGGGTGGTGGATCGTGCCGAGCACCGGGAACCCGTCGTGCTGCATCGCCAGCAGCCCGTAGCCGAGGCACTGGTTGTCGTGCACGAGATCGAACTCGCCGCGGCGCCCGTGCAGGTGCTGCCAGGCGCGGAGGCTGAAGGCCAAGGGCTCCGGGAACTGGCCGGCCGAGAACGCCGCCACCTCGACGAAGTCGGTCCAACGCTTGAGCTCCCACAGGCCCGGCATCCGCATGGGGAAGTGGTCGTTGTAGATGTCGAGGCTGGGCAGCTCGACGAGCCGCACCCGCGGATCGATCACCGGGTAGGGCTGGCCGCCCAGCACCTCGACGTGGTGACCCAGGTCGACCAGCGCCTTCGAGAGGTGGCGCACGTAGACGCCCTGGCCGCCCACGTGGGGCTTGCCCCGATAGGCGAGCAGCGCGATACGCAACCCACGTTCCTCGGCATGCATTCCTGCAACCTTTCCGTCCAACTGACCGTGCGGTCAAGACCGCCGGCGGTCACCGCGGTCGTCCACCACGACCGTGGCCCGCCCAGCTGGAGGAGGCGTCGTGGTTACCGGCGGGTAAGCGTACCGCCGTCTCAGCTAGT
>JBOGHG010000258.1:0-1414 GCA_050744525.1 Acidimicrobiales bacterium | reverse complement strand
ACTAGTCACAGCCACCCGGCGTGGTCGTCGTGGTCGACGGCGGCCCAGGGTGTCCCGGGCATGTCGTCGTGGTCGGCGGCTCGGTCGTCGTCGTGGTCGGCGGCTCGGTCGTCGTCGTGGTCGGCGGCGCGGTGGTGCTTGTCGTGGTCGGGGCCGTGGTCGGCGGCTCGGTCGGAGGGGGTGGCGGCGGCTCCCACTCCTCCTCCGGCTCGGGCTCGGTGGTGGTCGTGGTGGTCGACGTCGAGGTCGTGGTCGTCGCCATCGAGGTCGTCGTCGACATCGATGTCGTAGTGAGGGCCGAGCGGGCGGGGTCGGCAAGGGTGAGCTGGGGATCGTCGGCGCCGCCAATCCCGGTGGCCAACGCCGCGCCTGCGATGCCGACGACCGCCAAGGCCCCGCCGATGATGGCTGCGATCAGGCGTGGGTTCGTGCCGTCGGCCTGGTCCGTGCCCGACGGCGCAGCAGCGCCGTCGTCGACCCCGTTGCCGTCGGACCGTCGCCGCCGGCGGGCCGGCGGTCCCCACAGGTCGGTCTCTCCGGTTGTCGGGCCGACGACGCGCCGGGCCGCCGAGGAGGCGGGAGCGGCGGAAACATCGCCCCAGTGCCCGACCGACTCGGTCCATTCGCCGCCCTCCCACCGGGTGGCGTCAGCCGGGGCTTCGCCCTCGTCGGCGTCCCACGTGGGCTCCCAGGCGTCGTCGCCCGCGGGGTCCCAGGCGTCGTCGCCCGCGGGGTCCCAGGCGTCGTCGCCAGCACCACCGTTCCCCGCGGTGGCGTCCCACGCGCCGGCGTTCGCCGCCCCGTCGTCCAGCGGTGGCGCCTCGGGGAGGTCGTCCCAGGGCATCGCGGCCCCGGGAGCGGGTCCCGGCGCGGGGACTTGCGACGTGTCGGCGGCCGGGTCGGCGAACCACGCGGCGAGGGCCCCGACGTCGTCGGCGGCTCCGGGGCCGGGTTCGTCGCGGTCGTGCGCGTCGGGATCGTCGCGGGCGCCCGCCCCGACGGGCGGAGGGGGTGGCGGTGGACCGTCGTCGCCGAACAACGCCGCACCGAGCGCGACGGTGAGCTCGGGAAACGGGTCGGCCACGATCGGTAGCCCCAGGCGACTGGAGACCAGCTCGCCGAACAGTGGGATGCGCGACGACCCGCCCACCAACAGCGCGACGTGCACGTCCGCGGGGGCGAGTCCCGCAGCGGCGATCGTCTGGGCGGCCGCGTCGACGGCGGCCATCAGCGACGGGCGGATGTCGTTCTCCAGGTCGGCGCGGCGGATCGGCACCGAGGTCGAAAGGTGAGGGAGTATCACCTCGACGGTCGTGTCGGGGCTGGACGAGAGCAATTCCTTGGCCGCCCGGCAGGCGACCCTCAAGCGCCGGAGCGCGGCCATGCCCTCGACGTCGTCGCGAGGCACGGTCTG
>JBOGHG010000257.1:0-5582 GCA_050744525.1 Acidimicrobiales bacterium | reverse complement strand
CCAAGGCCCAGCGATCATGAGGCGGCAGTGATGGTTGCCGCCGCGTTGATCAGCGCCAGGTGGCTGAATGCCTGAGGGAAGTTGCCTACTTGGCGCTGCCGGGCGACGTCGTATTCCTCGGCCAGCAGCCCGAGGTCGTTGGTGAGCCCGAACAGCCGCTCGAAGAGCTCCCGGGATTCATCGAGCCGCCCGTTCAGTGCGAGCGCGGTCACGAGCCAGAACGAGCAGGCCAGGAACTGGCCCTCGCTGCCGGCCAACCCGTCGTCGGTGTCCGCGGTCGAGTAGCGGGAGATGAAGCCGTCGTGGCCGAGCCCGTCGCGCACGGCGTCGATCGTCCCGGTGACGCGGGGATCGGAGCCGGGCAGGAAGCCGACCAGCACAACCGCGAGCGCGGCGGCGTCGAGCTCCTGGGAGCCGTAGTACTGGGTGAAGGTGCCGCGCTGGGCGTCGTAGCCCTTCTCGCACACCTCGGCGTGGATTTCCTGGCGCACCTGTCTCCACCGGTCGAGCGGCCCGTCCAGCCCGAAGCGTTCGGCCAGCCGGATGGCGCGGTCGAATACCACCCACGCCATCACCTTGGACTGGGTGTAGTGCCGGCGTGGGCCGCGCGCCTCCCAGATGCCGTCGTCGGGTTCGCGCCAGATCTGCTCGACATGCTCGACGAAGGCCCGCGAGCGGGGCCAGTTGCCCGGGTCGAGCCGGCCAAGCTTGTCGGCCGCGACGAACGCGACGCCCAAGACCTCGCCGTACACGTCGAGCTGGAACTGCCCTGACGCGGCGTTTCCCACCCGCACCGGCTTGGAGCCCTCGTACCCCGGCAGCCAATCGAGCTCGAACTCGTCCAGTCTGCGCTCGCCGCCGACGCCGTACATGATCTGGAGCTTCGCGGGGTCGCCGGTGCCGACCCGGAACGCGAAGTCACGAAAGGCGAGTGCCTCGTCCGTGTAGCCGCCAAGGAGCAGCGCGTGAGCGTCAGCACCGAGTCGCGCAGCCAGCAGTAGCGGTAGTCCCAGTTGCGCACCCCGCCGAGGTCCTCGGGAAGCGAGGTGGTGGGCGCAGCCACGACCGCGCCGGTCGTCTCGTCGGTCATCGCCTTGAGGGCGATCAGCGAGATCAGGACCGCGTCCCGGTACTCGCCGTCGTAGCTGCAGCGTTCCGACCACTCGCGCCAGTGGGCGTCGGTCCGGGCCAGCGCCGAGTCCGCGTCCTCCACCGGTGGAGCGTCCGCGTAGGAGGGGTACCAGCTGAGCACGAAGCGCTGACGCGCCCCTTCGACCGCGGTGAACTCCGCGGTCGTGGCGTCCCGGTCGACGCTCAGCTCAAGCGGCGTGCTGAGGTGGAAGGCGTCCGGTCCCGATTGGACTCGAACCCCATCCACTACCCGATCGACCCACGGCACCACCGCCCCGTAGTCGGGGCGTAGGGCAAGCTCCATGCGCATCGGCACTCGGCCGGCCAGCCCGTCGACGATGCGCATGACCTGGGGTGCACGACCGCCGCGACGGGGCATGAAGTCGGTGACGCGCACGGTTCCGTCGGCGGTCTCGAAGTCGGTCTCGAGCACGAGCGTGCCCGGTCGGTAGCGCCGAGACGTCCCCGTGATCTGTCCCGATGGTGCCAGGAGCCAGCGGCCGTGGCGCTCGTCACCGAGGAGCGCCGTGAAGCAGGCCGGCGAGTCGAAACGAGGCAGGCAGAGCCAGTCGATCGACCCGTCGCGCCCCACGAGCGCCGCCGACTGCAGGTCACCGATCAACCCGTAGTCTTCGATCCTCATTGCACAACCGCTAGACGCTCACAGGCCGAGCAGCTTCGCCTTTGCGGCCGCGAACTCATCGTCGGTGAGTACGCCCTGGCTCCGCAGTCCGGCGAGGCGTTCGAGCTCGGCGGTGACGTCGCTCCCTCCGGTATCGGCCGCGGTTGGTGCCGGGGCCGGGGGCGGTGCCGGCGGGGCATACGCGGCCTGCTGCTGCGGGTAGTCGGCCTGCTGCGCATACTCCTGCTGCTGCCAGCGCTCGGCTTGGCGGCGCGACACACGGTTCGATACCGCCGTGGCCGTGCCGGCCACCACCGCCGTGCGGGCCATGCCTCGTAGAAGTCCCATCGCCGTCCCTCCGTTCACGCGCCCTGGTCGGCGGCCCGGCGGACGGTGTCCACGACGTCCGACGGGACCCTCGCCTGGTCGACGAGCTCCCCACCGGCACTCCGGACCGCGTTGATGAAGGGCACCGCCCAGAGGTTCTCGACGGCGATGACGGCGACCGAGTTCCCCGGTTCGAGCCCGGCCGCGACCTCGTCGCCGTCCTCGGCATCGAGAAGGCCGCCACCGAGCTGCCCGTCGAGGTCGACGAACGAGGGCTCGAGATCGGGACCGAGACCCGCCAGCTCGACCGAGCCGACGGTGCCGTCGACGTCCTTGTACACGAACAGCAGGTCGATCACCCGCACCAGGCCGCCAACAACGAGGTCGCGCAACGCAGGAGCGATCCCGCCGTTGAACTGGTTGCCCGGGAACCGGAGTATGACCACGTCGATGGGCCCAGCGTCCACGGTGTCCATGTCGATGAGCTCCTTCTCCAGCCGTCGTTCGGTCCTCGGCATGGTGGTGCCCGATGGGGTGACCCGGCCCCACCCGCTGCAGGGTGGTCCTCGCCGACCCGTTGTGGAGTCATGATCGTCCCACGAGCGCGCATGGAAGAGGAGTCGTGGCGATCCGGTGACTGACGCGAAAGAGCCTGCCGACCGCGGCCGCGAGGTCATCATTGACCTCGTCGAGTACGTCATCGTCGCGGTGCCGGATCAGGACTCTCTGGCCACCGTTGTTCCGGCATTGGCCGAGCTGGTGCAGACAGCCAAGATCCGCATACTCGACCTCGTCGTCCTGTTGAGGGACGACGCCGGTGCTGTCACTGTCCGAGAGTTCGAGACGGTCGAGAGCATGGCGGCACTGCGGCGCGTGGAGGGCGAGGTCGGTGCCATGCTCAGCGAGCACGACATCGCGCTGGCCTCCATCGCGCTCCGGCCTGGTACCGCGGGCATCGTCCTCGTCACCGAGGATCGGTGGGCTGAACCGCTCTCCGCGGCAGCACGTCGTGCGGGGGGCCAGGTCATTGCGGGCGAGCGCATCCCGCCCCCCCGAGTCGAGGGTGCCCTCGCCGACCGCTCCGAAGACGAACAAGAAGGAGGATGATGGTGCGACGCCTCAGGATGGACCGCCGCCGAAGGATCGATCTGCTGGCTCGCCCGCCCTGCGGAGGCCGTGAGCTCGAGGGCGGTGTGGCGGCGCTGATCGTCGATCCGATCGAGCAACTCGAGGAGATGGCCGACCTCCGTCGTCGAGGGTTGCTCACCACCGAGGAGTTCGAGCGCCAGAAGGACAGGGTGTGGCACGCACGCTAGAAGCATCCGCGGATAGGCACGTTCTCTTGGCTTACGGTGGTCAGCGCTGCTCGGAGGCGTCCGGTCGGATGCGCGTCATGCGGCGCGCCACCTCGGCCGCTTCGGCGCGCGAGTTGACACCGAGCTTTCTGTAGATCGCCTTGAGGTGGAACTTGAGCGTGTTGACCGAGAGGTAGAGCTCGTCGGCGATCTCGCGGACCGTGAGTCGACCGGCCAGGAAGCGCAGGACGTCGCGTTCACGCTCGGTCAGGGGCTCGACAAGCTCGGCCCGGGCCCCCCGGAAGCGGCTGGCGCCCTCGGCCGCGGCTCGGCGCAGGCGGTCCAGCCACTGCGGCGGTACTCGCCACGCTGAGCGTTCGACGAGCTCGGTGGCCTCCGCTCCTTCGGAGGCCACCGTTTGCAGGAGGCCGTTGGCGGTCGCGAGCTCGACGGCGGCGATGGCGTGCTTCGTCGACTCGTCGTGGTCGGCGACCGCGCGCGCCCGAAGCAGTCCGAGTACGACCTCGTGGCGTACGCAGCGCGGCACGACCCTGTCCAACGCTCCGACGGCATCCGCTCGGTTCCCCACGGCGAGGTGGACTCGAGCAGTGCTGACCCCGCCCCAGAAGGGATCGTCAACCTGGTCGGCCCAGCGTCGGGCGTTGTCGATCTCACCGGCGGAGACCGCCAGCTGGGTTCCGACTCGGGCGAGCCAGTTGCGTCCACCGGTTCCGAAGGATTCGGTCTCGATGAGTGACCCGGCTTGGCTGAACACCCGTCGCGCCTCGTCGACGTCGCCCTCGTCGAGGCGTGCCTGGGCGAGCTCCAATGTCGCCAGGATCCGGCAATGGAACATCGCGTCGGTGAGCGCATCGCTGAGCGCCGTCAGCTCCGGCAGCGCCCGTTCCCGATCGCCGAGCTCGCGGTGCGCCACGGCCTCGGCGAACGCCAGCTCACCTCTCAGGATCGACATGTTGGTGACTTCCGTGGCGCGGTGCACGCCGGCGGCGACGCGGAGGGCGTCCGCGGGCCTGCCGGCGAGCGCCTCACCCAGCGCTTTGGTTCCCTCGAATGACAGGCGGCGTTCCGGGTCGCGACTCAACGCGAGCTCCGCTTCGCGAACGTCGTCGCCCCTGTTGCTCCAGGACTCCGACAGTGCCCACGTGCGGGCGACCATGTTCCAGCCGAAACGCCCGAGGGGATCGCGCCACCACGCATCGCCCAGGTCATGCAGCGCCCGCTCAGCCAGCGGTTCGGCCGCGAGCCAATCCCCATTCACCGTTGCGGCAATCGACTGGAGAATCGTCAAACGCGCTCGAAGGGTCTCGTTCAGGGGCGACTGGTCAGCCCACCACGTCGCCTGGCCGACGAGATCGAGGAAGTGGCGGCGGTCGACCAGCAGGTGGCACCACGCGAATTCGAGCATGGACTCGACGTCGGCGGTGCCCACCCGGGATGGGAGGCCAGCGATCGTGCGTTCGATGGTCGCTTCGTGGCCGGTGTCGTACAGCGCGGCGTGCTCGGCCGCGAGAAGGCGCAGCGCATCCCGGGGTCGGTCGGCCAGGAGCCAGTGCTCGAGCGCGGCGGGAACCTCCCCGGCGTCCTCGAGCCATCGCGCGGCTCGGGCATGCTGCTCGATGAGCCGGATCGGGGAACGCTTCCCGAGTTCGGCGAGCAGCACCGAGCGGACGAGCGAGTGCACGGCGAACCAACCGTCGGGAGCGAGACGAGCGACGAAGAGCCCGCGCGCCTCGGCCCGGGCCAGGAGCTTGTCAGCGTCTTCCCGGCCCATGAGCGCGGAGGCCAGGCTTGGACCGATCCGATCAGCCACTGCGACATCCAGCAGGGCTTCGACCAACTCCATGTCCTCGGCCGCTAGCACCTCGCGCCACACGTAGTCGTCGACCAGGAGACCGCCGCCGACCACCGGAGCCTCGACGGGCTGATGAGCGCGGCTGGAACGTGCCGCGAGCGCAGCCAACTGCAGGCCAGCTGCCCACCCCGCTGCGTGTGTTGCAATGGTGTCGAGCTGGTTCTCGGACAGCGCCGGCACCAGCCGGGAGAGCATCTCGCGCGCTTCCTCGTGCGAGAACTTCAGCTCGGCGAAACGGACCTCGCGAAGCTGACCGCGGGCCTGTAGGCGATCGACCGGCAGGTTCGGTTCGCGGCGCGACAGCAGGATCACGTGGAGCCACGTCGGCAGGTGC
>JBOGHG010000256.1:0-5596 GCA_050744525.1 Acidimicrobiales bacterium | reverse complement strand
CTTCGCGGCCTACCGCAAGGACGGCGACAAGATGGCCGCGGGCCGGGCGGCGCGCTCGGCGGCGTGGATCACCGGCAACGTCTTCGGAGATTGGGCGGTGCAGAACGGCTGGTTCGCTCGGGCTCGCACCGTCCTGGAGGAGGCGGGGGGCGACCGGCCCGAGCGGGGCTGGGTGCTGATCATCCGGTCGCTCTCGGAGCCGGACCCGCAGTTGCGGGAGGCGATATTGCGCGACGCAATCGCCGTCGGTCGTCGCTTCGGCGATCCCGATATCGAGTTCGAGGCGCTCGGATATCTCGGTGGTCACTACGTCATGACCGATCGCGTCGAAGAGGGCCTGGTGTTTCTGGACGAGGCCTTGGCGGCAGCGTGCGCGGGCGAGATGACCGAGGTGACGACGGTCGATGGGCTGTTCTGCGGGTTCTTCTGGACGTGCGAGCTGGTCAACGACGTCCCCCGCGCCGACCAGTGGATGCGAGCGGCCTCCGACCTCATGAACCGGCGGAACGTCGTCGCCGCGTTCTGCCGTGCCCACTACGGGGGGATCCTGACCGCCGCCGGCCGTTGGGAGGAGGCTGAGACCGAGCTCCTCGCCGCCAGCAGTCGTTTCGAGCGGGGCGTGTCGACGAGGCGCGCGGCCGCGCTGATCCGCCTCGGTGACCTGCGCGTCCGTCAGGGCCGCCTCGAAGAGGCGGCCCAGCTCTTGACGGGACTCGAGGCACATCCCGACGCCGTCCGAGCGCTGGCCGGCCTCTACGTCGCCCGCGGCGAACCCGCCCGTGCCCGCGACGTGCTGGAGCGGGCCACCGCCGGGCCGGACGAAGCGGTCCCCCAAGTCGGCGAGTCGACGATGGCCGGCCCGCTGCTCGCGTTGCTAGTCGACGTGCACCTCGCGGAGGGAAGTATCGACGCCGCTGCTCAGGCCGCGGCGCGTCTGGGCCGCATCGCCCACGCGCAGGGGGGCGCGTACCTGCGAGCCGCGGCCGCCCTCGCGGAGGGGCAGGTGTGCATTGCGAGCGGGCAGGGAGATGCCCGCGCGTCCCTGCACGGCGCCCTGGAGGGCTTTGCCCGGGCGCAGTTGCCCCTGGAGCTCGCGAGCACGCGCCTGGCGCTGGCCCGCTCGCTCGCCGAAAGCTCACCCGACGCCGCCATCGCCGAGGCGAAGTCGGCGCTCAAGGGCTTCGAGCGACTCGAGGCCGCCCGGCACGCGGACGCGGCCGCGCACATGCTGCGATCGCTCGGTGCGCCGGCCCGGACGGGACCGAAGGGAGTTGGCGCGCTCACGAAGCGGGAGTCCGAGGTGCTCCAGCTGATCGGCGCGGGGCTGTCGAATCCCGAGATCGCCGACCGGCTCTACATCACACGCAAGACGGTCGAGCACCACGTCGCCAGGGTCCTGTCGAAGCTGGGATTGCGGAACCGGGCCGAGGCGGCCGCCTTCGCGACCCGGGAAAGAATCCGCCCGTAGATAGGGGACCTCCCCGATGCTCCCAGGCCGGCGGTCTGTCATTCTCCGGGCGACCCTGTACCGGATCCCCCGCCAGGACGGACGGATCCGCCACCGACCAACGACTTCCCCGACGGGCAGGAGGCGACATGGGCCACGACCGCTACGACGTCATCGTGGTCGGGGCGCGCTGCGCCGGTTCCCCGACCGCGATGCTGCTCGCCCGCAAGGGCTACACGGTGCTCGTCGTCGACCGGGCGACGTTCCCGAGCGACACGCTCTCGACCCACATCCTCCACCCCCCGGGCGTGGAGGCGATGCAACGCTGGGGCGTGCTCGACCGCCTGGTCGCAACGCGGTGCCCCCCGATCGACACCTACACGTTCGACTTCGGGCCGTACACGCTCTCGGGGGCGCCGGGCACCGCGGCCGCGCCGCTGGCGTACTGCCCCCGACGCACCGTGCTCGACAAGCTGCTCGTGGACGCGGCGTCGGAGGCGGGCGCCGAGGTCCGCGAGGAATTCACGGTGCACGAGATCGTCGTCGAGGACGGTCGGGTGGTCGGCATCCGTGGCCGCGGCAAGGACGGGGCGACCGTCACAGCGCGCGCCGACGTGGTCATCGGAGCGGACGGACGGAACTCGTTCGTCGCCAGGGCGGTCCACCCCGAGCAGTACAACGAGAAGCCGCAGCTGCTCAGCGGCTACTACAGCTACTGGAGCGGCCTGCCCATGGACGGCCGCCTCGAGATCTACATCCGGCCTGACCGTGGGTTCGCGGTCGCCCCCACCCACGACGACTTGACCCTCGTCATCGCGGGCTGGCCGTTCGAGGAGCACGAG
This sequence comes from Acidimicrobiales bacterium, assembly GCA_050744525.1. Lineage (GTDB taxonomy): Bacteria > Actinomycetota > Acidimicrobiia > Acidimicrobiales > VFJN01 > DASQUK01. Next base: position 3,307 of record JBOGHG010000256.1, on the reverse strand, counting down.
GCCAACAAGCACGACATCGAGGGCAACTACCTCAAGGTGTTCGATCTCGCACCCGAGTTCGCCGAGCGGATGCGGGGCGCCAAGCGCCAGGCGCGCTTCGCCGGCACCGCGGTGCCCAACTTCTTCCGCCGGCCCTACGGCCCGGGCTGGGCCCTCGTCGGCGACGCCGGGTACAACAAGGACTTCATCACGGCGCAAGGGATCCTGGATGCGTTCCGCGACGCCGAGCTGTGTGCGACGGCGCTGGATCAATCCTTCGCCGGGGCGCGTTCCTTCGACGAGGCGATGGCCGGCTACCAGTCCACCCGCGACGAGCACGTCCTGCCGATGTTCGAGTTCACGTGCCAGCTCGCGTCCCTCGAGCCGCCACCGCCCGAGCTGCAGCAGCTGCTGGCGGCGGTGCACGGCAACCAGGAGGCCATGGACGGGTTCGCGCGCGTGAACGCAGGCGTCACGTCGCCGGCCGAGTTCTTCGCCGACGAGAACGTGGGCCGGATCTTCGCCGCGGCTCGGGAACGATCGGCGGCGCCCGCACCCGCCGGTCAGTAGGCGTCAGGGCGCGCCTCCCACACCCCTCCGCGGCCGGTCAACCCGAAGCCTCACCCGCCGCCGCCACGCGGCGGTCGTAGTCGTCGGCGAGATCGAGCAGCGCCTCGCGGCAGTCGCCGGTGAACGCGGGGCCGTGCATGAGCGCCAGGGTGGCGATGTCGAGCTCGGCCAGGCGGCGCAGCGTGGCGCCGCTGGCCGGGTGGAGCGACGACGCCCGGAATATGTCCTCGGCGGCGACGGCGGGTCCGATGACGTCGTCGCTCGCCGACGCCGGGAACGCTCCGGCGCGGGTGAACAGGTCACCACACAGCAGGGTGCGGGTGGTCTCGTCGTAGAGCAGGCCGGCCTCCCAGGCATGGGGCACGTGGGGGGTGTCGATCCAGCGCAGGTGGTGCCCGCCGATGTCGACGACCTCGGCGTCGGCCAGCGGGCGTGGCGGTCGGTCCGCCAGGTCGTTCAGCGACACCAGGCAGCCGGTCGCGCCCTGTACCACCGTGGCGTCGGGTGCCAGGGCCAGCCAGTCGTTCATCGCCCCGCACTCGTCGGACTCGACGTGGCCGACCCCGATCCAGCGCAGCGTCTCGGGCGGGGCGACCCGCGACACCGCGTCGGACACCAGGGGGAACAGCTGCCGCGGCCCGGAGTGGAACAGCAGCGGCTCCTCCCCCCTGACCAGGTACTGGTTGAAGCTGAAGTCGGCCTCGGCGATGTACGTGCTCAGCTGATGCACACCGTCGGCGATCTCGGCGACGCGGGTCTCCATGGCACCGCACGATACGCCCATGTACGTGCGACGAGAGCGGCCCGACCCCGCACCCGGCGATCAGACCAGGTCGACGCGGAGGACCTCGGACCGTTCGATGGCCGCGTCACGATCGCTGGCCAACGCCGCCCGCCGCTCGTCGGCCATGAAGCTCGAGAGCCCGGCCTCGGACGGGAACTGGACGAACTGCACCTCGAGGGGCCGACCGGGTTCGCCGGCCGTACGGGCGCGCTGCAGGAGCCGCCCGCCGTGATCGGGTAGAAGTTGCAGGACCCGGTCCTCGTAGGCGATGACGTCCGCCTCGCGGCCCTGGCGGGCCCAGAGGAGCACGCACAGGGTCACGGTCAAGGCCCACACTCCCCGCACCACATCGTCGTCGCCTCAGCATCGCGGGCCGACCGGTCGATGGCGTCGATGCTCACGGTTAGCTCACTGCGCTCGCTCACGATGCCGGCCCCAGGTGCCGGCGGGCGTCGGCCAGGTCGTCGTACACACCCAGGGCGGCGCCCTGCACCAGGGCGTTGCCGAGGGCGGTGGCCTCGACCGGGCCGGCGAACACCGGTCGTGCGGTCCGCTCGGCCAGGAGCCGGCGGTACAGGGCCGACTGGGCGCCGCCGAACACGTGCACCTCGGTCACGCCACCGAGCTGGTCGAGCACGGCCGCGGTGCCGGCCGCCTGCGACTCGACGATGCCCCGGACCACCATCGGCGGCGGCGCATCGGCGGGCAGGTCCAGGTCGGCCGTGACCGCCACCAGCATGTCGTCGGGGTTGAGGAAGCGGTGATCGGCGACGTCGACCACCCGGCCGGGACCGTCGACCGTGGCCGCAGCCGCCATCAGGTCTGCGATCGACGGATCGCCCCACGGCGCACGGCATCGCTCGATCAACCACGCGCCGGCCAGGTTCTTCAGGAAGCGCACGCCCCCCAGCGCCCCGATCTCGTTCGTGAAGCTCGCGGCCCGGGCGGCGGCGCTCAGGTCCGGCTCCGCCCGCTCCCGGCCCACGATGGACCACGTGCCCGAGGAGACGAACGCCGAGCCGGCACCCGGGTCCGCCCCCATGGCCACCACGGCCGACGCGGTGTCGTGCCCGCCGACGAGATGCACCGGCACGCCTTGCCAACTACCCACCCGGTGGCCGGCGGCCAGGATCGGTGGCAGCACCGCCACGTCGATCCCGACGGCCTCGACCAGCGCCGCCGACCACGCCCCGGTGCGGATGTCCACGAGGCCCGTCGTGCCGGCGCTCGTGCGCTCCCCCACGATCTCGCCGGTCAGGTGGTGCACCAGCAGCTCCGGCAGCATCAGCACGTGCCGGGCCCGGGCCAGTTCGCCGGCGTCGTGGGCCGCCACCTGGAACACCGTGTTGACGGGCTGCACCTGCACGCCGGTCACGCCGTAGACGGCCTCGGCGCCCCCGAGCCGCTGCACCACCGACTCGTAGCCCGCGGTGCGGTGGTCGCGGTACGACATCGGCGGCGCCACCAGCTCGCCGTGCCCGTCGAGCAGCCCGTAGTCGACGCCCCATGTGTCGAGGCCGATCGACGCCACCGGTCCGGCCTCCAGCGCGACCGCCAGGCCCTTCTCCATCTCGGCGACGAGCCGCTGCCAGTCCCACCGGAGACGCCCTTCGGAGTCGGCGACCGGGGCGTGCGCATGGCGGTGGACGACCGACAGCGCCGGCGCCCCGCCGCCCAGCTCGACCCGGCAGACGCGGATCGACGACGCCCCGAAATCGACGGCGACCACCGCGACGTCCACCGGGACTACAGCCCCGTCGCCACCGCGTCCGAGCCCCGCTCGGCCGTGGCCTGCGCCCGGTAGCCGACCGCCCGGTAGGTGGCCAGCGGGTCCAGCGCGGCGCCGTAACGGCGCCGCGCCTCCGCCACCAGGGGCCGCACGTCGGTGCGGAACCCCCGGTGCAGCACCTCGGCCGCCCGGGCCGCGTCGTTGGCCTGCTGGGCATCGGCCAGGTCGGCGCGGTTGACGCACAG
>JBOGHG010000255.1:0-5596 GCA_050744525.1 Acidimicrobiales bacterium | reverse complement strand
GTCGGCTTCCCTCCCGGCTCCCATCCCCGTGGGTGGCGGCACGCCTGCCGTCACCGCCAGCGGACTGGTGCGCCGCGTGCGGGGCGCGCAGCATCCGGGCGCGACCGGTCCGCTCGCGGCGGCGGGCCGCTCGCCGTCGATCCGGCCTGCGGTCGGGCTGGACGACAGCAGGCCCGGCGTCGATCCTGCCGAGATCCAGCGGTTCCTCAGTAGCCTGGCGGCCGGCGTTCAGCGCAGCTTGGCCGACACGGGCAGCGAGCGGGACCGAGAGTCTCCACACGGCTGATGTCACTGACGAAAGAGGCGCGCAACTTCAACTGGTTGCTCAGCAACTTCGTGGAGGAGACCGCCGGTGTAACGGACGCGGTGGCGGTGTCGTCGGACGGCCTTCTCATCGCGCGCTCGAACACGCTGAGCCAGCAGGAGGGCGACCAGCTCTGCGCCATCATCTCGGGGTGCGCCAGCCTGGCCGAGGCGTCCGACCGGCTGCTCGCCGGTGAGGGCCTCGAGCGGGTCATCATGGCCATGCACATGGGTTTCCTGTTCGTGTGCTCGATCGCCGACGGCAGCTGCCTCGGCGTTGTCGCCACCCGCGACTGTGACGTGGGCTCGGTCGGCTACCAGGCCACCGAGCTGGTGGCGAAGGCCGGCCAGTTGCTGACGCCGGCGCTCCGAGAGGAGCTCAAGACCTACGCTGCGTCCTCGTCCTGACGGCGGACCCAGGTCCGCGGAGGCTGACCCCTTCTAGCGCCGTCGGCGCAGGACTACCGTGGAGCTGTGAACGGCGAGGCGCCGGCCACGCACCCGACGACCTACTGGCATCGTCTTCCGGACGGTCGGCTGCAGTGCGACGTCTGCCCGCGTCGCTGTCGCATGCAGGAGGGCCAGCGCGGCATGTGCTTCGTCCGCGGCCGCGTCGATGACCAGGTCGTGCTGTTGACCTACGGGCGGTCATCGGGTTACTGCATCGATCCGATCGAGAAGAAGCCGCTCAACCACTACCTGCCCGGGACGTCGGTGCTGTCCTTCGGCACCGCCGGCTGCAACCTCGCCTGCCGCTTCTGCCAGAACTGGGACATCTCCAAGTCCAAGGAGATGGACACTCTCGCCGACGCCGCCTCACCCGAGGCGATCGCCGCCGCCGCCGTCGAGCTCGGCTGCAGCAGCGTCGCCTTCACGTACAACGACCCGACGATCTTCGTCGAGTACGCCAGCGACGTGGCCGACGCGTGCCACGAGGTCGGCATCAAGGCCATCGCCGTCACCGCCGGGTACATCTGCCCCGAGCCCCGACGCGACTTCTACGCCCACCTGGATGCCGCCAACGTCGACCTCAAGGGTTTCACCGAGGAGTTCTACAAGCGCGTGTGCGTCGGCCACCTGGAGCCGGTGCTGGAGACGCTGGAGTACCTGCGCCACGAGACCGACGTCTGGTTCGAGATCACGACGCTGCTGATCCCCGGGCGCAACGACGGCGACGAGGAGCTGGACCAGCTGACCTCGTGGGTGGGGGAGCACCTGGGGCCGGACGTGCCCCTGCACTTCACCGCCTTCCACCCCGACTTCAAGATGATGGACGTCCCCCACACCCCGCCCGAGACCCTGAGCCGGGCGCGGCGGTGGGGCCTGCGCAACGGGCTGCGCTACGTCTACACCGGCAACGTCCACGACCGTGACGGGTCGAGCACCTGGTGCCCGGGTTGCGGCGCCCTGCTCATCGAGCGCGACTGGTACGAGCTGGGGCGCTCGCAGCTGAGCGACGACGGCCGCTGCGACGCCTGTGGTTGGCAGCTGGCGGGGCACTTCGACGGGCCCCCCGGGAGCTGGGGCCGGCGCCGGGTGGGCGTACGACTCTCCGGCAGCCGAGCGTAGAAGGCCGGGGACCATGGAGGCGGCGACGGCGACCGGCTGGGTGCGGCCGCCGGCCGTGGCCGGGCTGTTCTATCCGGCGGATCCCGGGCGGCTGCGGTCGGAGGTGACCGATCACGTGCGCACCGCCACGGCAGCGCCGGACCTGGTGCCGCCCAAGGCGGTGATCGCACCCCACGCCGGCTACCGCTACTCGGGCCCGACGGCGGGTGCCGCGTACCGGGCGCTGGCGCCGTGGCGGGGCCGGGTGCAGCGGGTGGTGGTCGCAGGCCCGGCCCACCGCGTGCCGGTCCCCGGCGTGGGGGTGAGCACCGCCGAGGCATGGCGCACGCCGCTGGGGGACATGGCCGTGGACGTCACCGCGTGCCGGGAACTGGTGGAGCGGGGTGACGCCGTAGAGGCCGACGACGCCCACGGTCCCGAGCACAGCCTCGAGGTCCACCTGCCGTTCATCCACGAGGTGCTGGGGCCGGTGACGATCGTGCCGCTGGTGGTGGGCCGGGGGAGCGCCGAGGCCACCGGCCGGGTGCTGGAGCGGGTCTGGGGCGGCGACGAGACCGTGGTGGTCGTTTCCTCCGACCTCAGCCACTACCTCGACGATGCCAGCGCCCGGGCGCGGGACCAGCGGACGGCCGTGGCGATCCTCGAGGGCCGGTCCGACGACGTGGGCCCCTACGACGCCTGCGGCTGTATGCCGATCCGTGGCCTGCTCGTCGCCGCCCGCGACCACGGGGTGGTGGCGCGCATGCTGGCGGCGTCCACGTCGGCGGACATGTCGGGCGACGTCGACCGGGTCGTTGGCTACGGCAGTTTCGGTTTCGTGGCACCGCGGCCGCTCCGCGACACGGAACGGCGCTGGCTGACCGATCTGGCCCGCCGGGTCATCGAGCACGAGGTGAAGGCGGGCGAGCCCTACCCGCTGGACGACGACGACGTTCCCGAGTGCCTCCGGCCTCCGGGCTGCTCGTTCGTGAGCCTCCATCTGGCGGACCGGCCGGCCGGCTGCATCGGGTCGCTCGAGCCGCAGCGCTCGCTGTGGCGCGACGTGGCGCTCAACGCCCGGGCGGCGGCGTTCGACGATCCCCGCTATCCGGCGCTCGAGCTCGACGAGCTGGCAGAGGCCGCGCTGACGATCTCCGTGCTGTCGCCGCTCAGCCCGGTTGCGGGCGACCGTGACGAGGTCGAGCGGAGCCTACGCCCGGGCGTCGACGGCCTGGTGCTGTCGGCCGAGGGCCTGCGGGGGACGTTCCTTCCCAGCGTGTGGGGCAAGGTCGACGACGCCGAGGGCTTCCTCGACCTGCTCCTGCGCAAGGCCGGCATCACCGGCGACTCGTGGCCGGCCGACGCCCGCGTCTGGCGCTACACGACCGACGAGTGGTCGGAATAGGTCGCAGTCCTAGGGGACGACGCCCGGGGCCGGCTGGCCGTTGGCGATCGCCCGGGCCCAGGCGTAGTCGGGCTTGCCGGCCGGGGAGCGGACGACCCGCTCGACCCAGCAGAACGCCTTGGGCACCTTGTAGCCCGCGAGGCTGCTGCGGCAGTGGTCCCGCAGCTCGTCGTGCAGCCCCGAGAGCTCGGTGCCGGGACGGGGAGCGACGACCGCCACGACCTCCCGGCCCCAGCGCTCACTGGGCCGGCTGGTGACGATGGCGTCGGCGACGTCGGGATGCGACGTGAGCGCCTGCTCGACCTCCTCGGCGAACACCTTCTCGCCCCCGGTGTTGATGGTCACCGAGTCGCGCCCCAGCAGCTCGATCGCACCGTCGGCCAACAGGCGCACCCGATCGCCGGCCACCGCGTGGCGGACGCCGTCGATCACCGGGAAGGTTGCGGCCGTCTTGGCGGCGTCGCCGAGGTACCCCAGCGGCACGCGGCCGGCCTGGGCCAGCCAGCCGACCTCGTGGTCGCCGGGCGCCAGGCGCCGGCTGCGGTCCCCGGACAGCACCACGGCATGGTCGCCGGGCCGGAACGTCGGCCCGGCCCCGGTGGCCGTGGCCGGCGCTTCGGCCCCGGCCACCGCCTGGCGGCCCGTCTCCGACGACCCGAGGACGTCGACGATCCGCAGCCCCGGGATCCGCTCGAGCAACCGCGCCTTGACGGGGCCCGACAGTGGGGCGCCGCCCGACAGCAGGAAGCGCAGCGGCGAGAGGTCGTACGGGCGAGCGTCCATCTGTTCCAGCAGCGGGCGCGCGAACGGGTCGCCCACTATCTGCAGGGCGGTCACCCGCTCGCGCTCGCAGGTGGCCAACACGTCGGCCGGCTCGAACCGGCTGGGGCGATCCGGCACGACCACGGTGCCGCCCGCGACGAACGCCGAGATGGCGTTCCAGTGAGCGGCACCGTGCATGAAGGGCGCCGCCGGGAGCGTGCGCAGCGCTGCTCCCCGGCGGGCGGCCGTGGCCACCAGGTCGGCGCTCGTGCCCTCCACCCCCAGGCAGGTGGCGAGGAAGTCGCCCTGCCGCCACAGCACGCCCTTGGGCATGCCGGTCGTGCCGCCCGTGTAGAGGATGTAGCGATCGTCGGGGGAGAGGCCGGCCGGCACGAGGGGATCGGCGGCGGCCAGGGCCGCCTCGTAGTCGGCGGCGCCGTCGAGCCGGGCGGTGCCCGAGCCGTCGTCGACCTGGAGGAGCAGCCGCACGCCGGGCAGGTCGGGCAGCACCTCGCCCAGCGTGGGTGCGAACGAGGCGTGGTAGACGACGGCCGCCGCATCGCTGTCACGCAGCACGTAGGCCAGCTCGGCGGCCACGTAGCGGTAGTTGACGTTGACCGCCGCGCAGCGGGCCTTCCAGGCGCCCAACATGCCCTCGAGGTACTCGGGACCGTTGTGGAGGTACAGGGCGACGTGGTCGTGGGGCGACTCCCAGGGGTCGCCGGCACCCGGACCGGGATCGCTCCGCAATCCCAGCCCGGCGCCGGCCAGGACCCCGGCGAAGCGGCAGGTCCGGTCGGTGACCTCGCGCCACGTGAGGCGACGGTACGTGCCTCCCGCTCCGACGGCCGCTCGGGCCATGCCTCCCGCTCCGACGGCCGCTCGGGCCGGGGCCACGATGCACTCGCGGTCGGGCACCACCGCGGCGATCGCCCCGTGGAGCGCAGCCACGTTGTTGTCGCCGCGGGATGGGTCGCCGTTCACCCGTCGGCGCGCGGCTGCAGCAGCAGGCTCTGGGCCGCCCGTCCCACCCGACCGTGCTCGTCGTAGACCGCGCTCTCGGCCAGCGCCATGCCCTGGTCGCTGGGAATGGTGACGGCATCGAGGCCGATCCACTCGCCCCGCGGCGGCCGGGCCAGGTGCAGGGTGAGGTCGGGGTTGACGAAGATCCAGCGGTCGGGCGGCAGGACCCAGGAGACGCCGTTGCCGAAGTCGGCCGCCGCCACGGCGCGCTGCACGCCGCTGGGTTCCTCGTCACCCACCACCGGCCGGCGCAGGCGGAACCAGGCCTTGGCCGGGCCGGGCTGGCCGGCGCCGCCGCCCACGAAGCGCACCTCCATACCCGTGCGGTGGAACGCGGGGCCGTCGCCATCCTCGAAGATGAAGGGGCTGTCGACCCCGGCCTCGGGCCCCGGCTCCAGGAACGAGCGGTGCCCCTCGCCGGTGGGGAACTCGCCGCGACGGATGGCGACGGCGTGAGCGCGTACCACCTCGGCCTCGAGGTCACCCGCGCTCAGCGACACGTCGATGCCGATGACCCGGCGGCCGGGCCGGGGCACCGCGACGTCGACGGCCAGG
>JBOGHG010000254.1:0-5691 GCA_050744525.1 Acidimicrobiales bacterium | reverse complement strand
CACGTACGACCTCGCCGTCGACTTCATGGACATGACCAACGACCTGCGATTGTGGGCGCGCCCCGCGCATCTGCGCCCCCGCTTCGAGCCCTCGGTCAGGCGCCATGTCGTCGTCGGCGACGAGGACGCTGAACCGAGGGTTGCCCACTTTTTCTACTCCACGGGCTGGTATCCCGTGGTATAGGTAGCGAAACTGCAGGTCGAAGCCGGTGCGAGAGTGCCGGCTCTTCTGCTGAGTGACCGGTCTTCTACCGGATCTACTGTGCGGGCTGGGACGGGCTGCGATCAGGTGGTTCCCGGAGGCATCAGCTGGCAGGGGCTGGCGCTTGTGCCGGTGCGTCTCAGCGGGCGGTCAAGCCGCATCGGCGGGGGGCACGACGACCGGCTCGCACCTCGGCTTGCCTGACGAGCAGGAGATGACCCTCGGCGTCATCTGGCTCGCTGAGGCGGCTGGGGGGACCGTGTCGCTGTGGCGTATCGCCGAGGACACGCCCGAACTGCGTACCCGGGTAGCGATCCCACTCGACGCCTGAGCTCCCTGGGTCGACGCTGGTTCTCTTGCGCGAGTTGGCAGACGCGCCGCGAATGCGGGCGCGCGAGCATCGGTGGGTGCGTGTGGGCATCTTCGACCACCTGGGTTGGGCCGTCGCCGTGACCGCGTCCGGCGACCATGCCGTCGTCGATCGCCGCCGGCTGGAGCTCCTCGAACCAGGGGTACCGGCGGCGCCGATTCACCACCAGTCGTGGGAAATGCACAGGTCCGACTCCTCGGACGGCCAGCCGTTGGACGACGACAAGCTGGCAGCGCTGGTCGCGGACGTGCGGTCGTCGGCTGCTCGAGCGACCAGGGTGGCGCTCGAGGACCTGGCCGGCTCGCTGCCCGCACCGATCGTGTCGATCTCGCTGCGGGTCTGGCCGGCGGATTTCCCCGACGCCATCGCCGTGCTCCGCCGCCCGCCCCTCGAGTCCCGAGCGGATCCCGTCATGTACCGGCAGGTGCTCGCCGCCGTGGCCGCCGAACGTGGCTGGGCGGTCCACCTCTACGACACCAAGCAGGTCGCCGGCCAGGCGAAGCGGCTGCTGGGCGACAGCGCCGACCAGATCCTCCACGGGCCACGGGTGGTGCTCGGCCCGCCGTGGACGAAGGACCACCGCGCCGCTCTCGCCGCCACGATCGTCGCCGGTTGATCATCTCGGTCGATGTCGAGGGCGGTATCCAGCTCCAGGTGCTTGATGGCAGCGTAGAGGAACACCGTCACTTGCTGACGACCGCATGAGCCGGTGCGTTCACGCAGAGGAACCCAAGAACGGTCGCCTTCCCACACGTGAGGAGGTTCATGCACGCGCTCGGCCGCTGCCGCCCTACGAGGAGATGATCATCGAGGGCCTGGCCGCCGAGATCCTGGGCGAGCGCTGATCCGATGTTGGGGGAGGAGGAGGACTTCCAGTCCGATGGCAGCACGTGCTGGTCGGCGTCAGCCAGCGGAGGGGCACGAGTCGACGGGCTCCTGGCGGGCGAGACGATCCTCGAGAAAGGCCGTCACCTGCGCCGAGGTGAGCGGTATGACGCTGCCGTGGGTCGCGCCTTCGACGACGACGAACTCGGTGACTTGCCCGTTGGCGCACAACCGGTCGAACAGATCGCGGACCCTGTCGATCACGACTCGGTCGTCGAGCGTCCCCGAGGCCAGGAAGAGCGGGACCTTCTTGACGGCGACGTTGCCGACATCGTTGCCCAGGATGATCGAGCGCGCCGGCTCGGTCGTCCGGGGATCGGCGGTGAACGGGCCCGCCACCGCGACCGGGATGAGGGACTCGGTGATCTCGTCTAGGCAGCCTGTTTGGAAGACGGACGCCGCGACCTGGTGTGCCGCGGGTGTCACGTAGTCGGTGACGTCGATGTCCGGATGCTCCGAGGCGCCGCCGTAGAGGCCCATCAGCGTCAGGATGGTCGTCACGATCGGATCGATGCCGCCGTAGACACGGTCGAACATGGCGCCCGGCGCGAGCGCCACGGTGCCGACCAACTCGAGCTCGGGTGCGTGCTCGTGGGCGAGCTCGGCCGCGGCGATCGCGCCGTGGCCACCCTGTGAATGGCCGATCGACACCCAGCGCTTGCCGGCGTGGGCATCCGGGAGGCGGCTGACGGCCCGCACCGCGTCGATGACCGCGTGGCCCTCGGCGGTCTTCGAGAGGAACGGGTGCACCTCCCCGACGGGACCGAGCCCGATGTAGTCGGTCATGACCCACACCCCGTCGACGCCCCAGCCGGGCGCCTCGCTCGTGAAGCGGCTCGGTGCGCACTGGCTGGCGAGCCCGGTCGTGCCGTGCGCTGTCGAGATGACCGGCCACCCTCGCTTTGGGGCGGGAGCGGTCGGATAGGTGACGATCCCGGTGACGGCGCGGTCGCGGTCCTGCGCGTCGCGGGAGTGGTACATCATCCGCAGGGTGACGCGACCGTTGGCCTCGCCCAGCTCCTGGATGCGGATCAGCTCACCCGGCCGGCCTGCGGGCAGCGGGTCCGGCACGACGTAGAAGTCCTCGACGTCGCCGGTGAAGATCTCGGGGCCCGATCGTCCGGCTCTGCGGCCCGGGCTCGTCTCGTGGGCCAGCTCCAGTACCTGCTGGAACGTGGGGCGGTTGGTGGTGCGGATGGTGTCGGGGATGAGGCCGGGGTCGAACCCGGTGCGGTCCGCGGTGCCCGTCCAGGTCGAGGGCTCCGGCCCCTGCTCGGCGGCGAGCTCGCCCGCCACCCGCTCGACGACCGCCCACAGCGACGCCCGGCAGGCGTCGAGCGAGCCGTTGCCGCAGTAGCTGAGCTTGAACCGACCTTTGACCCGGTCGCCGAGGAGGGTGCGCAGGTCCTTGTCGACGTACGACTGGCCCGCCCCTCCGCCCAGACTCCGAACGTCGTCCAGATCGTCGGTGAGGTCGCCGTACACGGGCCGCATGACCGCCTCGGCGACGGGTCGCCAGAGACGGTCCAGGATCACCGGGCCGGCGTCGTCGTAGTCCCCGTCGAGGTCGGCGTCGAGGCGCGGCGCGTCCCGGACGACCCAGTCGTCGAGCAGGGCCACCGTGCGGTCGGCCAGGGCGCTGGGGGCGGGCCCGGTGCGCAGCACCCGGCTGACGACGGGCCACACCGGCGAGCGGACGTCCTCGGTGGCGGCCCGGTTCATGACGCTCACGGTGTCGGCGAGGGTGGGGTGCCGGGGCCACTGGTCGAACAGCTCCACCCGGTGCGCCGACCCGAATCCGCCGCCGTCGCCGTGCAGGAAGCCGGGCGCCGATTGGTTGTTCCAGTTGAGCAGGAGATCGCCGGGGCCGCGCACCTCGTGGGGGTGCTGGCGCTGGCGCAGGAAGCCCCGCCACTCGTACTCGCCGGTGCCGAGCGTCGGCAGCCGCCGGTCGAGGCCGCGCGCCCGCCGGGGGAGCAGCCCGGACGAGAAGTAGGCGGTCTCGGTGCGCGATGCGTAGGCCCAGTTGAACGTGAACTCGAACTGGTTCGCCGCCTCGAAGAACCGCCTCGCCGTGTCGGCCCTGCCCTCGGTCATGTCCTTGAGGGCCGCGAGGTTCAGGCCGTCACGCCCGAACGTCGAACGCTTGCGAGTCAGGGCGTAGGGCTCCCCGTCGACCGTGGCGGTGCCGATGACGGGCCCGTGGACCGATCGCGGATAGCGGATCGGCGTGCCGTTCAGCGTGCCGGCGTCGAAGATCTCGAACGGCCGGCACGTGCCCTCGAACACGTAGTGGGTCGACTCGCGGGTGGGTGGCGTGCCGTCGGGGTTGCACAACCGCTCGGCAAAGACGTCGCGCACGTCGTGGCCGGCCGACGTCAGGCTCCAGGCGTAGTCCTGGGTGCGTCCGATCAGGATGTACATCGTGATGCCCGGCACCGCGACGCCTTGAGCCTCGATGCCCGGTCCGCTGAGATGGATCTGCTGCACGATCTCCGGATAGAAGTACCCGAGCTGGGGTCCCATGACGGCGAGCGTGTTGTCGGTCGCCGACCTCTTCCGGTCGACCAACAGGAAGTTCGACGCTTCCCGGGAGGGCACGGGCCCCGCCGCCGGGTAAGTCGCGTCGAGCTGCCCCGCGCCCGACGCCGGCGTCGACGCTGCGGCCGCCGCCGGCTGCCGGGGGTCGAGCGACCGGACCGAGCCGGGATCGACGACCACCGAGCCCGTGACCTTGCCGCCGGTCCGTGGCCCGTAGTTGAAGCGCCGCTTGATCGTGGTGGGTGCCTCGGGGTCGTCGGAGAGCATGGCGTCCTCCCACGCCTGCGTCCCCAGCTCGGGCCCGAGTCCCTCCTGCAGCGTCGCCAGGAGCTCGGCGTTGGACGCCTCGTCGCCCCCTCCCGCGCCGAAGATCGACCCGATGAAGGCCGCGGTCGCGATGACGTCGTTGACCGTGGCCGGCGGCTGGTCGATCCCGTGGGCCTCCCAGTAGGCGTTGACGCCGTCGGCCCCGGCTTGGGCGTCGGCGATGATCTGGCGGCCCTTGTCGCCGTAGGTCTCGATGAGGAGATCAACCTGGTCCGAGACCAGCTGCTCGGTGGCTTCGCTGGGGACGAACGACTGACCGCTGGTCACCAGGCTGAACGCGTCGATGCCCGGGATGTCGGCGACGGCCGCGCGCGCCGGGCCCCGACCGAGCTGGATCAGCAGGCCCCGGTCGCGAGCGGTCACCCAGCCGGCGCCGAAGGCGAGGTCGGCCCTGGTCCGGCCGTAGATGTGAGCGACGCCGAACTCGTCGTAGAGGATCCTCGTACCGGGACGACCGGTGGGTTCCTCGCGGGTGGCGCCGACCGGCGCGAAGTCCTCCGGCAGGAAGTTGGCCTCGATGTCGGCGTCGGTGACGTCGCCTCGTAGTGGTGTGAGCGCGTCGTAGAGCGGGAGCTGGTCGCGCGACTCATCGGTGGTGGGCAGGCCGCCGAAGTTGCCGGGAGGGAGGATGTAGAAGGCCCGGTCCGGTTCTCGAGATCCAGGTGGGCTTGGCTGCCCGCCGGCCGGTGTCGCCGCGATCGACGCGCCAAGTGCCCCGGCCGCCGCGACCACCGCAACGAGGTGACGAGGTCTCACGTTCATGCGATCCCCAGGAAGCTCCCCCCGCTCTACCCTCGGCACAGTCGGGCCGCCGGTGTCGACGAACCTAACATCACCGGCCTAGCGCATGCCGGCCGCAACCGCGGCGGCGACGCTCGGTCCGAGCAGGCCACATCGCCCCGCAGGTCCGTCCGCGATGGGCCAGCCGTGCGTCCCGAGACGTTCTGGCCGCGCTGACCGTCGTCATCGGCCGTCAGGCAGGGCGGCGCAGAATCACCCCGACGCGGTCACCGGGTCGTCGGCCGCCGTCGAAGGCGTACGCACGTGGCGGGTCGACGCTCTCGAAGACGCCGGCTGCGCCTGATTTCCCGGGGGACCGGCCCGGTGGCGCGTTATGACGGCCGACCCTGGTCGCCTCCGGCGCCTCCGGCGCCGCTGTCGCAGACGCAGAACTCGTTGCCTTCGGGGTCGGTCATGAGGATCCACGTCGTGCCGTGTTCGTGGATGTGCTCGTCCTGGACGCGCCGGGCGCCGAGGGTTTCGAGCCGGGCGGCTTCGGTCTCGATGTCGGCGGTTTCGATGTCGAGGTGCATGCGGTTCTTGGTGGTCTTGGGCTCGGGGACCTGTTGTAACAGGAGCTTGGGGC
>JBOGHG010000253.1:0-5692 GCA_050744525.1 Acidimicrobiales bacterium | reverse complement strand
GCGCCGAAGGGATCGCGGGTGCCGGACAAGAACAGGCAGGGCACCGTGATGTCCGGGAAGTGGTCGACGCGGAGCTTGTCGGTGCGACCAGGGGGATGGAGCGGGTAGGCGATCAGCACCAGGCCGGCGGCGGGCAGTCCCTCGGCCACCGCCATCGAGCACATGCGCCCGCCCATGGACCGCCCGCCCAGGACCACGGCCGCCGGATCGATCCCGGCGGTGTCCGCCAGGGCCGCCGCCTCGTCGTCGACGCAGGCGATCAGCTTGGCCGGACGATCGGGAGCCTTGCGCCCCTCGCGTCGATAGGGGAAGTCGGCGCGCACGACCGGAACGGGCGCCAGGGCCCGGTCGATCGCCACCAGCGCCGGGTGGTCACGACCGCTGCCGGCGCCGGGGAACAGCAGGACCGCCCCCGCCCCGCCGCTCACCGTGCCGGGCACCCGCGCTAGGCCCCGGCGAGGAGGATCCGCCGGGCCTCGGCCAGCTCCGCCAGACGGGCGGCGGCCGCGGCGGTATCGCCGCCGTGGTCGGGATGGGCGCGGCGGACCAGGTCGCGGAAGCGACCCTGGACGGCCTTGCGGTCCGGCCGGGTGCCGCTGCCGTTGCGGAGGTCGAGCACGCCGATGGCCCAGCCCACGGGGTCGCGAAAGGCCTCGGCCGACCAGTCCTGGCGGCGGCTCACCCCCGACAGGTACGCCACCAGGGAGCCGTCGATGGCGCCGGTCCAGCGCATCGCCCTCCGGATCGCATCCATGACCCGGGCCCGGGGACCCAGCGGGAGCTCGCCGGCGGCGTAGACGGCGGCCAGGATGTGGTGCGCCGGCGAGCCCTTGTCGTCGAGCTCGAACGCCAGGTCCTCCCCCTCCCCGCGCAACCGGTGGACGCTTCGTTGCAGGCCGACCCGGTCGGTCTGGAGGCGATGGCGCAGCCGGGGCTGGGGGATGCGGCGGCCGGACTCGAGGCGCAGCGTCAGGCGGTGGAGGTCGTCGAACAACTCGGGGTCGAGGGCGGGGATGTAGGCGGCCACGATGCCGCCGAGCAGGATGCCACCGAACCCGGGCGCCGGGCTGCAGGGGAGGTCGCGATGCCCCAGTGCCACCCGTCGGGTGGGTGCGATGGGCCGCGAGTGGAACACCTCCAGCTCAGCCAGGATCACGGACGCATGCTAACGGTGGGACCGACCGGCAGCCCGAAGGCGCGGTGGCGGCCCCCCAATGCGAACTTGCGGTGTTTACGGACGCCATGGCAGCTCCAACCGCCGCAAGTTCGGTTGGGGTCACACGTACGAACGGAGGGCGTTGCGGAGGTCGCGGGCGGCGTCGATGACCGCGTCCTCGTCGACCTTCGGTGCCCGCAGCTGCGAGCACAGCGCCCCGACCCGGCCCCGCAGGTGGTCCCACTCCTTGGACCCGAGGCCGTAGGGCGGGTCCGCCCCCTCGACGGCGTGGCCCAGGTCGAGCATCGTCACGGTGCCCTCGTGGTCGTCCGGATCGTGCTGCAGCCGGTCGGCGGCGACGAAGACCTCGCCCAGCAGCTCGGCGCCGGCCGGCCCGTCGTCGGTCTCGGGCGGCAGCTCGTGGGGATGGGCCACCCGGTCGAGCAGCTCGTCGACCGCCTGCTCGTCGGCGGCGTAGACGAACAGCTCGTCCTCGTCCCAGCCGTGGGCGACGCCGGCGGCGTCGAGCTCGTCCACCAACGCGGTGAGGCGATCGTCGTCCCAGTCGGACAGGTCGTAGGCGACCTGGTCCTGGTCGGCGTCGAGAGTCAGGGCCCCGGCGTTGTCGCCCTCGATGATGTCGAGGATGTTCTCGACCGCCGCTTCGTCGGCCTCGGCCACGTGCAACGCGGTGGCGTCCCACCCATGGGGGATCCCGGCCTCGCGCAAGCGGTCGGTGACGGCGCCGCGCTCGATCTCGCTCCAGTCGTCCAGCTCGTAGACGACCTCGACGTCGGCGTCATCGGGGGCGGAGTCGTCGCCCCGCACCGCCCCGGCATCGGGCTCGGGCTCGCCCGGCTCGCCCGGGAGGCCGGAGATGGTGATGCCGAGGCCCTCGTCCTCGGCCTGCTCGTACGGGTCGGAGAGCTGGCCCACGAACCCATTCAACCAGGCGACTATCTTCCCCGCATGGCCACCAGACAGCCGCCCGACCGCAACCTCGCAATGGAGCTGGTGCGGGTCACCGAGGCGGCGGCGCTGGCTGCCTCCCGCTGGATGGGCCGAGGCGACAAGAACGGTGCCGACGGCGCCGCGGTCGACGCGATGCGCATCGTCCTCGACGGCGTCCCCATGGACGGGATCGTCGTGATCGGCGAGGGCGAGAAGGACGAAGCCCCGATGCTCTACAACGGCGAGAGGATCGGCGACGGCACCGGGCCGCTCACCGACATCGCCGTGGACCCCGTCGAGGGCACGACGCTCACCGCGCTCGGGCGGGGCAACGCCATCTCGGTGATCGCCGTGTCGGAGCGGGGAACGATGTTCAACCCCGGGCCCTGCGTCTACATGGAGAAGATCGCCGTCGGACAGGAATCGGGCGGTGCCATCGACATCACGAAGTCACCGACCGAGAACCTCCAGGCGGTGGCCCGGGCCAAGGGCGAGTCGGTGCGCGACGTCACGGCCGTCATCCTCGATCGGGAGCGCCATGGCGATCTCATCGCCGAGGTGCGGGCCGCCGGGGCCCGCATCCGGCTGATCCAGGACGGCGACGTCATCGGCGCCGTGTCGACGGCATGGCCCGATTCGGGTGCCGACGTGCTGTTCGGCATCGGCGGCACCCCCGAGGGCGTCATCGCCGCCACTGCGATGAAGTGCATGGGCGGCGCGATCCAGGGCCGCCTCTGGCCGCGCAACGACGAGGAGCGCCAGGCCGCCATCGCCCAGGGCTACGCCCTCGACCAGGTGCTGAGCACCGACGACCTGGTCGGCGGCGACAACTGCTTCTTCGCCGTCACCGGCATCACCGACGGTGAGGTGCTGCGGGGCGTCCACTACGACAGCCAGGGCGCCTCGACCCAGTCGCTGGTCATGCGCTCCAAGTCGGGCACGGTCCGCCTCATCAGCGCCCAGCACAAGCTCTCCAAGCTGGCCCGCTTCTCTTCGATCGACTTCGCCTGATCTGCTCATGCGGCGACGGATCTTCGGCCCGGACCGATCAGCGCCCGGGGCACTCGAGTTCTATCTCGACGCGGCGACTGGCGGCGAGGTCTCCGCGAACAGGGTTCTCGGTGCCGTGACCGAACACCGCGACGACCAGCTCTGGCGGCACACCTCGGCCGATCAGCTCCGTACGAACACTCGACGCTCGGTCGAACGACAGCCGTTCGTTCCCACCGGGGTATGAGGTCGGCCTCGGATCGGCGAAGCCATGCAGCGTCAACGGACATTCACAGGCGACCAACACCGCCGCCAGGTCGCCCATGGTGACAGCGGCCTCCTCGGTGATGCCGGCCGAGTTGGTCGCGAAGTTCACGTTCGTGAGCGTGTAGGTGGTGCATGGCTCGCCCGGATTCGGCGTCGTTGCCGACGGGGTCACGGCGGTCGCCTCGCCCGCCCGCGGAAGCGTTCCCGGCACGAGGCCCGCTCGAGGTACTTCGCCGGCGACCGTGGGTGGCGATGGGAGCAGGCCCGAGACGCGATCATGCTCGCGGCGGTCCATCCGGGGCGGCGCCGATTCGGATGCGCCGCAGGCGCTGGAAGCGAGCCCGGCGAGAACGCAGCTGCAGATCAGCCGTACCGCACGCTGAGCAACGTGCCGGTTGGGCGGCGGCGTCAATGGAACCGGCAGCTGGGACACAGCACCTCCCAGAACATGCGGACCCCCTGCGCGAACTGCGGGTCTACTGGCGGGATCGCCCCCTCGAACCGTCCGACGCCGCGTACCTCCACCACGACACCCGCTGGGACGGCCAACGGTTCGACCCGGCTGGCGACCTCGGCGGCATTCTCCGGCGAGACCTCCTCGGCGACGAGGTCGAGCGCACGGGTGCGATGAACCCCACCTCCCGTGATCAACGACACAGTGGCCGACCCGTCGCCGGGAAGGCGGTCCACGGCTGCGACGCCATAAACGATCGCCCCGATGACATCGGCTCCGGTCGGTGAGGCCGTCGCCGTATCGAACAGCGCATCGAGATCGCGCATCACGAGATCGGCGTAGCGCAGCGCCTCCTGGTCCCGGTAGCGCTGGTTCCCGCCCGTGAGCACGAAGTTGCCGCCGTTGGCCTCGTCGGACAGCACCACCTGCGACATTGACGCCGCGGATCCGCTGTCGAGCGCATACACCTCGAGCCGAGCCCCGTCGTGCGCCGCGGCCATGACCAAGTCCCGAACGTCGCCACGGATCTGGCCGGGGTCAGCGTCCCCGACGTGGACGATGAGCACGACGCGAGGCTGCAGGTCGGGTGTCGACTGATCGCCCACAGAACCGCACGCAGTACTCACCAGCGCCAACATCACCACGCCCACGATCCCCCGGTGGTCACGCGGCACGCGCATCGGGGGGCTCCTCGGCGTCGATACGGGCCCGCTCAACCCTCAGGAACTCGGAGGTGTCCGCGGGAAATACCACCGTGGGCAAATTGCCCGCCATGATTCCCTCGTACGCCAGGCGGGCGGCGTCGCGGATTACAGCCGCGTTTGCGCGGTCCACACGCTGCCACACCCGACTCTCGAGTCGGGCGAGGGCCGCGCGCCGGGCCCGCCGAACACGTTCGGTCTGCGCTGCCGAAGGACGACCTGGCTTCTCCCGACGCCGCCAACCGACGATCGCCGCGGCCACGAACAGCGCCAAGCCGATCGTGGCGAAGAGGACGAGGCCGCCCACGAAGCCCGGAGAGCGAGAGCCGAACAGCGCATCGGTGTCCGAGGCGAACTGGCGCGCCCTTGCCCATGCGATCGCCAGCGCGGCGCCTACGGCCACGACCACAGAGGCGATCAAGAGCGCGACCTGGGAGGACCACCGCAGCCCACTGCGCAACGCAGTTGGCGTCTGCGCCAACTCGTGCAGCTTGCTGCCGACCCCGAGGTCGGCGAGCACCGCGATGAGTGCATTCACGCCAAGCGCGACCAGCAGTGTCGACCGATCGTCGAGGCCGAAGGGCTCGAACACCGGCCGGTCCGCCACCGTGGCCACCACCACGAGCGCACCCACCAGGACGAGATGCGCTGCGGTTGGCGTCGATCTGGCGAGAGCATCCCAGATGCGACCGGCGCGCCGGGCCCGCCTTGTCTCTCGCGCGGCGAAGCGACGCACCCTGGCCTGTTGCCGATGGGCAGTGGCCGTGAGCAACAGGTGATGGACCGACTCGTCACCCGACACTGCTTCTTCCTCCACCGGCTGCGGCTGGCGCGTTGCCGGTGTAAGGACGGTAGGCACGTGGGAGACTGTATGTCTAGAGTTCTAGATTTCAGTTATATAGCGAAATCTGGTATCCTCGGTATCTACCATTATGCGAGTTCAGGGTGTTATGGTCATGACATTGACATGCTGGCCGCCGCACGAGCACACCTGGGGTGACTGATGCCGGGTTCCGCGACCTTCGTTGCTCCAGACAGGGACGCCATCCGACACGACCTCGAGTTGTTGGTGACTTCCCGTGAAAGGGGTCTGCGCCTTCTCACCCGGCTCCCCCAGTTGCTCCAGGTCCGCGTGCCGGAAGATCCGCTGCTGGTGGGCACGCCTCTCAAGGC
>JBOGHG010000252.1:0-5700 GCA_050744525.1 Acidimicrobiales bacterium | reverse complement strand
GCACCGCCTTGGAAGGCTGACAGCTCGCCAGCTTCGGGCCACGGTGACCGAGCTCGACTCGAGATACAAAGAGCTCGATCTGGTCGAGGTCGACGACCCGCTCGCTCGGCATGCAGGGCAACTCGCAGAGGCGCACGGTCTTCGGGGCTACGACGCTGTGCACCTCGCGGCCGCGCATCGGGTGGACGATCGAGACCTCGTCCTCGTCGCAGGGGGCGAAGCATTGCTCACTGCGGCCACGGCCGGGGGGATGACCATCGCGGCAATTGGGTGAAGCTCCCAAGGGTCGCGGGCGATGGCAAACCGATCAGCGACGGGGCACAGCGAGCAAGCACCACCCGGCCGAGGAGCCCGAAAATCGGTGATCGGCTTCGCCCACCCCTGCTCCAGTCATTCGGCCGAGATGCCGCTGACGACGGGAACGCACAGGTTGGACGACACAGTCGACATTCAGTGCTGCCAGGCACGGGTTTCGGGCACAAAGGTTCGCCCACGGCGGCCATCGGTAGCAGCTCGTATGGCTGCGTGCCACGAGGTGGTCTGCTGTCACGCCCAGTCGCTATCGCAAGAAGCCGCTCGCCCAGCTCGAGCACGGCACCCGCATCTACGCCCCCTCGGCCAGCGAGGCCCGCCATCGGGTGGTCGCTACCGACCCGGTGTCGGGGGTGCGGATCTTCGTCAAGTGCCGCACCGAAGAGTTGGCGCGTGGCACGGCCCGTGAGCTCGAGCAGTTCATCGCCCAGTCCGCGCCCGTCCGCGACCCCCAGGATGCGGGGCCGCGGTCGGTGGAGCGTCTCGCCGGCCTCTACATCGAGGACCACCTGTCGGGCCTGTCGCTGCGGTTCCGGGAGAAGCAGACCTACCTGCTGGGCCGCTGGGTGTTGCCCCGCCTCGGCGCCCGCACCGTCACGGCCTGGACCCCGGCCGACTCCGCCGGGGTGATCGCGGCGGTGCGCCGGGCGGGCGGCTCCGACGCCCTGGTCACTCATGCCCGGCGGCTGTGCTGGCTGACCGTGCAGAGCGAGGACCCCATGTGGATGGCTTGCGTGCCGGTCGACGTCGTGTGCGCGATCATGTCTGCGCGCATGTGCTCCTGGGCCATCCCGCGGACGCCCGCGGAGCCCAAACATCCGCGTTGAACGGCCGACTCAGCCATCGCCGAGCGGGTCGCGCTCGGGCTCCCGCAACACGTCGTTGGCCCGCGGTCCGTCGTCATCGTGCTCGCGCCAGCGAACCGCGAGGACATGGCGGGTCTGGCCAAGGCCGCGGAGTTCCTGGAGGCCTCGATCCTCCAGCGCCACACCGGGTCCCAGGTGGTCGGCGACGGGCTCGGTGACGAGGATTTCGCCCGAGCCGGCCAAGCCCGTGACCCGGGACGCGACGTTCAACGAACGGCCGATGATGTCGCCGTCGTCAGCTCCCAGCGCCTCGCCGGCGTGGAGGCCCATGCGCACCTGCGGCGTGAACCGACCCGCCTGGCGGTCAGCATCGAACCGTCGCTGCAGCGCGATGGCGCACCCGACGGCGTCTTCGGGGTGATCGAAGCGCAATAGGAACCCGTCTCCCTGCGTACCGACCTCCGAGCCGCCGTGCGCTACAAGCGTGGCGCGGACCACGCGCCGGTACGCGTCGATGACCTCGCTCCACTCTTCGTCGCCGAGATTCTCGGCGAGGTGGCTGCTGCCGACCACATCGGTGAACAGTGCGGCGACCCACCGCCGGCGCGGCGGCCGCTCGAGCGGCGGCGGGCCCGGGCTGATGGGCCGCTGCCGCCGAGAATCCCGGCGAGCTCGTCGGCGGCGACGCCGACGGGCACGACCGACCTGGACCGCCACCGCGGCGTGGATCGCCAGTAGCACGCCCCACGAGGCCATGACCCAGAGCGGCCAGAACCCTTCGTCGCGGGCCGCCGAGACGGGGCTCGACAGGGCCTCCTCTATCGACCAATCGGAATCGCCGCCCACCGCCCAGACGACGACCAGCAAGGCGTTGACAGCGACATATGTCGCCGCGTGGATCACCAAGCCCACGTGCCCGCATGGTACGCGCCGTGACGCGACTCAGCCACGCTGATCAGACAGATGATCCCGTCACGCACGGCGATCCGCCTTGGCCGACTCGTGCCGCTTGGACAGCTGCGGCCCCGGGTCGCGCAGCCGCCACCCCGTAAGGGTGAGAGCGAAGTCCGGGGAATGCCTCCTCGTTGCGCGTTACCGCTCCGCTGACGAACGAAGGGGCGGCGCGCGTTCTGGACGTCGTGCCGTGCACAAGGAGCCAGCTCCGATTCCGTCGCCCAACAGCTCGAGGCGGGGTCGGCGTGCCTCGACGGCAGCGCCATGGGCGGTTCGCTCACACCGAGATCGTCGCGAAAGTCGTGTGCTCGGACTCCAACTGCTGGCAAGGATGCGCGGGATGTCCGGGACCGAGCGATCGCTGCTGACGCCCAGGCTCCGTCTCGTCCCGATCGGGCCGGGCAACGCCGCCGACCTGTGGCTGGTGCACAGCGACGACGCCGTGGTCCCGTGGTACGACGGCGGCGGCCGTCCCGTCACGAGGCCGACGACCACGCCCGGCGGATCGCCGAGTCGTGGCGGCTCCACGGCGTGCACAAGTGGATGGCCTACGACCGCGAGACCGCTGAGGTCGTCGGCCGCGGCGGCCTGTCGCGGACCCCGATCGACGACGACTGGGGCCAGTTCTACGCGTTCTTGCCCGACGAGCCCTGGGTGCGTGAGGCGCACGAGAGCGAGCGCCCGTTCAGGGCGCACGCGCACTGGCTGGAGATCGGGTGGGCGCTGCGCCGCGAGCGCTGGGGTCAGGGCTACGCGTCGGAGATCGGCAGGGCGGGGCTCACCTACGCGTTCGACGTGCTCGGGGTGGGTGCCGTGGTGTCGTGCACCGTGCGCCACAACCTGCGCTCCCGAGCGGTGATGGAGCGCATCGGCATGCGCTACGCCGGCGAGATCTGCAGCCGCGGCACGGTTGAGGGCGAGGACGACGTGCGGGACGACGCGCCCTTCGCCGTCTGCGTGATGCTCGGAGAAGAGCGCGAACCCTGACCTAAAGGCAGTCCTGCCGGCTGCCGCCGGCCTTGCGGACTGCCAGCGCGACAGCACCTCGTCGGCCACGAGACCCCGCTCACATATCGACGGGGTGCATGCGCGTCTCTGGCGCGACAGATCGTTCCCTGTTCATCGCCCCGCACGCCGGCTCCGTGAAGTCCTGCGTCCGAACCGAATTCAGCTGTTCTCGGCTGCGATCTGGATGAGGTTGCCGCACGTGTCGTCGAACACGGCGGTTGTCACCGGTCCCATGTCGGTCGGCGGTTGCGTGAACCGCACGCCACGAGCGACGAGACGCTCGTGTTCGGCCGCGACGTCGGCGACGGTAAACGACGTGAACGGGATGCCATCCTCCACGAGGGCCTGCTTGAACGGCCGCGCCGCCGGGTGCCCGTCGGGTTCGAGTGATAGCTCGGTGCCGTCGGGGTCCTCTGGCGAGACGACGGTGAGCCACGAGTGCTCACCGAGCGGGATCTCGTTCTTCTTCACGAAACCGAGCACCTCGGTGTAGAAGCGCAGCGCCTTGGCCTGGTCGTCGACCATGACACTCATGACGTTGATCTTCATCGCTCCTCCTTCGGGCTCGGGATCGGCCAGCGGTCGGTAATCTGGCGCAGCGGGGCTGTGTCGAGGTGGTGGAACTTGTAGCGACCCTCCCGGCGGGTCGTCACGAGACCGGCGGACTCGAGCACGTCGATGTGCTGCGAGATCGCCTGTCGAGTCGAGCCCATGCCATGCTTGGTGACGAGCCGGGAGCACAGCTCGAACAGCGTCTGGTCGTCTCGGTCCGTGAGCTCGTCGAGTATCGCTCGGCGCGTGGGATCAGCAAGTGCTTTGAACGCGTCTCCCACGACGGCGACACGTTAGGCAAGCAGCTACTTGCCTGTCAACCGAGAACGAAATCGCTGTGACTGGGTGCAACCCACGTATGCCGCTCCGCCAGCTGCGACGGCGCAAGCGCGACGGATAACGACGGTTCGCGCGCACCTCGCGTCACGCATCCAGGCGCACAGAACCTCGGCTCAGGCGCCTTCGGGCTGGTCAGCAGGCGCGTTCGGGCTGGTCAGGCAGCCGGGCAATCGTGAGCGCGAAGCTCGGGGAGTGCTTCGCGGTAGCGGACCCCTCCCCACCCCGCGGTCGCGATTGTCCGGTGTCGAGGATCTGAGATCCCCTTGAGCCGTCCGGCAAGCCCGGTCCCGCGCGCCCAGCTGCAGCCAACGGCTCACGAGTTTCGTGTCAGAACGTCGTCATGGTGGGCGCGCGCTTCGACTCGGTGTTCGAAGGCCCCGGCACGACCTCAACAGCGACGCGGTCGCGTGCGCGACCGCTCGCTTCACGATGAGATCATCCGGCGCTCCACTCCGCTGCGAACGACGGGTGTAGTTCCCGTTCGCAGAGGAGGAGCCGCATGGCCCCACTGACCACGACCAGGATCACCGCTGCCCGGTCGGCGAGCACCCTCGCCGCCCTCCTGTCCGCGGTCCTAGCCGTCACCGCGGCGGGCGCCGTCCCGGCCGGGGCGCAGCCAGACGCCACCGCATCGGACCAGGCGCCGCCGCCGGTCAGCTGCATCACGGACAATCCCGTCGACCCGCTCGGCCCCGGTTATCTCCTCGAACGGGCCAGGTTCACTACGATCGACCACCCCGGCGCGCGGGTGGAGACGCAGCCCTTCGGGAACAACAACCGGGGGCAGATCGTGGGCGGATAGACACCCCCGGCTTCGTCTTTCGCGGGTTCCTCCTCGACCGCGGGGGGTATACGACCATCGACTTCCCGGGATCCTCGCGGTCGTTTGCGGCAAGGATCAACGCCCGCGGCCAGATCGTGGGCAACTACGAGGACGCGCGCGGCGGGTGCCACGGCTTCCTGTACCAGAAGGGCCGCTTCAGGACGATCGACGTCCCGGACAAACCGACCCAGGCCCTGGGCCTCAACGATCGCGGCCAGGTCGTCGGAGGCACCGTCGACCCCAATAGCGGCAGGAGCAGCGGATTTCTGCTGGACGACGGCGTCTACACAGCCATCGACGTCCCCCGGAGCCTGTCCACCAACGCGTTGGACATCAACAACCGCGGTGACATCACGGGCGTCTACGCGGATGCCCAGCGAACCGGCCACGGGTACGTGCGCGACCGGAACGGCGAGCTCACCACGATCGACGTGCCCGGAGCCTCGCTGACCTTCCCCCTCGGCATCAACAACCGGGGCCACGTCGTGGGCATGTACAGGGATGCCAACCAGGTCGCCCACGGCTTCCTGTACGAGGACGGCGCCATAACCACGATCGACCACCCGCTCGCCGCCTCCGACAGCTGGGTCCAAGACCTCAACCACCGAGGCCAGCTCGTCGGCTTCTACGAGCGTGGCGTCCCGACGAGCCCGGTCGCTGCGGCCGCGGCCGCAGGCGCGGGCGACAGCGTCCGAGCCCGGTGGCAGATGTGGGGGCCGGAGTGGGCTTAGCTGACGGCCCGTCGCGCCTACGTCGCCGAGCTCCAACACGTATGACGGCCACTAGCCGACAATACCGTTCAGTTAGATGCGGAGGATGGTGGTGGTAGTTGGTCGGGTGGGTTGGGGCCATAGGCGGTGGCGGGCTCGTTTGACGTGCCAGCGGACGTACTTGCGTTTGACGACT